>JALOOP010000013.1 GCA_025454315.1 Oculatellaceae cyanobacterium Prado106
CTGCGATGAACAACCCGCCAAAAGCCGCCTGGTCGAACAATCCTACTCAGTCTGCACCTGGTGGGAAGGCTGCTACTACTGCCAGGACGAAACCACCCAGGAATGGCATCAGGTGAAGTGTTTTCTCTAGCGGCAAGGGGAAAGGGGAAAGGGGAAGGGGGAAAGGGATTACATTGAATTCATTCTGGGCTGAAACCGAGATTACTCCTTGATCCCTCATCGAACGATTTCCCGAAAGAAGTCTAAGACTCCCCCCTTTCGCCTTTCCCCTTTCCCCTTTCCCCCTCTCCTAGCACACCTCACCCCTACAAAACCCGAATCACACTAGGCACATTAGCCACCGCATCAAAGGCTTGAATTTCAGCGAGCGCCTTGCGGAAGTTGCCTTCCCGGACACAGTGGGTAATCACCACGATTTCGGCCTGGTTGTCTTTCAGGCCAATTTGCACGACTGATTCTAGGCTGACATCATGGTTGCCAAAGGTGGTGCCCAGACGGCCAATCACACCGGGGCTATCCTGGGTCAGCACCCGAGCATAGAAGCGGGATTCTAAATCTTCGATGGGGGCGATCGCACTATAATGCTGATGCGAACAGGCCAGCAGCGGATCGAGCAAGGGGCTGCCATCCGGATGCGTGGCATTGCGATCGACCTTGAGAATCGCTGCAATATTGAGAATATCGGCCACCACCGCACTTGCAGTTGGTCCTGATCCAGCACCTGGCCCGAAGAACATCACCTGTCCCACGGGTTCTCCCTCGACCAGGATGGCATTGTAAACGCCATTGACATTGGCTAGGGGGTGGCTCTTGGGCACGAGCGTAGGATGAACTCTCACCTGGAGTTGTTCCGTGCCTTCGGTTCCAGAATTCGCATCGCGCTTGGCGGTGGCGAGGAGTTTAATGACAAAGCCCAGGCGATCGGCATAGGTAATATCAGCGGCGGTAATCTGGCGAATGCCTTCTCGGTGGACTTCTTCCAGCTTGATCCGTCCGCCAAAGGCCAAAGATGCCAGAATCGCCACCTTATCGGCTGCGTCAAAACCATCTACATCGGCAGTGGGGTCAGCTTCGGCATAGCCCAACTGCTGGGCATCGGTCAGTACCGCATCAAAGCTGCTGCCCTCGGTCTGCATCCGCGTCAGGATGTAGTTGGTGGTGCCATTGACAATGCCCATCAAGGTCTGGATGCGGTTAGCACACAAGGACTGCTTCAACGGTTCAATTACCGGAATTCCGCCAGCTACGGCGGCTTCTAGCAACACATAAACCCCAGCCTGATTGGCTGCGGTAAAGATCTCATCGCTGAACCGGGCGATCGCCGCCTTATTGGCCGTGACCACATGCTTCCCATGGGCGATCGCCTTTAAAATCAGCGATCGCGCCGGTTCCAGCCCCCCCATCACCTCCACCACAATATCCACATCGGGGTCAGTGACAATGGATTCTAGATCGGTGGTCAACATCTCAGCGGGAAGCTCAACCGAGCGGGGTTTGTCGAGCGATCGCACCCCCACCCGATGAATCGCCAATTCTTGCAGCAACGGATGCCGCTGCTGCGGATTCAACAGAATCTCGACCGTCCCTGTCCCCACCGTTCCTAGTCCGAGCAACCCGATCTTAAAAGCCACAGTTTTGACCTACCTCACGACACCGATTATCTATTGTAAGGGGAGTGGGGGGAAAAGAAGGGAGTGGGGGAGTAGGGGAGTGGGGAGATGGGGAGTAGGAGGGATGGGGGATGGGGAGAGAGGGAGATGGGCTTTGTGGTTGCAAAGCCTATCTCGAAGACTACAGATGGAGATAGTGTAGGCTGAAAAGCTGGTTTGGGTCAGTCCAGACTTGCTTGGTTTGGAATCCGGCGGAAGCGGCGATCGCCCAAAATTCTTCCACATCGTACTTGTAGGAATATTCCGTTCTGATCCGCTCCCCTGGGGTGAAGGCAATTTCCTCCTCGCCGAAATGCACGGTCTGGTCTTGGAGACTGATCAGATACATTTCAATGCGTCCCATAGGGTTATAAATGGCTTCGTAGCCAAAGTTCTGCACCACAAAATTGGTGCCCAGCTCTCGGTTCATCCGGGTCAGAACATTGAGCGCAAAGGCGGCAGAAAGTCCCAGTGCGTCGTCGTAGGCGGGTTCCAGGATGGTTTTGCTTTTTTTCAAATCCACCCCAATTAACAGTGCGCCTTCCGGTTGCAGGGCGGCTGCGACCTGTTGGAGGAACTGCACGGCTTCAGCGGGTTCGAGGTTGCCGATGGAGGAACCGGGGAAGAAGGCGACTTTATGGCGATCGCCCATACCCTCAATCGCTGAAAGCTCTAGGGGCTGGGTGTAGTCGGCACAGAGGGCGATCGCAGTCAGTCCGGGATAGTCCTGGGTGAGGCGATCGCAAGCCTCCAGGAGATGCTGCTTGGAAATATCGATGCCCACATAGACAGGGTCTGAAGCCAGCGGATTGGCCGACAGAGCATCGAGGAGAATGCGAATTTTTTGACTGCTGCCACTGCCAAACTCCATCAGCACACTATCGCCAATCAGATTCGCCATCTCCGCCGCATGGGTTTGCAAAATGCCCATCTCGGTGCGCGTCAGATAATATTCTTCTAATGTGCAGATGAGGTCGAATAGAGCCGCTCCCCGTTTGTCGTAGAGGAACTTGGGCGGAATCATTTTTTGGGGTTGACGCAATCCCTGCAACACCTCAGCACGAAAATCATCCAGCGGCGGATGCAAGTCGTAAAGCTGAACTTGGGCAGGACGCGAGTTCAATGACGGAGATACCAATGACGGGGATACCAATGACGGGGATACCATAGAAGATGCCTCTAAAATTACAGCGCGGTCGCCAAACGAATACCACTGAACTGCCAGCGCGCCGAGGGCGGAAAGAAATTGCGATAGCTGGCGCGCATATGGTTTTGAGCCGTCACACAGGCTCCACCGCGCAAAACCATCTGATTCGACATAAATTTCCCGTTATATTCTCCCACAGCGCCGGGTGCTGTCCGGAAGCCGGGATAGGGTAAATAGGCGCTCTGAGTCCATTCCCAGACATCGCCAAAAATCTGATCAGGGCGGGTTACAGCGCGGGCAGGCGTGGGATGCAAATAGCCTTGTTCTACAAAGTTGCCTTGAATCGGCACTTGAGCGGCGGCAATTTCCCATTCAGCCTCCGTCGGCAAGCGTTTTCCCGCCCAATGGGCAAAGGCTTCGGCTTCGTAGTAGCTGACATGACAGACGGGTTCATCCGGACGAACCGGACGCATTCCCCCCAACGTCATGTTCCACCATTGGCCTTCGATCTGTTCCCAGTAGAGGGGCGATCGCCATTCTTCCCGCTGTACTGTTGCCCATCCTTCCGACAGCCAATGTTCTGCTTTTTGATAGCCGCCTGCTTCGATAAATTCTAGATACTCCGCATTGGTCACCAACCGTGCCGCTAAGCCGTAATCTTCGACATAAACTCGATGTTGCGGCTGTTCATTATCGAAGGAAAACTGGGAGAAGTTGGTGATTTGCTGACGATGTGCCTCGCCGATCTCAAAGAGGCCACCGGGATAGTCAAGCCAATGCTCCTGGGGTGCGATCGCCCCTTCCACTTCCGGTAAATCCGATCGATAAGCAGGCCGCAGTGGATTAATCGAAAATCCATGTTTGATATCCATCAGCAGCAGTTCTTGGTGTTGTTGCTCATGGTGCAATCCCAAAACCACCAGACTTTCAATTTCGGGCGTTAGGGGGGAGGTGAGGAGCGATCGCATTGCCTCATCGACAAATGCACGATACCGATACACTTCTTCCACTGTGGGACGTGACAGTAAACCCCTTTGGGGACGCGGATGCCGTTGACCGACCGCTTCATAGTAGGAATTGAACAGGTAGCCGAATTGGGGATGAAAGCAGGTGTAGCCTGGTGAAAAAGGAACGAGCAAGAAGGTTTCAAAAAACCAGGTGATATGAGCCAAATGCCACTTCGGAGGGCTGACATCGGGCATACTTTGAATCCCGTAGTCTTCGATCTGTAAGGGTTGACAAAGCCATTCGCTGAAGTTCCGGATGGTGCTGTATTGCTCAACCAATGGGGGTTGAGGGGTGGTGCTGTGGGTGGTGGCGTTAGCTTGTGCGTTAGCAGGTATCGCCGCCGCCGCTGAGGCCGATGCATTCAAGACCGATAAGGACAAATGGGGATGATTCATCAGTTTTTTGCTTGGATATTCAGGCTTGAAATCGGTACAAACCTTCTTTAGCATGAAGCAATCTGGCAAAAATAGCCTGAAAATTTCGTGAGAAAAACGATGAAAAAGCGTTTAAGAACAGGATGAATATCAGACTAAGCAATACTCAGCCTAATATTCAGGGATTTCTAGTATTCAGGGATTGCTCTGGGTCATTGTGCAATGGAACCTTCTCGCACTCTGCAATGAAATCGACGAGATGCAAGAGCGGGATTAGGAGATTTTCAGGAGGGAACAAGCCTAATTTCAAGCCCAATTTCAAGCCCAATTCTAAGTAATAAGGAGTGTGCGGAAAATCCGCGCACTCCTTATTAAAACTATTAAAGCTAGGATTTGAGTTTTCCAGACATCACCTTACGGTGACTACATTGCAGTTTTGGAGGTGAGTACGCCTTCCTTGCGGATGCGCTGCTTTTGGGCAGCCCCCACAATTTGCAGCGCCCGTGCCTCACAGCGACGATAGAAGTTGAGGGGCAGGACTCGCACCAGCAGCGCGGCGACCAGGGTAAGCAGCGTGCGGTGGGGTTCTTCCAGGAGGATCTGCGGATAGGTCAGGAGGGAGCGGAAGATTAGCTGGGTGGCGATCGCTCCATCTCTCAAGGTCACCGCCCGTCGTGCCAGGTGTCGCAGTTGGTAGGACATGGCGATCGCAAAGCAAGACCGCATGGGCTGGGGAGCATAGCGCTGGACTTGCTCCAGCATTTGTTCCCAGGAGTTGAGCTTTTTCAGCAGTTTGGCGGAGCAACTGCCGGAGGTGACCCGGTAGAGGGTAAGGGGTTCGGCAATGGGGGCTGAAGAACTGGATTTGTTCAAAGACTTCGCGACGCATCACGGGAACGGAGCCGTTGCCGATGGGGGTACGACAGAGCAAGTCGAGGAGCGTGATGTCTTCGAGCTTGGTGATTTGGTAAATTCCGAGGGATTCTCCGGCTTCATCAATGAAGGCCGAGCGGCAAAAACTGACACCCACTTCTGGCGAATTTTCCAGATGGGCGACATGCTGGGCGAGTTTCTCGGGATGCCACAGGTCATCGCCGTCAAGTAAGGCAATGTAGTCGCCTTTGGCATGGCGAATGCCCAGATTACGAGCCGCAGCAGGGCCATTGTTGTCTTGGTGCAAAATCTTGATTCGCGGATCTTTGAATCGACGACAGACTTCAATGCTGCGATCGGGAGAACCATCATCTACAATGATCAGTTCAAAGTTCGGGTAGGTTTGTTCCAGCACAGATTGAACTGTGTCCGCAACATATTTCTCCACGCCGTAAACCGGAATGATAACGGATACTTGCTTCATATTTGAGAGGTGCATCTTTGGGTGAGCAACGACTCAGGGGCTGAAGTCTAGCTTTGCTGTAAATGGATTTGCTGTAATGGAAAAGCCATTCAATCAAAAAAGCGCTTTTTCAGACCTTTGTCTCCTAGGGGCTGCGGAAATTCCTGGTAGATCGCTAGGTCAATGGGTCAATTTGCTTGGTGTCAATCAATCAGGCGAAGAATGGGGGATATCTCGATCGCCGATTGGGTCGGTAGAGGTTGATCCTCGGACTCGTTTTTCGGACTCGTTTTAACGTTTTCGCTTTAACGTTTTCTCAGATCTGCACACGTTTTCGCAGAAGCTCTGCATCAGCAGTCATCGTTACACTGCACCCGTTCTGTTCTAGCAGGCTTCCTGCAAACGGCGGTCAATTCAAGCAAACCAACCTTCCCAAATGGAGATGCACTTTTGTCTCCAATCAAGCTGATTTCATCCGGTTTGATGGAACATTGAGCTTTGTTAGGCAACAGCTAGGCAATGAACCCTCAAAAATTCAGAGTCAGCGAACTAGAGAGAACCAAATGGGGAATCAATACTCTGATGCCTTCTCAGTACCCTTGATTACTAGGATTGTTTCTCAAAAGAGACTCCTTTAAGGGAACTTTAAGAAAACATAAAGTATTTTTACGTACTCCAAATACCTTACCACTAAGTAGTCCGTTTGGGCAAACTTCGATTTTTTACATATCCCTCCGTAAATCCCGAGTCGGAAGTGAGCTAATTCTGGCTCTCAAGTGCCTCTCCCAGAGGACATGCGCTATATCCGGATAAAAAACGATTCAATTTGATTTGGTTTTACTGAATTCAGTATGTCTATGCCGATACCCGTGGCCAACTGTGTTTTGCGAGTATTCCGCTTTCTCGTAGATTTCAGAATTAATCGGCTTCACAAAATTTAGGATGGGCGGACATCCATCCAGTCCATCAGAGGGTGTCGGCCTTTGAAAATAAGGCTTAGAGGGCAGTCTGAGCGAGCATAAAATCTTTTTATCAACTAAAGGGATCGTGATTTCAAATGCTAATAAAGAAATCGGATTGCTTGAGCCTTCCTCCGAAAACAGTCATCGCCTCTAGTCACATAAAAACTTGAATATCTCTGCATGAGAGTGAGATTCTCTCTTTCGACTCCCATTTGGGCATAGCAGATTTGGTTAGGATAGGGATGGCCAATCTATATAATCTGGCGCAAGACTCGATACGCCTTGTCGGATGTAGCCGAAATCAATTCTGTGAGCTTCTCCTTCGGAGTCAGCTAAAAGTAAGCTGCATCCCGCTCTGTTCATTATTCTCGTGAAGGACTTTCTGAAGCATGGCTTTTGTTTTGACGTTTTTGGGAAAGGGTGGCACCGGACGCTCAACGATGGCGATCGCCGCCGCCCAGCAATCTGCCGCCCAGGGCAAACGGGTGCTGCTCGTGAGCCAAGACCCTACTCCCGCCTTCGGAATGCTGCTCAACACCCCCCTCAGCGCCGAACCCCAAGACATTGCCCCCAACCTCCAGGCCGTCCAACTGCAAATGACCACCCTGCTGGAGCGCAACTGGGAAGAACTGAAAAAGCAAGAAGCCCAATATCTTCGCACGCCCTTCTTTAAAGCCGTCTATGGTCAGGAACTCAGTGTTCTCCCTGGTATGGACAGCGCCCTCGCCCTCAACGCCATCCGCGAATTCGACGCCAGCGGCCACTACGATGTCATTATTTATGACGGCGAAGGCGACCAAACTACGCTCCGCATGTTGGGGATGCCCGAGGTTTTCAGTTGGTACACCCGTCGCTTCCGCCAGGTGTTTGCCGAATCTGACCTAGGCAAAACCCTGTCGCCCTTCATCCCCCCGATCGCCGCTGCGGTACTCAATGTCAACTGGGGCGGTGGCGATCTGTTCAGTCAACCCGCTGGCCAGCAAATGACCAACATGCTGGATCAGGGCAGGGCTGCGATCGCCGACCCCAATCGATTTGCCGCCTACCTGGTCACCACTGCTGACGAAGCTGCGATCGCCACCGCCAAATACCTCTGGGGCAGCGCCCAACAGGTCGGTGTTACCATCGGCGGCATCCTCCTCAACCAGTCCACCCCCTCCGAAACCCTACAAGCTGAATTCTCGCCCCTCCCCATCACCTCCGTTCCGTCCCGCACCGCCTCCGACTGGCAACCCCTGATGCAGGCCATGCCCGATTTTAACCAGGTGAGTCAGGTACCCAGACCCATCAGTATTCATGTGGGCGATCGCAAAGTCTCCCTCTTCCTCCCCGGCTTCGACAAAAAACAGGTCAAACTCACCCAGTACGGCCCCGAAGTCACGATCGAAGCTGGAGATCAGCGCCGCAACATCTTCCTCCCCCCAGAACTCAGCGGCAGACAAGTCACCGGGGCAAAGTTCCAGGACGGCTATCTCATCATCTCTTTTTAAGTAGATCCTTCAGATTCTTTAAGGGGAATTCATTGGGAGATGACAAATCGTATATCTTCTATACAACTTTGCCGCGCAAATAAGATATTGCTGGCGAATTCCAAGTGCTTGAATCAGCTACGTTTCCAGTCCGCCCGTAGATGAATAATCCTGCTGATGAATTCACATCGCTTGGGTCGGCCTCCGTTTCTAGCCCGCCCGTAGATGAATCACGGGCTGTTAGCCCAAAGTCCATTAAAATGGACTGCGGAGGCTGAGATTCTCCCTGGGCATGCCTTTCAACCCATTTCAATGGGTTTTACCTATTAGGCCGCAATTCATTCGCGGACGGGCTTGGAGCGTAGCCATTTCAGGTGCTTGAGTCATGAAATAAGCGCCTACGGGATCTTTGAAATTTGCCAGTAGTATCAAATACGTCATCAATATTTAATTCCGTGTGAGTTTAATTTGGCGTGACGTGAACTCGGGATGATCTGAAGGGAAGCGATCGCCCCAACTCCAACCCCACAACATTCCCCATCTCTCAAGGCCATTTAAACTAAGTTAATCCCGATCGGGTTGTAGTAAAAAATGCTACAACCCTTTTTTATTGTCCCTATTCCGAACCGTTCAAATCGCCATTCCATTCACTCTCGCTTCGTTAGTCCCCTCAGACCTCTGGGCATTCTAGTGCCTATGTTTCGTTTTTTGAAGCATTTACCAGACTACAGGCCGAATCCAGCGTTGAACCTTCTCAACTCTGATTCTGCATTCTGTCTTCATTGATTCCCAGTCCATTCCAAGAAGAGTGCCAAGTATTCGCCTCTGAAACAAATGAGATCTCCCCATCTCCCTATCCCCCATCTCCCTACCCCTTCCTCCATTCATCTCTCTGTTCATTCCTCATCCCATTCCTCTACTCATTCCTTCGCCCATTCATCTGTCACACCCAGACCCATGCCTGAACCCAAAATTTCAGCCATCATCTGTACCCACAACCGAGATCAATACCTGGGTGCAGCCATCGACAGCCTAATGTCCCAGGACTTTGATGGCGAATATGAGGTGATTGTCATTGACAATGCCTCCAGCGATCGCACCCGCCAAATTGTCGAACCCTACCTTGCCGATCCTCGGTTTCACTATGTCTACGAAGCCGTCCTGGGGCTATCGGTGGCTCGCAACACAGGCGCACAAACGGCCCAAAGCCCTATCCTGGCCTACCTGGATGACGATGCGGTAGCCAGTTCGCACTGGTTACAAACGCTCCTCCAGGCTTATCAGGAGAATGAAAAGTTGGCGATCGCAGGCGGCAAAGTCACCCTCCTCTGGTCAGACGGCACCCAGCCCCCCCGCTGGCTCTCTCCCGGTCTGGCCGGAAACCTGGGAGCCTATGACCTGGGCGAAGAACGGGTGTACATCGATCGCCCCGGACTCACCCCCCGAGGCTTGAATTACTCCATCCGCGCCGAATTCCTCGACCAGATTGGCGGCTTCGACCTCCACCTGGGACGAGTCGGCAAAAATCTTCTGTCCAACGAAGAGTTGCTGATGACCGAACGCGCCCTCGAACTCGGCTGGCAGGTCGCCTACCTGCCCACCGCCACCGTCGCCCACAATGTCGCCCCCGAACGCATCCACCGCACCTGGTTCCTCAGCCGGGGCTGGTGGCAAGGCATCAGCGAATGCTACCGCGAACAACTCTCAGGCCGCGCCGGACTCAACCAACTCTCCCAAGGCAGCGAACGCTTCCTCCGAGGCATCTCCCGCTCCATCCTCCACCTCCACGACCCCGCCCAAAGCTTCGACGACTTCGCCTACGCCTATGGGCAAGTCGGGTATTTGAAGGCGGCGATTCAGGGGATGTTTTCACGAGGGAAATCTTAAAGACTAGGGGGAAAGGGGAAAGGGAAAAGGGGAAAGGGGAATCGATGAGATCAACCCTGAACACCCAAAGAATGTTCCTAGGGTTAAGCCTGAGAAGGAACTCGATAAAAACATCTTTGAAAAATCCAAGAACTCCCTTTCGCCTTTCCCCCTTCCCCTTTCGCCTTTCCCCCTTCCCCTTTCGCCCTTCCCCTTGTCCCTTTCGCCCATCCACCCATCCACCCATGAACAAACTCCCCATCTCCGTCCTGATTCCTGCCAAAAACGAACAGGAAAATCTGCCCGCTTGTCTCGCTAGTGTGGCGAGAGCTGATGAAGTGTTTGTGGTCGATTCCCAGAGTGGCGATCGCTCCATCGAAATTTCTGAAAGTCACGGCGCTCAAGTCGTCCAGTTCCACTTCAACGGACGCTGGCCCAAGAAGAAAAACTGGGCGCTGGAAAATCTGCCCTTTCGCAACGAATGGGTGCTGATCGTAGACTGTGACGAACGCATTACCCCGGAACTGTGGGACGAGGTTGAAACCGCGATTCAAAACCCGGACTACGAAGGCTATTACCTCAACCGTCGCGTCTTTTTCCTGGGGCAATGGATTCGCTATGGCGGCAAATATCCCGACTGGAACCTGCGGCTATTTCGTCATGCCAAAGGTCGCTACGAGAACCTGCACACCGAAGATATCCGCAACACGGGTGATAACGAAGTCCATGAGCATGTGATCATGCAAGGCCAGGTCGGCTACCTCAAAGAAGACATGCTGCACATTGACTTTCGCGATATGTTCCACTGGCTGGAGCGCCACAATCGCTACTCCAACTGGGAAGCCCGAGTTTACTACAACCTACTCACCGGCATGGGCGAAGGCGGCACGATCGGCGGCAACCTCTTCGGCGACTCCGTGCAGCGCAAACGCTTCCTCAAGCGCATCTGGGTTCGTCTACCGTTCAAACCCTTGCTACGCTTCATTTTGGCCTACTTCATTCGCCTCGGCTTCCTGGATGGCCGCGCAGGCTTAATCTATGCCAGCCTCCTCAGCCAATACGAGTACCAAATCGGCGTCAAACTCTACGAACTGCAATTCGGCGGAAGGTTGAACAAAACCGCGCCGACCACTCCCCCGACCCCAGTCGTTCCCCAACCCGGCATTCAATCCTCGTAGATTAGGTAAAACGGCTAGTTCCCGCCTTTGCAAGGCTGTATACACAAGTTTGATCTGTCTTTCCTCCTGGATTTCGCGCCCCCCAGCCCCCAACTTTGGGGGATTTAGGCGGCGGAAACCTGCAAACGAAGCCGACCTTGGACTTATGGGTACAGCCTTTACAGAGGAGATAAGAAAGTAAACCGGGAACTTGAATAATTCACGAAGCATTTTGCCAGCAGTATCAAAATGAGGGAACCTTGAAAATCCCTAGACGCTCCCTCAAGCCTCGTATAAATCCTCGGCTCCCTCAAAGTCGAAGACGAAAAACGAGAGCTTAAACCAAGCTATCCCTGATCTGTCTCTGAAACACCACCCTAATTCCCTCAATGTCCTTCCCAGCACTCACCCCCCCGATCGCCCCACCGCCCACCCCACCCCTCAACGCGCCCGCCTGGGTCGATCTCCGTCGCTACGACCAATCCGGGTTCGATCGCGGACGTTCTGGCGGCATAATCCTCCTTTGGTGGTTGGTACAGGCGATCGCATTTCCTCTCACCCCCCATTTCGCCCACAGCATCCGCGCCGCCCTGCTCCGTCTCTTTGGCGCAACCATCGGCCAAGGCGTGATCATTCGCCCCACCGCCCGAGTCACCTATCCCTGGAAGCTGACCATTGGCGACTATAGTTGGATTGGCGATGATGTTGTGCTGTACAGTCTTGATGAGATCCACATTGGCCAACACTGTGTCATTTCTCAAAAAAGCTATCTCTGCACGGGCAGCCACGACATCCAGGATGCAGCATTTGGCCTGAAAACAGGAGCGATCGCCATCGGCAACGGCACCTGGGTCGCCACCGACTGCTTCATCGCCCCCGGCATCGAAATTGGAGCCAACGCCGTCATCGGTGCCCGCAGCACTGTCCTATCCAACATTCCCAGTGAACAAGTCTGCTGGGGGACTCCTTGTCGTCCGCAGTATGCGCGGCAGATGAGGGCTTAGGGGAAAGGGAAAAGGGGAAAGGGGAAGGGGGAAAGGGGAAAGGGGAAAGGGGAAAGGCGAAAGGGGGGGTATGGGAGGGGCGGTTGAATGAATCCGGGAAGGCGTTTAAGGAGTTTTTCCCTTGGTGCCTCTAGGCTCGATTCCACGATCAACTCCAAAAAGCCGCCGAAGAATCCCCCTTTCCCCTTTTCCCTTTCCCCTTTCGCCCCCACTCCTCACTCCCTACTCCCTACTCCCTTTCCGTCATGTCAGACTCCACCTTCATCGGGCGCTACCAAATCCAGCAGCAACTTGGGAAAAAGGCAGGTCGTCGGACGCTCTTGGCCAAAGATCCGGATACGGAACAGTCTGTTGTGGTCAAGCTGTTGCTGTTTAGCCATGAATTTGAATGGGATGATTTGAAGCTGTTTGAACGGGAAGCGGAAACGCTGCGATCGCTCTCTCATCCCTCCATTCCCAGTTACATCGATTCCTTTGAAGTTGAAACGCCTGAAGGCAAAGGATTTGCGCTAGTGCAGACCTACATTGAAGCGCGATCGCTCGACGAACATCTCAAGGCGGGACGGAGCTTTGCAGAATCCGACCTGAAACAATTGGCGAACGATCTCTTAGAAATTTTGCAGTACCTGCATGGCCGTCAGCCTGCGGTGGTGCATCGAGACATTAAACCAAGCAATATTTTGTTGGGCGATCGCTCCGGCAATAGCCCCGGCCAAGTTTATTTAGTGGATTTTGGTTCCGTCCAAACCCTCGCAGCCAGCAAAGGCGGCACCATCACCGTCGTCGGCACCTATGGCTACATGCCACCCGAGCAATTTGGTGGACGCGCCACTCCCGCCTCCGATCTCTACAGCTTGGGCGCAACGCTGATTTACCTGGCTAGCGGCAAACATCCGGCTGATTTGCCCCAACAAGATCTGCGGCTGGACTTTGAAAAACAGGTATCCCTCAGTCGAGAACTGGTGAAATGGCTCAAACGCATGGTTGAACCAAGCCTCAACCGTCGATTTAGCTCTGCCGAAGAAGCCTCGCAGGTGCTCAACTATGAGCCGAGCGAACTCACCCGTTCTCCCATGCCGTTCCTAGCTCCCCAGCCCTTTGGCAGCAAAATCCTCCTGAAGAAAACCCGCTCCGAAATCAATCTGTTGCTGCCGCCACTGTCGCCTACCCAACCCGTTGATGGAAAATTTTCGCTCTTTTCCTTCCTCATCCCCAGTTGCGCCCTCACTTATGCCCTAGTGACTTTTCTGCCCTTTTCATCCATTCTTTTGATCTTTGGTTCACTCGGCGGCAGTTTCATCCTCACCTTGCTGAACCTCCTGCTAGCCCGCAAGCGCATCTCCATCAATCGCAAACGGGTTTCATTCCGCCATGAGTTAACCCGCCAATTTGCCCTCTACGAACGCTTCTGGCCCACTCAGCAGGTGTCCAAAATTGTCTACGCCCCCGGCCAAACCCAAATCAGCGCCAGAAAACGAGAACTCGTCAAAGTCCAACCCAAACTAGTGCTATGGCTCGGCACCCGATCCCTCAACATCAGCGAAATGACCCACCTCAGCGAACCCGAATTGCAGTGGCTCGCCCAGGAACTCAGCGATTGGCTACAGATTCCCATCAGTGGGGAGTGAGGGGGAGGAAGGGGAAAGGGGAAAGGGAAAAGGGGAAAGGGGCACCCTGGAAACAACATGGGTGAACTTCATGGATTGAATTTCATGGATTGAATTTCATGGATTGAATTTCATGGATTGAATTTCATAGATAGCCCTTCATAGATAGCCCTTCACAGATTGAGATTCATTGACTGAATTTCATGGATTAGCCTTCATCGCTGAACTTCATAGATTGCCCTTTCGCCTTTCCCCCTTCGCCTTTTCCCTTTCCCCCTTCCCATGACGACTCCAACCCTCATCCGTCATTATCAAATCCAACGCCAACTCGGGAAAAAAGCAGGTCGCCGAACCCTGCTAGCCTTTGACCCCGAAACTCAGCAATCAGTCGTCATCAAACTGCTGCTCTTTAGCCCCGGTTTTGAATGGGACGACCTGAAACTCTTTGAACGAGAAGCCGAAACCTTGCGATCGCTCTCTCACCCCTCCATCCCCCGCTCATTCCCCTATCTCAACCAAGCCAAAATCTCCGCATTGACCTGCGCTGAACATTCGTCATACACACAATGACCACCATTCGGGATTTCCACCAGCGTGACGCGATCGCTCAACCCCGGCAACTGCCGCCCCCAAGCCAACGGAATCACCCGGTCTTCCGTGCCCCAAATTACCAAAATCGGCACCTCCACCTGGGGCAGCAAATCCCGCGTCAGTTGACTAAAATCATTGCGCGTTCGAGCCTTAGTCAAGCGCGTCAGCGTCGCCGCCGCCCCCCGATCGCGCGCTGGCTCAATAAAACTCTCCACCAAGGCTTCAGTAACGCGATCGCCCTGCACATAAATCTTCCGCAGCACCGACCGAATCACCCTCGGCTGACGAATAATCTGAAACAGCGGTTTAATCAACAGCGGTGAAGCAAAAGCACTCTCCATCTCCCCCGCCAAAGATTGCAGCCAGAGAGGCAAAGTCGGCAACAGTTCCTGACGCGCTGCAGGAAGGGTGATCAGAATCAGGTTCTCCAGCATATCGGGATGGGCGATCGCCGCTGTCAACGCCACCAAAGCCCCCAGAGAATGCCCCACCAACACCATCGGACGCTGAATAAAGGTTTTCCAAAAGTGATAAACCTGCTCCACCCAAAACCCAATCTTGTAGGGCGCAGTCGCCTTCTCCGACCCCCCAAAGCCCACCAGATCCATCGCATAAACCCGCCGATGCTGACTCAAAGGCAACAGATTCTCCTGCCACTGCCGCAGCGATGCCCCAAATCCATGCAAAAACAAATAGGGCGCATCCTCGGACGAGTGATGAGGAAGGTAGGTGTAGCGAACTCGCCATCCGCGCCAGATCCAGTCACGTTGGCAGCCAAGGGGCGATCGGTCAGTCATCATACAGGGTAACAAGGCCGGATAAGAAAGGTTATCTATCAGGAGATTGGTAAGCTAAATCCAGGAAGAATCTCTTCACCAGAGAGTGTCACAGGATAGGACAAGGTTTCAACCGGAGACTGGGGACGATAGATCTCCACTTGGCGATCCTGGGGATTGATCAGCCAGCCCAGTTGCAGACCGCTGTGCAGATACTCTTGCATTTTTTCCTGGAGCGATCGCAGCGAATCAGTCCGAGATCGAAGTTCAATCACAAAGTCAGGGCAAAGAGGAGGGAATCTTTCGCGATCGCCCTGACTCAAAGCCTCCCAGCGATCGCCCCTGACCCAAGCCACATCCGGAGAGCGATCGCCCCCACCCGGTAACTTGAAGACCGTAGAAGAGCTAAAGACATAGCCTAAATTCGTCTCCTCGTTCCAAACACCAACTCTGGTCATCAACTTGGCTTCTTGATTTCCACTTTCACCGCCGACGGGGGACATAATGATGAGTTCTCCTTTGGGCGATCGCTCCATGGGCACATCGCGATTGGCCATGCACAGTTGATAGAACTGCTCATGAGTCAGTTGAACAATGGGAGAAAGGTCAAGAACTGTGGCCATAGAGTTGCCTATGCTTGATGTCTGTTATTTAGCATTGACTGTTATTTAGCATTGACTGTGCTTGCGGAATGCGACACATGCCTTCCCAGGAACCGATCATGAAACTAAGCTGAAATTCCTCCCCCAGAACATCTAGACACAAACTTCTCTGCGTCTCTGCGTCTCTGCGGTTTAAAAATTCAAAACCCCAGCCTATTACCTTCCCATCCCTAAACGTACCAAATCTGTAACAAAGTAGCAGATTTCAAGTGCCTGGGTATATTGATATCGAGTGACTTGCTGCTGACTCTTTTCATAGCGTCCAGCCCTTGAACCCGTTTGCACCGTTTCCAGGTGACAAGTCCCGCCGCTGCATCTACCCTTGGTTTGACCATGAGCCTTTGTATTAATCCCACCTGTCCCCAGGCCGATCGCCCAGGGAACGATGTCCACCAATTTTGTCAAAGCTGCCAGTCCGAACTGCTGCTCCAAGGTCGTTACCGCGTCATGCGGCTGCTCAGCGACAAGAGCGGCTTTGGCACGGTCTACGAAGCCTTTGAACGCAGCACCCCCAAGATTCTCAAGGTGCTAAAGGCCGAGTATGGCTCCAATGACAAAGCCGTGCATCTGTTCCAGCAAGAAGCCCTGGTGCTAGGCCAACTGTCCCATCCAGGAATTCCGGCGATCGACACCGACGGCTACTTCCAGTATCTCCCCCATGCGTCCCAGGAACCGCTCCACTGCCTGGTCATGGAAAAAATCGACGGACCCAACCTGCGCGAATGGATGCGCCAGCAGGGCAACCATCCCATCCACGAACGGCAGGCGCTCGGCTGGCTCAAGCAACTGGTCGAAATCCTCGATCTGGTGCATCAAAAAAACTATTTCCACCGAGACATCAAGCCCGAAAACATCATGCTCCGTCCCAACGGCCAGCTCGTCCTGGTCGATTTTGGCGCAGCCCGAGAAATGACCCTGACCTACCTCCAGCAAATTGGCAAAACGGGCGGCATCACGCGCATCAGTTCCGCAGGCTACACCCCACCCGAGCAGGAAAAAGGCCAAGCCGTCCCCCAGTCCGATTTCTACGCCCTCGGCTGCACCCTCATTTACCTCCTCACGGGCAAACAACCCACCGATGCCGGGATGTATGACCTGTTCAACAACCGCATCACCTGGCAAGAACATGCGCCCCAACTCTCTGCCGCCTTCGCCGATTTTCTCGATCGCCTGATTGCCGAAAAAGTCAGCGATCGCCCCCAAGACACCCAGGAGATTTTCAAAATCCTCCCCGGTCTACTGGCTCCCCACAAAGCAATTCCCCTGCCTGAACCCCAGGCTGCGCCCCCAGTTGCCGCCCCGCCCACGCTGATTAAATCGCCGATCGCCGGGAAAAAACGCTGGATGGTTGGTAGTGCGATCGCCCTCACCCTCCTAGCAGGCGGAGGATACGGCCTCCATCAAAATTTTGCCGCCCAGTGGATCAAAGCCCCCAGTCCTGAAGTCCCCGTTTCCATTGTTCGCAATCTGTCAGGCCATACCAGCTATGTCAACTGTTTAGCCATCAGCCCCGATGGTTCCACTCTAATCAGCGGCAGTGCCGACACTTCCATCAAACTCTGGGATTTTGCCACCGGAAAAGAACTCCGCACCCTCAACGGCCATACCAGCTATGTCAACGCCCTCGCCATCAGCCCCGACGGCAAAATCCTGGCCAGCGGTGGAGCCGATACCACGATCCTGATCTGGGATTTGGCCACCGGACGAATCTTGCATACGCTGCGAGGCCATGCTGGCTTCATCAATGCCCTCAGCATCAACCGCAGCGGCAACCTCCTTGCCAGCGGCAGCGCCGACGGCACCATCAAAATCTGGGACTTAGCCACCGGAATCACCAAGCGCACCCTCAGAGGCCACAGCAGTTTTGTCAATGCCCTGATGTTTAGCACCAATGACAGAACCCTCTTCAGCGCCAGCGCCGACACCACCATCAAACTCTGGACTGTAGACACGGGCGAAGAACTGCGAACCCTGACCGGACACAGCAATTTCGTCAACAGTCTCGCCATCAGCCCCGACGGCAACACCCTGATCAGCAGCAGCGCCGACAAAACCATCAAGGTCTGGGATCTCTCCACGCCCACTGCCCCGCCCCGGACGCTCATCGGCCACACCAACTTCGTCAGCGGACTAGCACTCAACGCCGACGGCAAAACCCTCCTCAGCAGCAGCGGCGACCAAACGATGAAAGTCTGGGATCTGCAAACGGGAGAAGTCAAGGAAACGCTGATGGGCTACGGCGCGGCCATCAACTATTTTGTGGTGAGTCCCGATTGGATGGCGATCGCCAGCGGCAGCGAAAGCAAAACCATCAAAATCTGGCAACTCCCAAGATAGGCCAAAGCGATAGGCCAAAGCCAAAAACCTACAGGTCAATAAAATTCCCGTTGTTGAAAAAGGTAGTGTCGCCACCTCTTCCAACAACGGGAATTTTACTTTCTTTCCATCTAGGAACAACCTTCTGTCTAGAACAGATGTCTGTCTAGAAAAGATTCTATCTAGAAAAAAATTCTGTCTAGAACAGCCTACTTCGTCAAGCCATGCTCTAACGCATAGCGAACCAGTTCCGTGCGGCTATTGGTGCCCGTTTTGCTAAACAATCGACTCACATACTTTTCCACATTGCGAACGCTGGTTTCCAATCGGCGAGCAATTTCCTTATTCATCAGCCCTTCCGCCACCAGTTCCAACACGCTTTGCTCACGCGGGGTAAAGTCAATCTTGATCGGCGCAGGCGTTTGGGGAATGCTGCCCCGCTGCGACAGCATCGCCTTAATTTCGGCCATCTGTTTGGCCAGATCGGCAATGTCAATTTCTTCACCGTCACCAGCGGCAGCCTTGGTGACAGCAGCGCGTCGTCCCAGGAGGTTCGTGACGATCGCCACCAGTTCATCCGGGTCAAACGGCTTCGACAGGTAAGCATCCACCCCAGCATTAAAGCCCTGGATGCGATCGGAGGTCATGCCTCGGGCGGTCAAAAAGACCACAGGCAGCGCCACAAAACGAGGATCATCGCGCAATTGCTTGAGAAACTGGTAGCCATCCACCTGGGGCATCATAATGTCAGAAATCACCAGGTCGGGCGAGATCCGCTGCACCATCTCCCACCCTTCGCGAGCATTGCTGGCAACATGCACCGTAAAGCCATCGTCTTCGAGATAGGCTTGCACGGCTTGCCGTAAACCTGGCTCATCGTCTACTAACAATAACTGCCCTGTCATGAATTTGCCTCTCGCCTCTGCTAAATCTCAATGCTAAGAATTCCTGATGGAAGATACCAGACCCTGTTGAATTTGTCAGTAATCCACCTGCCATGAATCCATTGTCATGGTACCGCAGTCCAGCCTTTCTGATGGGAGAAGGGGGAAAGGGGAAAGGCGAAATGGAGTCAGAGGGAGAACCAGGTGTTATCCATGAAGTTTGATCCTTGAAGTTTGATCCTTGAAGTTCGATCCTTGAAGTTCGATCCACGAAGTTCGATCCACGAAGTTCGATCCACAAAGTTCAATCCAGGAAGTTTAATCCACGAAGTTCCATCCTTGAAATTCAACCAAAGCTTTGTCCATGAAATTGTACCAATGTCGCTACTGCGTCCCCCCTTTCCCCTTTTCCCTTTCCCCTTTTCCCTTTCCCCCTTCCCCTTCCCCCTTTCCCCTTCTTCCCTCCCTAACCCTAAACCTGACCTTGAGATTTCGACGGCTCCAAGAAGACCTTGGTAGACTAGAAATTGAATCATGGGATAAACTATGCATTTTTAGCGTCTGCATCTTTAAGAGCTTCTTAGATGTTGGGAATTTCCAGCCCAAAATCCTGATTCACAAAAGATCCTTGGTGAAACCCGCGCAGATTCCAGAGCAGATAGCTGATAACCATTTTTAATGCATCTTATGTTTCATGCATCTTACTGAGTAAAATTTTACGGAAATCCGCACGAGGGAGGATCTTCCTCGAAGGTGACCCGAGTTCGTTAAATTAAAATCAAGTTCTTAGGATCAAGTTCTTAGAATCAAGCTCTCTGTCAATCCCTCATTAAAATCCCTATTCATCGTTCATGGCTATCGCAAATCATCTCACCCCACTCGCATTTCAGACGCTCGGCTCATTTCTGCCCCTGGATAGCCTTCTGTCTACTCAGGGCATCATGGTGGCGCTCCTGGTCGCCTATGCCGGGGCAATGTGGATGTTTTTGACGAGCGCGCCCAAGGTTCATACCATCATGGTGTCTGACCTGGAATTGGCCAAACAGTTCTACGAAGGACTCCTGGATCTGCCCGTGGCCGATGTCCCGCTGCACTATTACTACAACTATGAGCAAACCCTAGGCACCGCAGGCATTGACCCCCTCTATGCCTCAGCCGCGATCGGGCGACCCACCACCACAAACTACACCAACCCCGACGGCCTGTGGTACCAGCTCAAGAAAAACACCCAGCTTCATGTCATCACAGGAGCCAGCCTCGGCCGAAAGAACCGCCAGCGCCATGTCTGCTTCGACCATGACTGCCTGGAACTAATCCTCATGCGAGCCCAGTCCTACCGCGTCAAATACAAAATCCGCCGCGAAAAACCCCTAAATTTCCTCGTCAAAGACCTCGATGGCCGAGTCATCGAAATGGCCGAAGTCTCCAACTAATCCCAAATCTACGGGGCGCTGCATAGAACCGTAGGATGCGTTAGTGGAGCATAACGCATCGGTGGGTTGGTGGTGGCGCAATCATGTTCATCTTCTATGGAATTGGTCATAACCCCGATGGCTCAACAATTTCATAAAATGGCTAAATGAGCTACCTGCATTGATTTGTCCTAGAGCAACCGCATTTGAGTCTAGGAATATCCAAAGAAGCCGCACCTTCATTTCTGAGGATGCGGCTTCTTTGTGTTAGAGCAGTAATTTTACTTTTTGACTGATTCCTTAAGCTTGTTTCTGAGTTTAGAAACGTCAGGATGGGACGGAGAGAGAGGGATTCGAACCCTCGTTAGAGTTACCCCTAAACAGCATTTCCAGTGCTGCGCCTTCAACCACTCGGCCATCTCTCCAGGGATATTGATCGGCAGACCTGATTGAGGCCGCCAGATGGTTATCTTAGCAGAAGTCTGGAGGGTTTAGTCAAAAGTATTTAAATTCCCTGGAGTGGGTGACCTAATTTTGGGCAGGGGGATGGGCGATCGCTCCAACATCCTCCAACCAATTGCCTTATCATAGACCCTGGAAACCTTGGGCTACTTTCCCCTGGAGAGGCTTCCCCTGGCAGAACCCTTCCCCTTAAAAAAATCCCCCTTTAACCCTCTATGACACCCCCGATTCATAACATCCACATTTACCATCGGCAGCAGAACCGCCACTACCGAGTTCAGGTGCCTGAAGACCGCTACATCCTGGCCTCTGCGGAGCGCCAGGGAGCCGAACTGCCCTTCTCCTGTCGCAACGGAGCCTGTACGGCCTGTGCGGTGCGGGTGATTTCCGGTGAGTTGCATCAGCCAGAAGCGATGGGGCTATCGCCTAAACTGCGCGAACAGGGCTATGCGCTGCTCTGTGTCAGCTATCCGCGATCGGATGTGGAAGTCGAAACTCAGGACGAGGATGAGGTCTATGAGTTGCAGTTTGGCCGCTACTTTGGCCGAGGCAAAGTCCGACGCGGATTGCCGCTCGATGAAGACTAGGGTTTGTGATTGGTCGTGCTGAATCCTGAGAGGCTCACTTGGGCTAGGTTCTTAGGATTCAGCACTGAATTAACTTAAAGACTTAACTTAGACTCAACTCAGATTTTTAATAAGACTTTGAATCGTAGAATAATTTCTCGATCCTTCCCACCTCATCCCTATGACCTATTCCCTTGAAACTTTCCTGGATATTGCCACCGAAGCCGCGCTTGCGGGTGGGGCGATCGTGCAGTCCTACCTTGGCAAATTAGAAGAAATCCAGGAGAAAAGCCGACCGGGCGATCTGGTGACGGAGGCGGATAAAGCGTCCGAGGCAGCTATTTTGAAGGTGATTACCCGGCATTTTCCCAGTCATGGCATTCTGGCCGAGGAGTCGGGGAAGGGGGGGGCGATCGCCAGTGAATTCCTCTGGGCGATCGACCCCCTCGACGGCACCACCAATTACGCCCACCAATATCCCTTCTATGCCGTCTCGATCGGCTTGCTGATCGACGGCATTCCCCAAGTCGGCGTTATCTTTGACCCCGCCCACCAGGATTTGTTTCGAGCCGCGCAAGGACTGGGCGCAACGCGCAACCGTCGTCCCATTCGGGTTTCAGCCACGACAGATTTAGCACGCAGTCTGTTGGTGACCGGATTTGCCTACGATCGCCGCGAAACCCCCGACAACAACTACGCCGAGTTCTGCCGCCTCACCCACCTCACCCAAGGCGTGCGGCGCGGCGGTTCCGCTGCGATCGACCTGGCCTACGTGGCCTGCGGTCGATTGGATGGCTTCTGGGAGCGAGGACTTTCCCCCTGGGATATGGCGGCAGGAGTGGCGATCGTCCGAGAAGCCGGAGGCCAGGTCACCGCCTACGACGGCAGCCCGTTTGAGATGGCAACAGGAAGAATCTTGGCCACCAATAGCCTCATTCACCCCGAACTCAGCCAGGAACTGCAACAGATTCACCCCTTGGAGAAGTTTTAGATGGGCGAAAGGGGAAAGGGGAAGGGCGAAAGGGGAAGGGCGAAAGGGGAAGGGCGAAAGGCGAAGGGCGAAAGGCGAAGGGCGAAAGGCGAAAGGTCAATCTATGAAGACCAATTCATGAAGTTCAGCCCGTGAAGTTCAGCCCGTGAAGTTCAATCCATGTAAAGACACTCCACGAAGTTCAATCAATGAAGTTCATCCAGGTTATTAACCACATTATTTCCAGGTTCACCCTTTCCCCTTTCCCCTTTCCCCTTTCCCCTTTCCCCTTTCGCCCCGTATCCCCCACTCCCCACTCCCCACTCCCCACTCCCCACTCCCCACTCCCCCTATCCCTTGTCCCCGAAAAACCACCCAAGAAACCCACCTCCCTCCGTTAAGCCTTCACGAAGAGAGGGAATGCTCTAGAGGTAGGGCTCTGGGATTCACAGAATGTCTTTTAAGATTGACCAAGGCTTATTCAACCTCGATTTCACTGATTACCACGCCATCCTAGGCGTTGCGGTCGATGCAGACATGAAGGACATCCGCAAGAGCTACCTCAAAGTGGCGCGGCGGCTGCACCCGGATAGCTGTGCCTCAGAGAGCGAAAGTGTCCGGCAGCAGGCCGCTGAAATCCTCTCGAAGCTGGTTAACCCGGCCTACGAAAAGCTGTCCCAGGAGCGCAATTACGCCGAGTACTGTATTTTGCTGAAGCTGAAAGGGCAACAGGCGCTCAAGCAGCAGGAAACCGTACTGCTGGTCAGCGATCCAGCGCGCAAACTGGCCGCCACCAACGACATTGACAATGTGTATCGCAATGGGCTGCGGGATCTGACGGAAAAGCAGTATGAAGATTTGTCCAACAGCTTGGAAATTACCGGGCAAATTAGCGAACTGAACTTGGTCTATCTGATGCGGAAGGAAGGCCGGGGTGAACTGACCTTGGGGCAACCCAAGAAGGCAACACCCGGAGGTTCAACAGCCGCTCCTGCATCAACCCCAACCCCGGCCTCAACTGAGCCTATTGCCCAATCGACTGATTCTTTGGTAGAAGCCTATTTGCGGCGGGCTCAGGAATTTGAGAAGAAGCAGGACTATCCTCGGGTGATTTTGGAACTGCGGGATGCGATTCGCATTGACCCGACCAATAGCAATTGCCATAGTCGTTTGGGCGAGATTTATCTGAAAACCAATCAGGCGAAGATGGCGAAGATTCACTTTGCCAAGGCACTGGAACTGAATCCCGAGGATAAAGCCGCCCAGGAAGGCAACCGCAAGCTGTTAGGGGAAGGCAAGCCTGGAGCCGCTAATGGCAAGGTTGATCCAAAAGCAGCGAAAGGTGATCCAAAAAGCGGTAAGCCTGCGCCGAAAAGCGGTAAGGTTGATCCAAAAGCCAATAAGCCCGAGTCGAAAGGGGGCCTATTTGGATTATTTGGCAACAAGAAGTAAGTCGTAATGGTCTATCAACCGCCCATCGGAGCCAGGGATCTCTTCCCCCTGGATGTGATGCAAAAACGCTGGATTGAACGTCATCTCCAACAGGTGTTTCATCGTTGGGGCTACCATCGCATCATCACCCCGACATTGGAACGGTTGGACACCTTGATGGCAGGCGGGGCGATCGAACTTTCCACGGTCATTCAACTCCAGGATCGAGAAGGGGATTCCCTCGGACTCAGACCTGAGTTGACCGCTTCGATCGCCCGAGCTGCCGTGACGCGCATGGCGGGAGCCAGCCACCCCCAAAGGCTGTACTACAAAGCCAATGTGTTTCGGCGCACCCCCAAGGGCAACCACAATCGCCAGCAGGAGTTTTACCAGGCTGGGCTAGAGCTGCTTGGCTGTGGCGGCGTGGCGGCAGATGCCGAAGTATTATTCGTGATTCAAGACTGTTTGGCGCATCTGGGATTGACCGATGCCTATTTGGTGCTGGGCGAGGCGGCCTTGACCCGATCGCTCCTTTCCCCCTTCCCTGCTAATCTTCAAGAATCGGTGCGGGAAGCGATCGCCACCCTCGACCGACTCACGCTGGAGTCCCTACCGCTCACCCCTGAACTGCGCGATCGCGCCCTCCTGATCCTGGATCTGCGTGGCCAACCCGCTGATGTCCTACTGCGAGTTTCCCAGTTAGACCTCACCGATGAGCAACGCGCCATTGTCAGCCGCTTAAAGGCATTAGTCGAACTCCTTGCAGCCAGTGACGCTGGGCAGTCTCCCCGACTGATCCTGGATCTTAGTCTGATTCAAACCTTTGACTATTACACGGGCATGGTGTTTGAGGTGGTGGGTCGTGTCCCCACGTCCGGTCAGCGGGTGCTGGGACAGGGGGGACGCTATGACCAGCTTCTCGGGCTATATCATCCCCAAGGGCAGTCTTTTCCAGGAGTCGGCTTTGTCCTCAACATGGAGGAACTCTACCAGGTGCTATTGCCCACCGGACAGTTGCCCCAGCAGATTCCCGTGAGCGATCGCCTCGTCGTCCCCACAACCCCCAATGCCTACGCCGCAGCCTTCACCCATGCCCGCCACCTCCGCCAAACCAACCCCAATGAGCGCGTCGAAGTCGAGCTAGCCACCCTCGACAAACCCCTCACTCCAGAGGCTATCCGTGCCCATGCCCAAAACCGTCGCATTCGCCAAATCCTCTGGATTAGCGAAACTGGCGAAGTGGAAACGGAAGACCTCTTGCAATCATAGAGATTATCCCTTAAACCCTCTTTTGTCGTTTGGGTCGAAGCGAGATTGATAGCTTCAACCCAAGCGCCGCATCGCTTAGGCTAGGTCATTATCATATCGCTAGTTATGGTAGCGGCTTCATCCGTTCGCTTCTAACCAGTGGTTCAAATCATCGATCGAATTGAAGTTTAGGAGAGCGATCGCTAGCGCTGATAATCGATCGGGAGATAACGAAGAGATGCGATCGCTGAGAGTGGCTGGTAACTGGCCAAGTTTTTGTTCTAACTGAATAGAAATAATGGATCGACTCCCTCTCTCCATGCCCTTTTCTTCCCAACTGGTAGTGACTTGCATGATCGCCTCCTTTTGATCTACACCGATTTTATCTAGTTCCGCTTGAAAGATCTGCTCTTCCTGAGTATTTAGACGCAGGTAAGTATCTACAAACTTAGATATTAGCCGTGTTTTGGCGGGATCAAGTTTCAGGGTCACCAATAACCGTAAGCACTCTGCTTTCACCTTGGGTCGATCGCGTTTAGCAATCTTCATCTTGCTCATTAGCGCTGCTGAGACTGGATTAGAACTATTAATGTAGTCCCGCCAGTTGAGCCGATTCAGTTGGATGGCATGAAAGCGAAACTCCAGCACCTTGAGGTTTGGAAATTCAATCTTAAAGGTGTCTTGCTCTGCTCGATAGGGCTGATCGAACGAGAAAATGACGATTGGGTAAATGTCTTTGACGTAGTTTTGATGCAGCCGTGCCAAGTAGTAAAACATCCTGCGATTGATTTTAGTTTCACTGTAGGATTGGGCTTCGAGATGAAAGAGAAAGGTTGTATCTTGTCCTGCCCACTTCACTTCAACCAGCAAATCAATAATTTTCTCATCCCCGTCCACTAGATCCGCAAAGTACTCCTGTGGCAAAAACCGGATTGAGTTGGGGTCGATGGTTCTAGCGATATCTGGGAGAAAGAGTTCCAAGAACTCTAAGAAAAAGGTAGAGATTAACTCTTTAAAGTTTTGATCATGATCAATGGTTTCGGCTCGTTGAGGAGGGAAGCTGGCCATAATGCATGTTAGATCCTGTACCTGAAGTGTCCATTAAAACCAAAATTGCTGATTATTTTCCACTCATTCCTTAACTTAATAAAGATTCTGCACTTTAAAAGTCACCCAACTCTTTTAAAAGTCCACGCCATCACGCCATCAAGCCGTCTAGATCTGGTAGGGTTTAAGACAGCGTTTTGCAGGCATTTACCCCCAGGAATCAAGGATGAGCGTAGTATCACTGAAGGGTCGAGATCTTTTGAGTTTGGCTGATTTGAGTGCAGCGGAACTGCAAGAATTGCTCAACCTGGCCGCAGCCATGAAGCTTGGCAAGGTCAATCTCCAATGCCAAAAGGTGTTGGGGCTCTTGTTCCAGAAGGCTTCGACCCGTACTCGCGTCAGTTTTTCGGTGGCCATGTATCAGTTGGGCGGCCAAGTCCTGGATCTCAACGCTAGTGTGACCCAGGTGGGTCGAGGGGAACCAACGATCGACACGGCGCGGGTACTCGATCGCTACTTAGATGTCCTAGCGGTTCGCACCTTTGAACAACAGGAATTAGAAACCTTTGCCAGCTACGCCAAAATCCCTGTGATCAATGCGCTGACGGATCTGGAGCATCCCTGTCAGGTGTTGGCTGATTTGCAGACGGTGCAGGAGCGGTTTGGTCAGTTGGCAGGGCTGACGCTGGTCTATGTGGGCGATGGCAATAATATGGCTAATTCGCTGCTGCTAGGCTGTGCTTTGGCGGGAATGAATATTCGCGTGGCTGCTCCAGCGGGGTACAAGCCCGATGCGGCCATTGTCAAGCAGGCAGAGGCGTTGGCGGGCGATCGCAGTCAAGTTCTCATCACCGAAGATGCGATCGCCGCTACTCAAAATGCCCAGGTGGTCTACACCGATGTCTGGGCCAGCATGGGTCAAGAAAACCAGGCGGAGAGCCGGGTGCCCATCTTTCAGCCCTACCAGGTGAATGACGAGTTGATGAGCCATGCCGATCGAGAGGCGATCGTCCTGCATTGTCTGCCTGCTCACCGAGGCGAAGAGATCACGGATGCGGTCATGGAAGGGTCACAGTCGCTCATCTGGGATCAGGCGGAGAATCGGCTCCATGCTCAGAAGGCTTTGTTGGCCAGCATTCTGGGAGCGAGTTAATAGCTCTCAAGGAATTTTTGGCAGATTATTGCTGTTGAGCGGTTGGTTGCCCACACTTTCTGCCACTCTACCCATCAACGACTAATCCACTGCAACAGGATTGTTGTGCTGCGCCGTTAATTTCAAAGACCTATGTTTGTTCAAAGGCGATCGCTGTAACGAATCGCTGTAACATTATTGCTAATTGAAATCTCTCGTCTTTTGGATCTTCTCTTGGATGGTTTCAGTTTCGCCAATTTCATAGAGACGGATCAAACCCTCTTCAATGGTAAAGATCTGCTGAACGGTTGTATCCACGAGCAAATTGCCTTGCAAATCTCTGACGATTTGATGAACAGTCACGACATTTCGATTGTTTTCATCCTGCTCAAACTTCAAGGGTTCAAGCTGCACTTGAATCACCTTGTATTGATTTGTCCAGTAATCGCGCACCGCGTCGCGTCCATAAACGAAACCGCCTTCTACCCCGTTCGCCCATTTCACATCTGGGTGCATCACCGAGATAATCGTTTCAAGCTCACCGCTGTTGAAAGCTCCGTATAAATTTTGCAGGAACTGTTGATTGGGGTTCATGATGGTTCACCATATACTCCGACGCATATCCTTAAAACAAGCAAGCGGTACGGTGCCCATTGCCTGCCGCAGGTCACTTTTGTAGGACACCTCTACAATGGCCTTAGTCTCAACCTGCTGTCTCATCCAATTCTGCTAACATTATTCCAATCCTGCTTGGGATATAGAATCTTGCCTGGGTAAAACTGATGGTGAATCATGCAGCCACACTTGATCTGACCAACCAGCAGGAAATAGCGCGAGTGCTGCCACAAGCCCCGCTGGTTGCTAGCTATCATACAGGGTGGAAAGGGTTAACCTTTATCCACTACTGTCATCCTCCCCATGAGACGGTGGAGCATTGCCTTTTACAACATTCACTGGTGATCACAGCCCCCAAACGTTGCTTTCAGGCAGAGCGTCACCTGGATGGTAAATTGACACACTATGCCCACGGCAACGGGCGAGTAGATGTGATCCCAGCATTTCTAAGTCATTGGACAAACTGGGATCGGGAAGTCGAATTTTCGGTGATTGCGATTTGTCCAACCTTGCTGAATCAAACCACTCAGGAATTGATGCAGCATGAGGTAGAACTGATTCCACAGTTTTCGATCGAAGATCCGATCATCCAGCAATTAGCCCTCGCGCTCAAGACGGAAATCCAAACGGGGTGTCTGTCGGGTCGGTTGTATGGCGAGTCATTGGGGACAGCGTTGGCCGCACGTTTGGTGCAAAATTATGCAGTCAACAGACCTTCGCTGGAGTTCAAAACCCATGCTTTATCCCAATCACAGTTGCAGCGAGTCCTGGATCACATCAAGGCAAATTTGACCCAGGATTTATCGATTTTGGATTTGGCAGCTCTGACCTGCATGAGTGAATCCCACTTCAGCCGATCCTTCAAGCAATCCGTGGGAGTTGCCCCCTATCAGTATCTGATGCAACAACGGGTGGAACGAGCCAAGCAATTACTAGAACAGCGATCGCTCACCATCAGCACCATTGCCCTAGATTGCGGCTTTGCCAATCAAACGCATCTCACCAAAGTCTTTCGTCGGATGACAGGGGTGACACCTAAAGTGTATCAACAGCGATGATCCCAAGTAGATTTCGGGGTCACAGATCTACGCGCTGCAAGATGTCAGCACAACAATAGTGCGATCGTCAGTGCGATCGCCTAAATCAAAAATGCGATCGCACAAATTAAAAGTGGCAAAATGTCTCTCCTGCCATAGCCCAAAAATATAGGGATGCAGTCTGGTGTACTGCATCCCTAAAAGTTTCTATTCCATGGGTTTTAGATGATTTCTGAGAATGAAAATCCTAGATCTTCTTTCATGGAAATGTCCTTACTCCAGCCGTTTTACTCTGTCAGCTCTGGATTGATGGCAATCTTGAGGGTTTTGCCTAGCTCCAGGAAATGCTTGAGTTGGGATGAAGACCACTGGGATTTCGATCGCCCCGCTAACCCAGCCGATCGCCCTGCCCCAATTTGGGGTAAAACCTGGGGTAAAACCTGCTGGTGGAGATAGCGGTAGTACACCTCTTGGGCTGGGTCAAGATTGAGGTGGAACTGGAAGCGATCGCCCAATAGCACAAGCTGTTTAACCCACTGCACATCTGACTCCAGGGTTTCAAAGTGTTCCTGGTTGAGCAGGTTCCAGAGGAAGCGGAGGATCAGCCGTTCCAGGGTGGACTGGATTTGGATGGGCTTAAGCTGGCAGTGAAGCTGTTGGGCTTCGTGGGCGATCGCGGTCAGCTCGGTTAGGTCGTTGTGGCAGCGTTGGGGATTGGCGAGGGGGAAGTCGCTGGTTTCCCGTTCAAGGGACTGGAGAGTGGCGATCGCGCGTTGGGCAATGGCGACCTCGGCGGCGACCTGGAGTTCCTGGGGCACTTCCAGCAAATCGCGGTGGAACGCCATGAGAACGCCGTAGTTGTCGCGGTAGACCTGGGTATAGAGTTGGTCGAGGCGGGTCAGGGTTTCCTGGCTGAGCAGGTGCATGATGCGGTGGCGTTCCTCGGCAAAGAGATTTTGCAGACTGTAGGACTGATCCCCAAAGGCGCGGGTCAGCGCCAGAATGGTTTGCGCCGCGCTGGCCTGCTGGATCGCCTCAAATAGCGTTTCCTTGACCTGACTGTAGGCGCGTCGTCCGGTGAACGGCTGAATGCAGCAGTGGAAGTCCCAGCCGCCCATGTGGAGAACGGCAAACATCAGGTTATGGCTTTCGCGAGTGATTTCCGAGGTGATCTGGATATGGCCGACCGCCAGGGTGAGATTGCCCAGCCGCTGGATCTGGTAGTCCTGGCGGTGAATGGCGTAGCAGTAGACCTGCTGTTCTCGAGCATAGGGGGTAAACAGCGCCGTGATGGCATAGTGAGCCGCCACCTGATTGACGCTGATCTGGGAGGGAATGACCAACTGCCGATAGACTTCGGCTCCGGTGTGGAACTGGCTGACATTGCTGGGAGCCGCCGCTAACCGCTTGATGAAGCCCTTTTCCAGTTGAACGCCTGCGACATCGCCTGCGAGTTCTAGGGCACGGGCGGCATAGCGCAGAATCTGGGTGCCTTCGGGGCGAGAGATTTCTTCAAAGAACCAGCCGCAGCTTGTGTACATCAGCAGGGCGTGGCGCTGCATTTCTAGCAGGCGCAAGGCATCGACTTTTTCGGTGGGGTTGAGCTTGTGGGATTGGTGGCTGGTGAGGAACTGGTGGATTTGGCTGGGGGTGCGATCGAGAATCACCTGAATATAGTGGTCGCGTGCCTTCCAAGGATCGCGGAAGAACTTGGAACCCATGTCTTCGTAGACCTTGACCAACTGATCCCGCAGCCAGTCCAGGCTGTCTCGCAGGGGTCTGCGCCATTTCTGGTGCCAGCCCCCACCGCCGCCGCAGCCGCAGTCGTCCTGCCAGCGATCGACGCCGTGGGCACAACTCCAGGCCGTCACGGGCTTCAGTTCCACTTCCCACTGGGGCGGGCAGAGGCTGAGATAATGGGCGTAGTTGGTCACCGTCCAGCCCCGATGGGGGAACTCGTTGACCAGGGCATAGGCCAGGGCTTTTTCGCCGCCTTTTTTGTGGTGGCCAAAGGTTTCGCCGTCGGTGGCCACCGAGATCAGGTGGGAGGGATGCTGATCCCCACGAACAGCCATGCCGATGCGTCCGGCGAAGTGGCTGGAACTGAGCAGGACATCGTTGAAGCCCATGTCGCGGGAGATAGGGCCGTCGTAGAAGAAGATGTCGATGAAGGCGGAGCGATCGGGCAGATAGCAGCGGTAGGGACGGACGGGATCAATCTGGCTGCCGCCGACTTCGATCCAGTGAGAATGGGAATCAGCAGTGGGGATGGGGCGACAGCGCTGCGCCTGGGACGGTGCCAGGACAATAAAGCGAATGTCTTCGGCAATCAGGGCTTCCAGGGTGGGATAGTCCACGGCGGTTTCGGCCAGCCAGAGTCCTTCGGGATCACGGCCAAATCGCTTCTGGAAGTCGGCTTTGCCCCAGCGGATTTGGGTGGCTTTGTCCCGTTCATTAGCCAGGGGCAAAATGATGTGGTTGTAGACCTGGGCGATCGCATTACCGTGACCGTTTAACCGTTGGCAGCTCAGGCGATCGGCCTCGATGATGCGCTGATAGGTTTCCACATCATGTTGCTCCATCCAACTCATCAGCGTGGGGCCAATGTTGAAGCTGAGGTATTCATAGTTGTTGACGATTTCCACCACTTCGCCCTGGTCGTTGAAGATGCGGGCAAAGGCATTGGGGCGATAGCATTCCTGGTGAATACGCTCGTTCCAGTCATGGAAAGGGCTAGCGCTGGGCTGACGCTCGATCGCGTTGAGGTAGGGATTCTCGCGGGGCGGCTGATAGAAGTGGCCGTGAACGGTGACATAGACACCCGTTGCGACCTGGAGGGGATCGGGGTGAACACTCGGGGATCGCTCACCGGATGCAGCGCTAGACACAGCAGGGGCAGCAGCGATTTCTGCGGCGAGGCGAACGGCCTCAGTCTGGGATGCGGTTGCATCGACTTGAGGGGAAGCGGTCATCGGCTGTTGGAGAGTCATAAAGCCTTGCAGAATGAGGACGGATCAACGGAATAGGGATGTTGAAAAGTCAGGCAATTATCTGGGAAGGGAACCAAAGTCTTGGAAGGGAACAAAATGGCGATAGGGATCAAGTCCTTGGGAAGTTTCTGGGCGGATAAATCTAGCAAGATTCATCGCTTTACCGATCCCAATTGAGTTTAGGGTTCCCTATCAAAAAATAGAATAAATGCGAAACCGATTGCACTGAGCCACTTATCCGATGATTGGAGCATGTAATTGCAGCATTAAATTGGAGTGAATTGAAGTATTGGTCAGTGAGGTTTATTCGGGGATCGCCTGCTGGAGGGGCGATCGCGCAACACCCGATCGATCACATGACAGGTTAAACGAAGATTGGGGATCAAGCTGTTTTGCCTCAATTAAATTTGCCTCAATTAGAAGGAATATTCGTTCGCTGGATCGCCCCAATAGAACGACGAAAACCAAAATGCGAAATGGATAGATTGCTTTAGTAGTGAGCGATTCAACCGATAGATGATGAATGCAGAGGGGGCGATCGGGTGAATAGCGATTGAACCAAAGGAATTTTGATGGAGATTCTGGGTGAGGTTTCCTGGCAATAGTCCTAGCCTGAACGCTAGAAGCTATAAATAGCAGGTCTAGACCTGTCAATAGACATCGGGTGAGTCTTCGATTGTACTTCAGTCTTGCTCAACTCAAAGATGGAGCCAGGATGAAATAGAAGAAACCTACGATGAACCGTTCAATTATGCCTGAGCTATGCCTAAGTCATGCCTAAGTCATGCCTAAGTCATGTCTCAGTGGAGAAAAGATATCAAACTCATGAACACCTGTAGGACACTCAACAACACTCCTTCAAGCGTTCAAATTTACAGCTGGGACACTACGCTGATGAACTACACGAATGTTGCCACCAATGGTCGTCAATTGTGCTTGAATCCTGGATCTGAGACAATTAGCAGCTTTGTTGATCAATGCCTGTCTAATCGGGAGGATCAACAATTTTGCGACAGGAACTCATGCATTATATCCAATCCTATAAAGTCCTATAAAAGCCGATTTGTAAATCAACCTAGAGGATCATTTGCAATGGGAAAATTGCATGGGATGGCACTTGTGAATCTTAAGAAGATCTTAAGGCAATCCCTTTAAAAAAATGCAATATTTAAGGTTTTCAATAGAATGTTGAGCAATCGTTGTAATCCTCAATATTTCTTAATGAGCTTAACGGATGGATGCATCTGGGAAAGCATCACTCGGGTGATGTGGGAGGGTTGTAAACCCGATAAAGTCAAGCTTGAGAATTATCTTTGGAATGAGAAAGCCAAATTCTAATTTCTAGGGACGGCAATGCTGCACCCCCGAAAGTTGGATCAATGAATTTGCAGATACCGGATGTCTCACTTGTTCTTTTAGTTTTTCTTGGAATGACCATGCAATCCCCGTTTCCCATTGTCCACCACCCCATTTCTCCGGGTGATCCCTCTGCCTTCAGAGCCTCTTTCGATCGCACCGTCCAACAAGCCCAATCCTTGGGCAATTCCCTGCCCCCCAGCTTTTTGGTCTTGTTCTCCAGCTTTGTGATTCAGATTGGCATGGCGCTGTCTAAGACGCTGTTTGACTCGCTGGGATCAGCCGGGGCGGCGTTTATTTGTAAGGGGATTGCGGCGCTGTTGCTGCTGCTGATTTGGCGACCCCGGTTAAGTCAGCATCGCTGGCAGGATTATGGGGTGGTCGCGCTATTTGGCCTCTGCATTGCCTGCATGAATTTGTCGATTTTTGCAGCGGTGGAGCGGGTGCCGTTGGGAGTGGCTTCGACGCTGGAGTTCGTGGGGCCTTTGGGAGTGGCGATCGCAGGTTCCCGTCGTTGGCTCGATGTGGTCTGGGTCGTCCTGGCTGGAATCGGCGTTTTTCTGCTAGCCCCCATTCATGGCGATACCAGTCTTGACCCACTGGGGATCGGCTTTGCGCTGATTTCTGGGCTGTGTTGGGCGGGCTATATTCTCCTCTCTGCTCCCGCCGGACGCGCCATGCCTGGGGGATCAGGATTAGCCCTAGCCATTAGCTTTGCCACCTTGATTATGGCTCCCTTGGGCATCCAGCAAGCAGGCGCAGCGCTGCTCAACCCCTGGATCTTAGGCATTGCCTTCCTGGGCGGTTGCCTGACGACGGTACTACCCTATTCCCTAGAATTCATCGCCCTCAAACGCATGTCCACCCGCGTTTTTGGAGTCCTAATGAGCATCGAACCGGCGATCGCAGCCATCGTCGGCCTCCTTTTCCTCCACGAAGCTCTGGGCGTGCGATCGCTCATCGCCATCCTGCTCGTCACCCTAGCGGCGATCGGAGCTACGTTGTTTGGGCGTTCGACTCCAACTCATTAGGTTGAGGGAGTGGGGAGTGGGGAGTGGGGAGTGGATGGGTGGATGGGTGGATGGGTGAGGGAGGATGGGCATATTCATTCCACAAGAAATTTTCTTTTGCAGAATTTCTTATGTTTCAGACAGGGCATGATTCGTACATAAAAATTCTCTTTTGCAGAATTTCTTATGTTTCAGAGGAAGCATGATTCGCATATAGAAATTCTCTCTTGCAGAATTCCTTGTGTTTCAGGCAAGGCATGATTCGCATATGAAAATTCTCTTTTGCAGAATTCCTTGTGTTTCAGCGAGGGCATCCCTTGAAACACCCATCCACCCATCCACCCTTTCGCCTTTCGCCTTTCCCCTTTCCCCTTTCCCCTTTCGCCTTCCCCCTTCCCCCTTCCCCCTTCCCCTACTCCCTCTGACTCAACACCATCGCCCCCAAAATCATGCCTGCCCCGATCAGTCCTCGGGTGCCTAGGGTTTCGCCGAGCCACCAGAAGGCAAAGAGTGAGGCAAAGACGGGTTCTAGGGTGTAGAGGATGGCGGTTTGGGTGGCTGGGATGTGGCGTTGGGCGATCGCTTGTGTCCAGGTTGTGCCTGCGGTGGCGAATAGGCCGAGGTAAAGAACGCTAGGCCAGTGGGCTTGTAGGAGCGGCAGTTGCTGTTGCAGATCGGGGAGCGCGCCGAGGGTGCCCAGGAGTGCGATCGCCATCAGTTGAAACACGGTCAAAGCCAAAGGCGGATGCTGGGGCGCGATCTTTTCCATCAGCAAAATGTAAACGGCATAGCTCAGGGCACAGCCAAAAGTCCAAAGATCGCCAATGTCCAAACCCCCGCCCTCCCAGGACATTACCCCGATGCCAGCCAGGGCTAAACCAGCGGCGATCGCCACCTGCCGCGACACAAAACGACCCAGGAGAATTCCCGTTAGGGGCACGAGAATTACGTTTAAGCTAGTGATGAAAGCGGCTCGATTGGAAGAAATGGTCAGGAGTCCCAGGGATTGGGTCAGGTAGGAGAGATAGACCACAACGCCCAGCAAAGTGCCGTCGCGGGCAAGCTTCCAGTTGAAATGGCGGCAAAAGGGCAACAGCGTCAGAGCCGCAATCAGAAACCGCACACTCACCAAAACTGTCGGCGAGAGGACGGTCACGGTTTCCTTGAGGATGGGAAAAGTACTGCCCCAAATCAGGGTAGTCACAATGAGCAGCAGGATGCTCCAGCGGTAAGAATCAGACTTTAGCACTATATCTAGAGTAGATAATACAAAAGAACCTAGCAAGATCCTATATCTAGTGTCATGATGGGGGAAATCTGAACTGAACCCCCCACCGGATCTTAGTCTAGGAGCCGCGTCCGCGTGTGTTTCTTTTTGGAGGGGGAAAGGCGAAAGGGAAAAGGGGAAAGGGAGGAGTTTCTACGATCTGCCCTGTCCCTAGCAGAGCAGTTATCTCCAGTATCTCTAGCAAAGACACAGTGCAGTAGAGGATGAGATCCCTGCCTTGTGCCCCTTTCCCTCCCCGCCATCCTCTCCAGAAACTCTGCCCCCCACCCTTTGTCCCCCCTTTCGCCTTTCCCCTTTTCCCTTTCCCCCTCTTCGCCCCCCCCATGACCTACACCCTCTCCGCTGCCAAACTCCAAACCTACTATCGGTGCCCTCGCGCCTATTATTTTCGCTACGAGCGACGGATTGAAAGTGCTGCGTTTTTTGGTTCTGCGGTGCTGGGGACTTCGCTCCACCAGGCTTTGGCGCAGATTTATCAGGAGTGGCATTACCAAGACCCGATTCCTCGGTTGGATTGGATTGAGTATTGCTGGAGTCAGCAGAGTCGGAGTTTGAACGCGAATCAGATTTCGGAGGGGCGGGTGATTTTACAGCGATATTACAACGACTATATTGCCAATCAGTCGTCGATGCGGAAGCCGTTGGCGGTTGAGGGGCGCATTCAGGGGGTGCTGCGGGCGGAGAATCTGGAGTTTGTTCTGTCGGGACGCTACGATCGCCTCGACTACCTCGAAGACGGGTTGGAGTTGATTGACTATAAATCGGCCAAGGAAATTGAGCAGACGGAGCCGGATGAGTTGGATCTGCAAATTGG
>JALOOP010000281.1 GCA_025454315.1 Oculatellaceae cyanobacterium Prado106
TCCCCCAATCCAAAATCAAATCTAAAATCAAATCCGAAATCAAAAGAGAAACTAAATCCCAATTTTGTGAGGGGTTAGCTTCGCTACACCTCTACAAAATTGGGATTTTTTTGGCTCTGGTTGGGATGTTTATGAATGAGTCTCTATCGGGTTCGACTCACAAATCCAGTCCGCCGTCTCCGCCGACGGAATAGCCCGGGGTCAGCGAGAAATTGCAGACTCTGGCGGGCGAAGCGTTCGGAACCGCTTTCAGAGCCGCTGCTTCGCAAGGCTCGTAGGCCGTTGAGGTCGAGGAAACTAAAGACGACTTTGGAGAAGATGGGCACCAAACAAAATAGGAAGGTGTCCACGGTTTGGTTAAACACCCCCAGTCCTGAAGGCCCCAGAATCCAAATGATGGGATAGCAAATCCAGGTGACGGTGAAGAAAGTGTTGAGTCCGGTGTAGAGGCTGGATAGCTCGGCGTCTTGCTCATGGGCGATCGCTCTCAAAGGCCCCCAAATGCCCCACAGCACCACCAAAAATGCAACCATCCCAATGGTGTACCAGAGATAGCGCACCCAGGGCACCACCGATAAATCTGCCACCAACCCCGTCAAAATCACAATCACCTGGGTCAACATCAACGAGAAGATTAGCGTCTTATCCTTGTGGGTCTTATGATGCATTGCCGTTAGGGATAGCGCCAGCAGCAGCAATGGGGTGGTAACGATCCAATCGATGTAGCGCGCAAAGTGGGTGGTTTGTCCGGCGATCGCCAACTTCCCCTGCTCCAAAGTATCCACGCCACCCGGCAGCACCATCGACAAATAGGCCAAGCCTGACCAGATGGGAATAAAGGTGGCCACAAAATACTCAATTCTGGGCAGCCCCTTGGGATTTCGTCCCAGAAGTGCAAAGTAAATGGCTCCGATCGCCATACAGGCAATATAGATCCAGTGAAAAATAGTTTGCCAGAACATAGGCCCTCTGTGGAATGAATGTCTGTAGGTGATTTTGTAGGTGATTTTGTGGGTGGTGTTGTGGATGATCTTGCGGGTGATCCGGGTGAATAACCTAGGGATATCCGCAGATTCAGTGTTACATCCAAACTTTTCTCTAAGATAGAGAGAGCCACAGACTTAGAAATAAAGGTTTTTCAAACTAATTTCGTCTATCAATGGAGATAGGCCATGGAGGTAGGTACGATCCCTCCAACCCATTGCTGCGATGTGAGATAATTTTCAATGCCAAAAAGGCATGGGGGGTAGAACAGTTTTTGTTCTACCCCCCATGCTCCTTTGCACAGTCCGGTGAATTTCTTAAAGCAGGGTTATGAATGGGAATTTATCTGAAGCATGGATAGATATTCTGAACTGGAAAATTCAGCCACCGGATAATGAGCATTCTGCTCCTGTGAATCGGGTATAACCACAAAATTTATAGATTGAACCACAGGAGCAGGATGCACATTATGAACCGAAGTCCATGATGAGTTACAGACAATAGACTTATTTCTGGATCGCCAAAACCTGGACTGCTCGGCTGTGACAACGATGTAAGCGACGCAATTCTAAGATAAAACAATCCACAGCAAACTTAGAAATGCCCTGTTGTCTGAGCTGTAACATAAAGCGGCTGAGCATTTCGTCGTTAATTTGGTTGACATCAAACCCGGATTGACAATGGGTGAGTTGCTGCCAATAGGCTTGAGCTGAAGCTTCAGGAAATTGCTCAATCCGCCGGTTGTAATATTGCGTCATGGAGCGCTGATAATATTCTTTCCAGGAATTCCAGTAGCGGCTGAGCAGGTTGAAAGAAGTGTTGCTTGAAGAGGGTAGATCGTAGGCCATGTCTAAATCTCGGTGATTTAATTCGGATTTAATTCGGAGTCTTACTCTGTCTAAAGGGGTATGCCTTTCGGTTTAGCAGTATACAAAGTTCGGTATACCGATGTGGGGGAATTGTTACAAAAGTTTCAAGGAGCGGGAGTGGGGAGTGGGGAGTGGGGAGTGGGCGAAAGGGGAAGGGGAAAGGGATTTCATTGAATGAACTCATTGAATCAATTTAGGGATAATATCGCGATCATTCCTGGCTCCTTCCTAGATCAATTCCTCAAAAGAAATCAAAGACTCCCCCTTTCCCCTTTCGCCTTTCCCCTTTCCCCTTCCCCCCTTCCCCTTCCCCCTTTCCCCAAACATTCTCACAGCCAAACCTCGATTTCGGGTTCAGTCGGTATAGAATAAAAACGACTTATAAACCGCTTACCCCTTCACCTGTCCTTACAATGCCAGCTAGGTTGCAAATCAAATCCGAAGATTGCTCACCTTTGGGGCAGTTCATTTTGCAATATCTAGAAGAGCAGGGCATTAGCATGAACCATTTGGCCGAGTTGGCGGGAGTGCCCCAGCCCCGGCTGCGGGGTGCCTGCTTTAAGGGGACTTGTCCTACGCCGGAAACGCTAAGGAAGCTGGCGCGGGTGATGGGGAAACACCATTTGGAGCTTTATACCCTGGCCTATGAAGGGCGCGTTGAAAATCTTCCGGATGAGGCGGACGATAGCTCTCTGGATGTGCTGATTCGAGATTTGTTAGAAACGGCCAGGGAGTTAGGTTTAACACGCCCCGCAATGCGTCCTTCTAAAGCTAAAATCCGTAATGCCTTGCTGGAACTTGGGTTTCAGCCTAAAACGGGTTCTAAAACAGGCAAGCTGGGCTGAGGGTTGAACGACAAACTTGGTGCGGTTGTTGTTCCCTCCTGGGTTTTGCGCCCCCCAGCCCCCAACTTTGGGGGAGCCGAGCCTTCAATGAGCTTTTGAGAAGTTTTCAAGGAAGTCTTTATGGGAATCTTCACAAGAGTCTTCATAGCGCGACCCTAGAAGCTTCGGTGAATTAGTCCCCCAAAGTTGGGGCAAGATGGGAAGAGTTTGGGGGCGGGAACCCTGATGCGAAGCGAACAGGACTGACGCAGATCCCTTTAGTCAATAGCCTAAAAGCGGCCAAGCAAATTGCCAGCTTCCCCGAGACTGTCGATCGCGACAACCCCAGAAAAACTGGCAATTCTTGAAGTAATTTAACCCACAAACAAGGTTAACCTTGGATCTTTTTGATTAGACCTTACGGTAAGGAACCTTGTTGGTGTAGTCGATGTTGGAAGCCGAGATGTTTTGGGGTTGGTTGACACGGGGGCTGATGCTGCGCGCCATGTCGAGGAATTGAGCGGGGCTGCCTGCTTTGGCCTGCTTTTCTTGGGGAGTGAAGCGGCGGACGCTGGTTTGCCAGACGATTTGAGGGAAGCCCAGCTTGGCACGATGGTAGGCATCGTAGCGGGGGGATTTGATGTTGAAGGGCAGTTCGCCTTGGGTGCGACCGGGGAGGACGCGACGACGCTGGTAGGGCAGGGTTTCGTAGCCGAAGGCTTGGAGGTATTCTTCGCTGCCGAGGAGGTCATCGACGAAGCCAACAATGCCTTTGGTGGCGACGACGATCGACCAGGCGATTTTTTCGCGCTCGCTGTAGACATCACGACCGAGAACCCGTTGGACGGTTTGTTCGACGAAACGGTAGTTGCTGTTGAGGTCGTAGAAGCTACGTCGGTAGGTGTCAGAGAGCAGCAAGCCCCGGACAAAGTCACGGACGCTGATTTGGCCATTTCGCAGTTGGGATTCGAGGAACGGCTCCCGATCGGCGGTGAAGGCATGAAAGAACATCTGACGATACGCTGCTTCAATCAGATCATCCATGTCGGTGGGAGAGAGCAGGTTTGCGGTGGTGTACACTCTGGGCTGCTCGTCTCCGCCCACTTCATAAGCGGCGACACGTTGATTTTGGCTAACGGGTTTATATTCTAAAAGAGGAATTGCCACGCCTGAAAAGTCTCCCTTTCTTTACGAAATCTTACAAGAATTAATGCAGATCATATAATGGCGCGGGGCTAATTATTCGATGTAGTCTGATAATCATTACATAACTTAATCTTGCTGTCAGAAAGGCTCAAATTCGCCTAGAGCATCCGTTCTGAGCATCCTTGAGGCTCTTTGGCGATCACCCCTCCCCCTTCCGATCGCCCCATCTGAGTTTGCCAACCTGAATTTGATTCACGATTCGCAATCAAAACCCGATCGAAATTAAGGTTCTTCGGCTTTTTGGGAAAGCGCGATCGCCAACCCGTGATACCGCCTTGGATCGCCCTCAGCCAGCACCTGCCGTTCTTCCCCTTTGCGCTGATAGAGATTCTCCAAAATCCGCTGCCAGTCCACTTCATTCAAGGGCGAAGGTTGATGGCTGGCTGCTGGCTGCGCTGGGGTTTCGGTGAGGAGTTCTTGCTGAGCTTTGCAGACTCGGGCGCGGACGGTGAGGCTGTCGTCTGCTGCGATCATCTGGTCGAACTGGGACTGGATCTGCGATCGCCACTCTGGATGCAAGTTAGCGGTAGCTTGCACCAGTGACTCCAAGCCCACCACCGCCGAGTAGCGCACCACCCATTCCTCATCCTGCTGCGCCACAAACAGCAAAGCTTCAAGGGCTTCATTCTGCGCCATTTCTAGGACATCCTCGGGAAACCAGTGCCACTTCATGGTGCCCAGTCCCCGAGCAGCGGCACGGCGGACACTTAGGGAAAAGTCAGCGGTGGCTGCACCCAGCAAGGTCACGAGTCCTCGGGGGTCACCGATTCCCGCCAGGGCACGAATCGCCCAGGCTCTGGCCGTGTAGTTGTGCTGGTCGAGCAGATCCATTAAGCCTGGAACCGATACCTCTCCCATTTGGATCAGCCCTTCAACGGCGGCGACGGCTGCGCCCGGATTGTTGTAGCTGAGGGTTTTGACCAGGGTGGGGATGGCTCCTTCTAAACGGATTGCCGCCAGGTTTTCGACCGCTTGAATCAGTTGAGTGGGGGAATAAGCGTCTTCGACCGCTTGAATCAGGGAGGAGAGAGGATCAGTCATGGGGAAAAGGCTGCAATAATTTTGATCTTAAAGATGCTGATACTTTAGTATTCTCGCTCTTTCTACAACCGGAGGCCGAGAAATATTAAAGTTCTCAATTAATGTTCTAAATCGGCCAAACTGGCTAGAGCAAGTTATCCATCAAAGCCATGACTTGGATGGCTCCTGCCGACAGGGTTGGCAAAGGCGTTTGCTGAATTTGTTTTTCTAGTAATCCTTTTAGGGCAATCAGCTTGAGGCTGTTTTCGGCCAGGGTTTGGGCGATCGCCTCCGCAGCAGGAAGATAGCCGATCGCCCCCAAATCTGCCAGCACCGTCCGCCGCAGTTGCAGATCGGGGTGGGAGAGCGCCTGGGTGAGGCGATCGCCATATTGACTGGCTATCTGAGGGTCGGGCGTCAGTTGGTACATCGCGCGCATCGCGGCGAACTGGATGCGGGGCACCTCATGATTGAGAAAGGGTTGAATATCAGGAATGGCCTCGACTGCACCAAGAGTTCCGAGCGCTTCCAGGATGGCATCGAAGGGTTGTACCAGGTAGGGCGGTTCGGGAGCGGGGCTGGTGCCGGGGACGCGATCGCCAAGCAAGGCCACCAGTTGGGGCAGACAGGAGAGGTCGTTGAGTTGCTCCAGGGATTGGGCGGCGGCTTCCCGGACGTAAAAATCGGAGCATTCTAAGGCGTGAATCAGGGCAGGGACGGCACGGCGATCGCCCAGTTTCCCCAAGGCTCTAGCGGCATTGCGGCGCAAGGGATAACCGCCTGCATGGGTGCGATCGTCTTCGTCTTGCAGTGAGGCGATCAGGAGTTCGATGGCTTCGGGTTCATCGACCCGAAATCGCCCCAGCCACCAGGCCGCATACACCCGCAAGCCCAAGTCTTCGCCCTGGAGGTTGGCGATCGCTTGTTCTACGGTGAGGGAGCCGCTTTGCGCCAGGGAACCATCGGCCAGGGCGCGATCGGTTTGTAAATCCAAGTCTATATCCATGAGATTCAGCGTCTGTAATGAGAGTCTGGGATGAGAAGAGTTCGACGGAGGGGCGATCGTATCACCCATCCCCTCTCGATCTTACGACGCTTTAACGCAGCAGTCTCAGTTTACACTCCAGGTTTATGCTAGGGCTTGGGATGGGGGGCGATCGGTTGTTGTGATGCGGCGATCGCTCTGCATACAGAACCCCTATCATGAGATGCGAATCACATGATTGAGAAATAGCTATGATTCAAGCCACAGAGCATCTTTACATTGTTAGAGATGAACGAATTTTAAATGGTGAGCCGATCATTAAAGGAACACGCACCCCTGTTAGAGCGATCGTTGAGACTTGGCGAATGGGCATTGCACCCGAAGAGATTCCCAAAGGACTCCCTCATCTTTCACTAGCGCAGATCTTTGATGCTTTAAGTTATTACAGCGATCATCAGGACGAAATCAATGCCCATATTGAACGGAATCGAATTCCCGATGACTTGATTGATCCCTTAGTCCGTGATGTGTAGCTGACGAGCGTACAACTGGCTATCAGTGATATCAGATCTGGAGTCAATGACGCCTTCGTTCTGCCAATAGGCAACCAGTTCTGCTCCCGTTTTAGGTGGATTATCTAGAGCTTTTCGGGTGGATAGAATACGTAAGATGTATTCAGATAAGGGCAGATTTAGCTGTGAAGCTTCTGAGGAAAGCTCGTTTTCCAGTTCTAGCGACAACTCTATATTAATAGTCATCTTTACTCTCCACAGTTGGTTTTCTCCAGAAAAGTTGAATCAGTCTACTCTGGGCTGCTCCGACTTCGACTGTTTGCCGAATGCCGGACTCTTAAAGCGCTTGTCTCTGTCGTGCTATTTCTTCTTTGCTGTAGCATCGTCGGCGGGTGGTCACCAAGTTGCCCTCAGTTTCGATGTTGCTCCTTCAGTTTAACCCAAGGGATGGAGGGGCGATCGCAACCTAACTACAACCTTGGAAGCGCGCGAACCTGCCCTACAGTCAGATCATTTAATTCAGCAAGGTTGGTGACAGCCTCGCTGAATCAAATTAAATGCCCTCATCAAAGTAATCGCTATCTACCTTCTTGACTGGATATAAAGACACTGTTGAAACACCAACATTATTTTCAATCATTAAGCTGGTTAACTGTTCACCATCAATCAAGACAATCTTGCTGCCGATCTGGGATACATAACCTCTCGCATCTTCCGTAAACCGGGATGTGGTGATAAAGATCCCTTTGTTTGCTCTCTGGGCTTGTAATGCTCCAGCAAATTGCATTACATCTGGCCTACCTACAGGTGTTTGGTTCCAGCGCTTTGCCTGAATATAAACAACGTCAAGACCAAGTTTGTCCTCCTTGATGATGCCATCGATCCCACCGTCTCCACTTTTACCGATCGCTTTTCCAGCGTCAGATCGAGAGCCTCCGTAACCCATTGTGACCAAGAGTTCAACGACCACGCGCTCAAAAAATGCAGGTGAGGTTGCCTTAAGTTTTGCAAGTAGTTCATCTGCTAATTCATCTCGAAGGTTTTCATATGCAGCTTCTAAAGCTTCAGAGGGAGTGGAAGTCGAGATCTCAGGCATGGGTTTGGTTTCGGTAATTCCCTCCCCATTTCTTGTCTTTGTTCCTCTAAGTTTTCTAAACTCAACGAACTCAGGGTACTTTCCAAGGAGCTTAACGTTTATGAATTTGGGTTGTTTGGCGAGAAGTTCATGCCCTCTTGTCGTAATCCGGTAATACCCTCTCCTTGTGGATTCCAGTAGTCCAGCTTTTTTCATGTACGTTGCAGCCCAGCCAACCCGGTTACCAAACGTGAACTGCGTTCCGCTAGGAAGCATCTCTCTTAAGTCTTCCTCTGTCAGATTTAATTCTTGTGCTAGAACCTCAACTGCGTCACTGGTTGTCAACTCGCTGTTAAGAGTTCCTGCATGCTTAAGTAGAGGCAACATTAAACTTTGATAATCCGGTACTGCCATTGTTTCTGAGATTGCTTATATTTATGTGTCGTGTATATTGTGGCATCTGACAATCTAATTAGGCTGCCCAGTTAGGCTGAGTATTCTTCCATATAAAAACTCGATTTTCGGACTGCTTTCCCCCTTCCTTCCGCCTGACGCTCTCGTTACGCAATTAAACGGAATTAGAACGGTTACATATTGTACTTGCGTCACGCAAGCGCTTATACCCAGCACAGTATGAAATCACTTTCAGACATGATTCCTGGCTGACTAAGAGGAGTAATGTGGACTGGACACAGCAGTATATTTTGCTGCACAGCAATTGAGATAGAAAGAAAATGAGAAAACTATCTAATCTGTGAATCTCAAACCGATCGCCCCTCTCCTCCCCAATCCATTCCCCCACTCATTCACTTCAGCAATCGTTCAGCGTCAAAACTCAGGATGCAAAACCACTGGCTCACCGACTGAGATCAAGGATACCGATCGCCCACCCCCTCCAACCCGACTCAGAACCGTCGTAGCATCTCTTGCGATCGCCCCTCCCACCCCAAAGCACAACCTGACCGAGCCAAGTTTAGTTCTGCATTGAGTTACGATCGCCACAACACACCGCTGTAGTAACACAACATGCCGTGGCACCAATGCAACATGCCGTGGCAACAATGCAACCAGGCTTGGTCTATTAGTAACCTTTATAGGTCGGATTGCGACATATAAGGGGAGGAACCAAACCAGGCTTGGCATATTAGTGACCTTTATAGGTTGGATTACAACGTATAAGGGGAGGAACCAAACCAGGCTTCGTATATTAGTAACCTTTATGCGGAGAAATGGTACCAATAAGGGGAGTAATGATTTAAGGTTTGGTTGGTCTGTGCGGGGGGATGGCGATCGTTGTTGCTACCGATTTGTCGGATTGGATGCAAGTTCACAACAACGTTTAGACTATCCGTTGTTATTCTTTATGTATATTCATGAACGGCTTGGTGCGAATCTACAGCCGAGCGGTACAGCAGAGGAGGGTCAAAAGCCATCCTCGACCGGATCATGTAGCATTTCTACAATAGTTTACAACTCAACTTCAAGATTCATAGGCTTCACTGCGATGGGCGATCGCCACAACAAATACCTGAACCCATTCATCGTCAACTGAATAAATCACCCTGTAGTCCCCGATACGGTAGCGGTAGTATCCTGAATAATCTCCTTTAAGGGCTTTAATATTTGGGTGTACCCGAGGAGATTGCTCCAATTGCTGTAAACATCGGGCGATTTTCTTCGCCAAAGCTTTGTCCGCATTGACATAAACCTTTTCGGCATCAGGGTGAAGAAGAACTTCATACATCAGAGCGAAGGGTTCTCCAACTCGTGTATTGAGTTTTAGGGGTCGCTTGATTTTGCTTAACTCGTTCCAGCAATCCAGGAATAGCCAGAAGTTCTTGAGTTGCAGCTTCACTCTCAGCGTTTGCCAAGTAAGCTGCAAAATCAGCTAGCACCTGTAATCGCTCTGGCGACAGTTGCTTGAGTGAATCATTGAGTTGGCGCTGTAACTCGGTTACAGATACCAAAATCGATGACTCCATGTCTTCCATTGGGGAATTATCCGTAGTATTCATCGCCTGCTTCACACTTTCAAGGATTAATATCTATTTT
>JALOOP010000282.1 GCA_025454315.1 Oculatellaceae cyanobacterium Prado106
CCCTTCCTTTCGCCCTTCGCCCTTCGCCCTTCGCCCTTCGCCCTTCGCCCTTCGCCTTTCGCCTTTCGCCTTTCCCCTTTCGCCCTTCGCATTTCCCCTTCCACCTTTCGCCCTTCGCCTTTCCCCTTCCCCCTTTCGCCTTTCCCCTTTCGCCCTTCGCCTTTCCCCTTCCCCCCTCCGCGTCTCTGCGTCTCTGCGGTTTAAGGTTCGCAGCAAAGCCTTGTGTTCAGATTAGGAGCCATACCAATGGCTTTTTGGTGCATCCGTTGAAGCTAAAACCTTGCCTTGGGAGATGACATGGCGAACCGTAGCGCGACGGCGGATGGCATCGAAGCGATCGCCCGCATCCAACACAATCAAATTCGCAGGTTTGCCCACCTCAATGCCATACTGATCCTCTAAATGAAGGGTTTTAGCGCCATGCCAGGTGGTCATGTTGTAGCAAGCGTCCATCTCGGCGGTGCCTGTCATTTGGGCGACATGGAGCAGCATAGAAGCCACATCCAGCATATTTCCGGTTCCCAGCGGGTACCAGGGGTCACAGACACAGTCATGACCCAGGCTGACATTAACCCCTTGCTGCCAGAGTTCCTTGACGCGTGTCAGTCCTCGACGTTTGGGGTAGGTATCCGTCCGCCCTTGCAGCGTAATATTAATCAGCGGATTGCAGACAAAGTTCATCTCCGTTCGCCGCAGAAATCCCAGGAGTTTCCCCGCATAGGCATTGTTGTAAGACCCAAAGGCGGTCGTATGGCTGGCCGTCACCCGCGAACCCATACCCGAGCGAATCGCGCAGGCCACCATCACCTCCAGGAAACGCGCCTGGTCATCGTCAATTTCGTCACAGTGGATGTCAATCAGGCGATCGTACTGTTCCGCCAGTTCAAAAATGCGATGCACCGATCGCACCCCATCCTCCCGCGTTAGCTCATAGTGAGGAATGCCGCCCACCACATCGGCTCCCCGGCTCAGCGCTTCTGCCATCAGCCGCTCGTTTTGGGGACTGCCGTAGAGTCCATCCTGGGGAAAGGCCACAACCTGCACGGTGATCCAGTCTTTAACCGCATCACGGGCATCCAGCAGTCCTTGCAGCGCCGTCAGGCTTGCCTCACTAACATCGGCATGGGTACGAACCATCAGTACGCCCTGCATGGCTTGCTGTTTGAGGGTGGCGATCGCCCGTTCCTTCACATCCTCCAGGGTCAAATCCTGCTTGCGTTCCCGCCAAATTTCAATGCCTTCAAACAGGGTGCCGCTCTGGTTAAACCGGGGTTGCCCCACGGTCATGGCGGAGTCCAGGTGGATGTGGGATTCTACAAAGGGTGGGCTGACCAGTTGGTTCTCCAGGTCTAGGACTTCAGGGGCAGAGAGATCGAGGTGAGGGGCGATCGCCGCAATTCGGTTACCGTCCAAGGCAATATCAACGGTTTCAATCCGGCCATCGGGATGGAGGAGGCGACCTTGGCGGAGGAGGAGCGTGTAGTTTGGCATGGGGGAAGACATGAATAGAATTTTTGTGACCCATCAGTAACCCATTAGTGACCTATCAGTGACCTATCAGTGACCCATTAGTGACCCAATACGGGGACTTCAGGAAGACGCTCTCCCTGAAAAGGTAGGGGTGGAGCCGTTGGACTCCATTGGATTTGCCCAACGAAGCGAGGCTGCTGGCTGGATTGAGTTGGGGCTGACGGTTGCACCACGGTTCCTTCAATCTGAACCTGTTGCGGAGTGGCTGTTGCCGCTGTGGCGGTTGCCGCTACAGCTTGACAGGTTTGGAGGGCTATGGTCTGCCCTGCTAGGGTAACCTTTTGGTACTGCCAACGACCGACTAGGGAGAGTTGAGCCGCCTGAGCCGTTGTTCCAGCAGTAGCATGAGGGTCAGTGGCATGGGGGTCAGTGGCATGGGGGTCAGTGGCCTGAGCCTGGGTCGGGGAAGGGTTGGCGATCGCCGCTCCCTCTTCTAAATGCAGACTGCCATTGAGAAACAAGCCCGATTGTAAAACGGTGAGAACGGCACGACTGGCAGCGGGGCATCCCGGCAGCGCAGCGGTGCTGACATAGCGACCGCCAATCCTGGGCGGCGGCTTCAATTGGCTTTCCCCATAGCGAGTCACGGCTTGAAACAAGACCACGACCAGCACCAGGGTGCCTCCATAGAATAGGAGCAATCGAGGTTGAATTTTGTTCATAGGGCTTCAGATTAACTGCCAATTCCAACCGTTGTCTCTGCCACAGCACCAGGCTCAACCAGAATAGCCGCCAAGTGGGAAGTCACCTGGCTATAGCGGCGCGTAATCAAAACGGGCGATCGACATTCCGCCGCCAATGCATCGGTATACTGCCCCAGGGTTTGCCGCTCAATCCCCCACTCTCGGCTCGCTCCGGCGATCGTCAGGTCAGCCGATTCAGAAGCAGCAATGACGGCTTGCAGTGGGTCGAGGGCTTCGATCGTTTTGAAGTCGATGCGATCGCGCACCACCTGCGGCAATTGTTTCATCACCGATCGAAACTCGTAGCTCACCTCACTGACCGCTTGCCCAGGCACATTCACTAGCAGCACCATCAGCGCAGAACTAGACTGATTCACCAAAATCCGCAGCGCCAGTTCCAAGCCCAAATCACTGTGAATCCCAGCCACGTAAGGCACCAGCAAGCGCTCCAGTCCCCGGTTTTGCCGATTAATATAGACAGCTACATCGGTTTTGGCCATCGAGAGAATCTGCCCAACCCTTCCGCCCAGCCGATTGGCACTAAAGGCCGGACGATGCCAGCCCACCAGGATCAAATCAGCCGCCTCTCTTTCGGCAACCAGCGTAGTTTCGCGGGCGACATCATTGGCAATGCGGACAATCGGATGAATCAAGGGACGCACCGAGGGCGGCTCCAGAGTCTCAATCAGGGTTTGCAGCCGTTCTAGTTGCTGGACAACATGCCGTTCTGCTTCAATGGGCGTGCTTTCAAAGGCATAGTCTTCCTCCAGTTGAATCAAACTCAGCGGATGAACGACAGCGGCTTGGGTGTGGGTGCCTGCGATCGCCGCTCCCAACTGCAACAGCCCTTTTTGAGTTTTGGGATTGGCCACGGGCACCAAAATTCGATAAATCGGCTGGCTTGGAGTCTCAGCGGCCTCGGGCAAAGCCTCCGGCGATTCCAGCAAGTCCTGCCGAATCAGGCTCTTGGCATAGGTGAGTTCCAGCAGAGGCGAGGTCATAAACGTCGTCACCAGCGCCATGATCACCAGCATGGTAAATAGCACTGGCGTGATCACCCCCAAACTCAGGCCAATATTAAGGACGATCAGTTCGGTCAGTCCTCGGGTATTCATCAACCAGCCCAACGCGGAAGCCTCTCGGTTCTGCAAGCCGCAGAATCTAGCCGCTGTGTAGGTGCCCAGGAACTTGCCGCCGATCGCCACCGCCAAAACTGCCACACACAACAACCAGAGTTCCGGTCGATTCAACAGCCCAATCTCGGTTCTCAACCCGCTATAGGCAAAGAAAATTGGCAATAAAAACGTCAGTACAAAGTCCTCGGTTTTCTCAGCTAGTTCGCGGGTCAGTCCAGCATTCTTGGGCATGGCCGCCCCCAGCAAAAAAGCCCCGAAAATCAAGTGAATCCCAATCACCTCGGTGATCAAAGCCGAGGCCACCACACCCATGTAGATGCCAGCCAGAACAAACTGGGTGAGCTTGCCCGTGCGATCGTAATACTTGGACAACCGCTTCAAAAACGATCGCCCCACCGTCAGCATCAGCCCAATGTAGAGAACCGATTCCAGCAGCGTGGGCAGGGCCGCCGCCATATTGTTGGTGCGAGTGACGGCGATCGCCACTGCCAGCAAGCACCAGGCCGTCACATCATCCACCGCCGCACAGGTCAGCGCCAACGCCCCCAGCCTCGTCCCCTGCAAATTATTCTCGGTAATAATCCTGGCCAGCACCGGAAACGCCGTAATCGACATAGCCGCGCCCAAAAACAACGCAAAGGCGGTAAACGAAACATCGCCATTGGTCAATTGGGGATAGAGCAACAGCGCCAGAACGGTTCCCAACGAAAAAGGCACCACAATACTGACATGGGAGGTCAATACAGCCGTCTGAATCTGGCCTTGCAGATACTTGGGATTGAGTTCCAACCCAATCAAAAACATGAAAAAAATCAGCCCAATCTGCGACAAAATATTCAAGAAGGGCACCGTCTCTGCTGGAAACAAGGCCGCTGACCAATCGGGCGCAAGCCACCCAAAGAGCGATGGCCCCAACAGGATGCCAGCCACAATCTCACCAATAACCAGCGGTTGCCGTATTGCCCGAAAGCCCAATCCAACCAAGCGAGAAAGCCCAATAACGAGCAAAACTTGCAACAAAACCAGAACGATAGGTGACATGGTAGTGCAGGGAGTGGTGAATGGGCGAACCTTTGCGAATCAAGCGGAGGGTAGCCATAGACCACCCTCCGCCTGTTCTAACAAATTAGGATCTGACGAATTAGGAATTGCTGAATTAATCGTCAGAACTGACGCAGCAACGCCCAAAAATACTCAACCTCAACCCTATCGGATAGGCATTGGCTCCGAACGAGTTCTTAAAGAAGAAATAATTTAATTCAGCAAGAAAATTTCTGGCTCACGGCACTGGAGCAGGCACGACAATATAGCCTGTGGTCTTGGATAACTCGGGTGTTTCTGCACCCAGAACCCAGTTGCGCTCCAGTCCCCAGTACCACCAGTGGGCAGCCACATAGGCACAGATTAAACTGTCTAACTGATCCTCGACCGCCTTCAGCGCCTCACCTGTGGAGGGAATCGCTGGCAAATCCTGGTCAAAGATCAAAGCGGGTTGCAGGGTTGGCAAAACTTGCAGAATCAAATCGCGCAGACGACTCAGTTCTGCTCGTCGCTCTGCCACCCTGCCTTTTTTGTACTTAATAATTCGCTCTAACCCAAACAAATGAATCGTGGCCGGATGGGGAAAGACTTCAATTTGAAATCGCCCACTCTGCTGCGGACAAATTTCAGGGGCATGGAAAAAGCCCCGCTGTTCTAAGCTCAGGCCAAACTCCAGAGTTCTCTGAGCAAAGGGAGACGCCAAATTGGCCGGGTAGCATCCGGCATGGTAGCGGCCAAAATATTGATGAGCAAGGCGATCGGGCAACCGCATTCCGGTGGGATTGGAAATGAGCGTGGGGGCATCGACCGCGATCCCAGCCGAAATGAGGGGTGTACCGATGGAAGAAATTCTAGGCTGTTGTGAATTTGGCTGTTCTAGACTGGGCTGTTGTGAACTGGGCTGTTCTAGACTGGGCTGCTGTGAAAATAACCGGGGGCTAGATAAATCAGGAGATGGAATTGGAATGCTGGAAGATTTTGAGTCAGATGGAATCAATTCGGCATCAGATGATGCTAACGCTTCAGATGACTCACCCGACAAAATCTCTAGCGAATCCGCCGATACGCTCAAAGACGGGGGAACGGTTCCTGGAAGAGAGGGTGAAGGCACCCAAGTATCCACCCAGGCCAAAACCTCCGCGATGGAGTCGCGTCGATCGAGATCTAGCAATCGCAAAGTATTGTCCTGCCATTCCAGGCAGCACAATCCAGTAGGTTGCGATCGCCACCCCAAATCAATCCCTAAAAATCGCATCAAGACATCGACCCCTTCTTAAAAAGGGGCGTTCAAGGGTAGTTCAATGCTAAGTAGCTGGTTTAGGGCTAAGTCGCATGATGTTAAACTACCAAATTCAACCCAATAAAAGGGCACTAGGGTAAGTCGTAACCGCGCCAAACTGCAACCAATACCCCTTGGACTTCCACTTCGCTCGTAGAGGCTTCAATGGGCTTGTAGTTGCGATTTGCAGGCTCCAGGGTGACCCGGCTGCCCTTGCGGTGGTAGTACTTGAGGGTTGAGCCATCGCCGTTGACCCGAGCGGCCACGATGGTGCCGTTTTTGATGGTCTTGGGGTCAGGAATGGGGCGCATAATGACGATATCGCCGCTGTCAATCAGCGCATCGATCATGCTGTCGCCGCGAACCCGCAGAGCATAGTCGTTGGGATGGAGAAAGGAGCTATTGAAGTCCAGTTCATCGACGGTATCGGTGAAAGCTTCGACCACAGAACCTGCGGCGATCGCTCCCAAAATCGGAATCCCCTGCGACTTGAGAATACGAATGGTGCGCGCCTTGCCATCCGTCCAGTCAATGTAGCCCTTGGCACGTAGGTGTTCCAGGCGACTTTGAACGGGAGCGGGGGACTTGAGTCCCATGGCTCGCATCATTTGGCGAATCGAGGGGGAATGTTGGTTTTGCTTGATGTAGTCCACCAGCCAGTCATAAAGCTGCTGTTGAACTTCTGTTAAGGTTGAAGTTTCCATAGGGTTTACGCAAGAGCAGAAGATAGAGCTTTAGTACTCTTGAGAACAAGCGTACCACACTGTATTCAACATTCCAGCTTTCTTTTTACAATTTGTACTACTAAAGTCTTTTTATTTTTTGGAGCGTCTGCTGAATGCCCCATCTGGCTAGTGGATCTAGCTAGCGGATGAAGAATGAATTGAACAAATCCCTATGCCAATCGTCATCTATCCACTAGAATCTTTACAATGGTGTGAGGTTTAACAATCATGCGAGTTTTACTGCTTTATCCCCTGTTTCCAAAAACCTTCTGGTCCTACGAAAAAATTTTGGAACTGGTTAACCGCAAGGTGTTACTGCCGCCATTGGGTCTGGTCACCGTTGCGGCGATCCTGCCCCAGGAGTGGGAATTCAAACTGGTCGATCGCAATGTGCGCGCCGTCACCGAAGCCGAATGGGCATGGGCGGATGTGGTGATTTTGTCAGCCATGATTGTCCAGAAAGAAGATTTGATCGATCAAATTCAGGAGGCCAAGCGTCGGGGCAAGCGCGTTGCCGTCGGCGGCCCCTACCCTACCTCGGTGCCCGATGAAGCTCTAGCCGCTGGCGCAGATTACATGATTTTGGACGAGGGCGAAATCACACTGCCCCTCTTTGTTGAGGCCGTCCAGCGAGGCGAAACCCAGGGCATTTTCCGCGCCAATGGCGAAAAGCCCGATGTCACCACCACGCCCGTACCCCGCTTCGATTTGCTGGAGTTTGACGCTTATGACTCCATGTCGATTCAGTTTTCGCGGGGTTGCCCCTTCCAGTGTGAGTTCTGCGACATCATTGTGCTGTATGGCCGCAAACCCCGCACCAAAGCCCCCGAACAACTGATGCAAGAACTCGATCGCCTCTATGAATTGGGCTGGCGACGCAGCATCTTCATGGTGGATGACAACTTTATTGGCAACAAGCGCAACGTCAAACTGCTCCTCAAAGAACTCAAAGAATGGCAGCGAGAACACCAATATCCCTTCAATTTCAACACGGAAGCCTCCGTTGATCTCTCTCAGGATCAGGAATTGATGGATTTGATGGTGGACTGTAATTTCAACGCGGTGTTCCTCGGGGTCGAAACGCCCGATGAAGAAAGTTTATCGATGACGATGAAGTTTCAGAACACTCGCAGTTCTTTAGCTGAATCCGTAGAAACGATTACCCGGTCTGGGTTGCGGGTGATGGCAGGCTTCATCATCGGGTTTGATGGCGAAAAATCGGGGGCGGGCGATCGCATTGTTCGGTTCGTCGAGCAAACCACCATCCCCACCACCACCTTTGCCATGCTGCAAGCCCTGCCCAACACGGCTCTTTGGCATCGTCTGGAAAAAGAAGGCCGCCTGCGATCGGGCAAAGACGGCAACATCAACCAGACCACCCTAATGAACTTCATCCCCACCCGCCCCCTCGAAGAAATCGCGCGGGAATATGTTGAAGCCTTCTGCCGCATCTACGAGCCGACCACCTATCTCGACCGCGTCTACCGCCATTTCCTGATGCTGGGCGCACCCCGCTGCAAAGTCCCCTTCCAGTTCCCCAGCCTGGTCGATCTGAAGGCATTGCTCACCGTCTGCTGGCGGCAAGGGCTGAAGCGCGAAACCCGCTGGATGTTCTGGCATCACCTGTTTGGCATTCTTCGCCACAATCCCAGCGTTTTTGCCCATTATCTGGCCGTCTGCGCCCATAACGAACACTTCATGGAATACCGTCAAATTGTCCGCGACCAAATCGAAGGACAACTCCAGGAGTTTCTAACCCAGGAAGCCCAGATTCAACAACAGGCCAAACCCAAGGTAGAAGCGGCGGCCTAGATTCTGGACACACAACAACCCACATCGCGTTCCAAAATATTTTGAAGGGTAGGGGTGGGCACAGCCTACCCCTACCCTTCAAAATATTTCAACATTCAAACCGAATTGCCATAGATAGATCCTCGACGGATCATAGACAGATCCTAGAAAAATCCTAGACAGAGACAGACTCATAGACGAAATCGAGAGATAACAGTAAAAAACTTCTATGGCGATCTAAAGTGTTTTGAGGTGGGAGGGACGAACCCATTTGCCAAAAAACATGTCAAAACTCAACTCGGATTGCTAAACGCGATATCTCCCAATGATTTATGACGAATGATCTAATGATCTAATGATTCAGATCTATTCCTTCAGCCATCAAAGCCATGGAAAAAGTTAACCTTTCAGAAAAATTTTCCCAGTTTCATGATCACTGGAGTCCTAAAATTGTGGGTGAACTGAATGGCCAGGAAGTACGTCTGGTCAAGTTTAAGGGCGAATTTGTCTGGCATCATCACGACCATGAGGATGAAATGTTTTTGGTCGTCAACGGTCGATTTCGGATGGAGTTTCGCGATCGCCAAGTCCTCCTCGAACCCGGTGAATTCATCATCGTCCCCCGAGGCATGGAACATCGTCCCGTCGCTGATGAAGAAGTCCAGGTTATGCTCTTTGAACCCGCTGCCACGCTCAATACCGGGAATACCCAAGGCGAATTAACCGCCGCCCACTTACAACGAATTTAAGGCAGCGAGTCTAGGGCGCTGGACAGGCAACGGTGAGCGGTGATGCCGTAAGTTTCTATGCGCTTACTTTTCTCTGACTAGCATTAACCCCCTTTAGGATGCTTGAATGTGACAGTTCAAAGGGCGGAATAGCCTGATCCGTGTTTTTGCTGGAGTCATGGTAAGCTCAGCTAGCAATCTGGGCGATCGCATCTCTTTACAAAACTAGACCTTTACAACACTAGATTCGTCAAGACATGCCATCCTCAAGATGATCTATAAAAAATTGGCCAATGAGCTTTGTGTGAGGCTTTATTCTGATGCGTGTGCTGCTCCTCTATCCGCTCTTTCCGAAAAGTTTTTGGTCTTTTGAAAAAGCCCTTGAACTGGTCGATCGTAAGGCTTTGATGCCTCCCCTGGGTTTAGCCACCGTTGCCGCAATCCTGCCCCAAACCTGGGAATTCAAACTGGCCGATCGCAATGTCCGCCAGGTGACCGAAGCCGAGTGGGAATGGGCTGACATGGTCATTCTCTCCGCCATGATTGTTCAAAAAGAAGACTTCCTGGCGCAAATTCAAGAAGCCAAGCGTCGCGGCAAGCGCGTTGCCGTCGG
>JALOOP010000283.1 GCA_025454315.1 Oculatellaceae cyanobacterium Prado106
TGTTTGAGAGTTGGAACCACTTGCTCACCTTCATGATGGATGGGCTGGAGTTGGAACTCCCGCCCAACTCCAGTTGATTTTTCATAATGAGAATTGCTGTTTAAGTATTGTTGAAGCATTGCAGAATGCTGGTTTTTGAGTATACTAGTTATTTTTTTACATCGTTGACTCTAAATTTGGCTGGTCACAAGCATTGAGCCGCAGACAGTGGCTCGGATGCGTTCTCTGGATGTTTTCTGAATATGTGTTCTGGAGTGGAAACTTTAGAATCCCAAACCAAAAATCTGCAAACTAGTCTGCCTGTGCTGTCTCAATTAATACCTGCTTTTGGAGCGATCGCAGGAGATGGAGCGATCGCGCCAAGCCCAAAGGTAACGGATGCTTCAGCAAAAAAGTTCTCTAAGGTTTTTCAACATTTCGGTTCCGATTTGTGTAAAACTTGACCTCAGCAGGGTGGTGCATCTAATGAGCGATGGAATAGCAGTTCAGGGAAAAAAATAGTAGCCGTTTCATGCTTATTCGACCTCTTGAACACCTGAAATCTCGTATTGCTAGAAAAGTCCCGTTGCAGACTTTTCTGACCGTTCCGTTTCTGGTTCAGATTGTGGCCGTGGCGGGGTTAACGGGCTGGTTGTCCTGGCGCAATGGACAGCAGTCTGTCCATGAACTAGCCTCAAAACTGCAAGATGAGATTAGTGCTTGCATTTATCTCAAACTCAAGTCCTATCTATCTGCACCTCAGTTAACCTCGCGGATCAATAGCGATGCAGCCAAATTGGGACAACTCAATTTCAATGACATGCCTTCGCTGGAGCAATATCTGTTCACCCAATTGCTTCAGTTTGATTCCGTCAGTGGTATTTTGATTGGCACGGAAGGGGGCTTGTTTCGTGCGGTCAATCGGCGCGGTCAGTTTCGCTTACTCAAGTCTGATCCTTACGATGATAATTGGGTTTCGGGTTATAGACTGAACCTTTTGGGCGATCGCACCAAATCCCTCGAACCCTACCGAAGTGCCCCAGTCCAAATCACTCCTTGGTACAAAGCCGCCGTAGAAGCCCGCAAGCCGACCTGGAGTCCAATCTTTCAAACTGACGACCAGGATTTATCGCTCAATGCCAACTATCCCATCTATGACCCCGACACGGGCGATTTGCTGGGTGTGGCTTCAGCAGGCGTAGTACTTTCCAAGATCAATAACTTTCTCAAAAACCTACAGGTCAGCGAAACGGGAATTGTCTTTGTTGTGGAGCATGATGGCACGTTGATTGGCACCTCCGGTGATCAACCCGCCTACATCCGCAACGAAGTTACCCAGAATAAGGTGAAGCTCGATCGCATCAAAGCCATAGATAGCCAAGATCCACTCATCCAAGCCACGGCAAAATTTCTGGTGAATCGCTATGGGGACTTTACCAGGGTCATTGCCGATCAGCGCTTAAATTTTGAACATGATGACGATCGCAACCTCGTCAAAGTCGTTCCCTTTCGTGATGAACTGGGTCTGAACTGGTTGATTGTTGTCGTCGTGCCCGAGGATGACTTCATGGCACAAATCAACGAGAACACCCAAACCACGGCGCTGCTGATTGCCGGAGCCGTTTTTGGCACCATGATTCTAGGACTGATTGGCTCCAACTGGTTGGCCAGGCCCATGCTGCGGTTGAGTCGGGCGAGTCGGGCGATCGCCGATGGTGACCTCTACCAGCGCGTCCCCGAATCTAGCCCTATCCAGGAAGTGGAAATCACCGCCCATGCCTTTAATCGAATGGCACAGCGCGTCACCGCTTCCTTTGAGCAAATTGAAGCAACCAACGCCAACCTAGAAGGAGAAGTGCGCGATCGCACCGCCCAACTCCGCCACGCCGTAGAAGAGCTCGAACGCCTCAACCGCATCAAAGACGACTTCCTCAGCACCGTCTCCCACGAACTCCGCACGCCCATGTCCAATATCAAGCTCTCCACCCAAATGTTAGAGATCAGCTTGAAACGTCTGGGCATCTTAGACTCAGAGACAAGTCCCGTCCTCCGCTATTTCCAAATTCTCAAAGATGAAGGCCAACGAGAAATTAACCTGATTAATAATCTCCTCGATCTATCCCGCATTGATGCCCAACAGAATTCCCTCACGCCGACTCGGATTGATTTATTTACCTGGTTGCCCGAATGTGTCAAACCGTTCATTGAGCGTGCCCATAGTCAGCAACAACAGTTTCACCTCCAGGTTGCAGATGATTTGCCTACCCTCGTCACCGACCTGGAAGGATTGGAACGAATCTTAAACGAATTGCTGAATAACGCTTGTAAATACACACCGCCAGGTGAGCGAATTCGTTTACTCGCTACATTGGAGACTCAGCCCAATGAAGCCGCAATTCCGGTTGCTGCCCCTTCCCATGCCGTTGCTTCAGCCCGATCGGCTTCGGGAGAGGTTTGGTCAGGTGTTTCTGAGACGCTTCAACCCCAAAATGGTAATGTCCAGAACGGCAATGTCCAGAACGGCAATGGCCAAAATGGGAATGGCCAAAATGGGAATGTTCAAAATGGGAATATTCAAAATGGCAATGGCCAACATGGCTACCAGGGAAATGGGTACGCGGGACAGTTCAACGCTTCGACTTTGACCGCCTTACCAAGTCGGCAGGAGTCCTCGTCAGGGTTTGTAATTTTTAGGGTGGAGAACTCGGGGGTGGAGATTCCTCGCAAAGAGTGCGATCGCATCTTCGACAAGTTCTACCGTATTCCCAGCAGCGATCCTTGGAAGCATGGCGGCACAGGATTGGGTTTAGCACTGGTCAAAGAACTGGTGGAACGCTTACAGGGCAGCATCTGGGTGGAAAGTCAAAGTGAGCAAACCGCATTTTTAGTGCGGCTGCCTTTGGTGCTTCAGCCTTCCAGCCTATGAAACAGCTTATAGAATGTCTTCCAAAAAATTAAGCGGGAGGGGCAGATTTAACCCGCCTCTCCCGCTTAAAGTTCGGATCACTATTGCCTACAAGGTATAGGTAAAGCCTTCGATCAGGATGCCAGGAACTCTCACGCCGCCGGGACTGCGGTGATAGTAGGTACCGACTTCTGGGATGAATTCTTGAAAGTTCGTCAGGTCAATCAGGTTTTCGCCAAAGCATTGGTAGAGGCTTTCGTCGAAACGCAGGTTTTCGATGGGCGCGACGATTTCGCCGTTTTCGACCCAGAAGCAGGCGTAGCGGGTCATGCCCGTGATGCGTCCAGTGGGGCGATCGCTCCAGTTCAAATAGTGCAGGTTCGACAAATACAGCCCGGTGTCTAAGGCTTTAAGGATGTCTGCTGCGGGGAGGGTGCCGGGGAGGATCTCGGGCGATCGCAGACTTTCCCAACCATTGGCACCATTGGCCGTTTTGTTGTATTCCTTGGCCGTCCGGGAATTAATTAGCGTATTTTTGAGGATTCCGCCTTCAATCACGGGCAGTGCAACGGGCGCAATCTCACCCCAATCGTTGAAGCGTGGCACCAGTCCCCGACTGAAGTTTTCCATCAGATGAAACTTGTCAGACAGGCGCTTTTCGTTGCGTTGCAGCAAGCCCAAACTGCTGCCGCCCCGTTGCAGCGCATCCTCACTGACACCCCCCCAGGAGAACATCGACAGCAGTTCAGCGACTGCGCCCGGTGCCAGGTAGGTGCGGTATTGACCCTTGAGCACCGATTTGGGCGGTTGGGCGAGGCGTTCAAGCTGATGCTTAGACTCTGCCAGTTTTGCACTGTAGGCGGCTTCGTCCCATTGATTGCCGGCGAAGGTGCCTTTGACGGCTTGGCCATCGGCAGTAAACAGAGAATAGTCCAGGGAGAAAAACTCGGTGTCAAACCAATGATGCTGTCCGGCTGAATCCGCATAGGCACGCACCAGGGAACCTCCCGCATAGATGCCCGTAAAGTCCAGTCCTTGTACTCCTGGCAAAATCGCCGAGGCGACGGCTTCGGGGGGCAGCAGTTGGCCTTTGTGGACTTCACGGCTGGTGCCTTCGCCCTGGGGTAATACCAGGTAAGGATCTTCGGGAAGTTGACTGATTTCGGCGCGGAGATCGGCGATCGCATCCCTCGCCTGCGGTGCATCGATCGCCCAATCCCCCGTCAGCGGAATTTCGCGAAAGCTGTTGCGCTGATTCTGCATCAGCGTCAGTGTCAGTTGACCATCCTGAATGCAGCCCGTTTGTCGAACTTTAGCGCCATTGAATCGGACAAACTGACTCTGTTCACCCTTCAGTTCAATTTTTAGATGTTCACCCGATCGCACATCGGATAGAAGTTGCTGCGTTAATTGTTCAAAGGTGGTTTCAAAGTTCGCGAGATTGGCTCTGTTCTCTGCATTATTCCCTGTCTTGTCTTCTATCTTGTTCTCTACATTATTCTCCGTCTTGTCATCTGCTTTGTCCGCTGTTATTTCCGTTGTCATCACTGATTCCATTCTCTCCTCCATTACGAACCCCCTCCAAATACCTCAACATTGGCAAACACACAGGTGGGTGAACCATGTCCAACCCGAATGGCTTGATTCGGTTCACCCTTGCCGCAGTTGGGCGTGCCGTACATTTCCCAGGTGGGTTCACCGCCCACGCGCACCAGACTGTGCCAAAACTCGGGAGTGGTGGCGCGGTAGTTGGGATTGCGGAGGGTTTTGGTGAGTTTGCCGTTTTCGATCAGCTTGGCATATTCACAGCCAAACTGGAATTTGTAGCGCTGGTCATCAATTGACCAGGAGCGATTGGCTTCCATAAACACGCCATGCTCAATCTCGCGGATCAAGTCCTCAAAGCTGCCCTCACCGGCTTCCAGATTGAGGTTGGCCATGCGATCGATGGGCGGACGGTTCCAGGAGGCAGCCCGAGCGCAGGCCACACCCGCCACGCCCATCCGCGCTTGGCTTTCCAGGCTGCCCAGTCCCCGCTGCAACACGCCTTCTTGAATCAGATATTCCTTAGTCGCGGGTGCGCCAATGTCATCGAAACTGTAGCTGGCAAACTCGCCCGCCACCGTAGGGTTGAAGGTGATGTTCATCAGCTTGGAGCCGTAGGAGAGGGAGCCAAAGTCGGTGGCCTTGACAAAGCTGCCCCCGGCATAGTTGCGCTCATCGCCCAGGATGCGGTCTAGCTCCAGGGGATGGCCAACACTTTCGTGAATTTGCAGCATCATCTGATCCGGCGCAAGGACGAGATGGGTGGTGGTGTTGGGGCATTCTTCGGCGCTCAGGAGTTCAACGGCCTGCTCTCCCGTGCGTCTGGCCTGATCCCAAAGTTGGGGTGAGAGGAACAGTTCCCAACCGCCCTGGTAGCTGTGGGCCAGATAGCCGTTGTTGCTGCGCTCCTGGACATTGTTGCCGTCTTGGGCAGTGGCGCGGTATTGGGTTTCCAGCAGGAGGAATTTTTGGTAGACCTCGGAGCCGTTGCTGCTGACAAACCAGGATTCGGTTTCGTTGGTGATAGCGCTGGCGCTGGTTTCAACGATCGCATCATCCACCTTCAAGGTTTGGCAGAGGCGAATGAGCAGATCATTGACCTCGCCCGAGGACAGAGCATCGAGCGGTTTCACAATGGGGGAGCAATATTGGCCGACGACCTTGGGGCGCACCTGGGTGGTCATCGGATAGATTGCCCATTGGCTGGCGGCAAGCGCTTGCTGATAGGCCGTTTGAGCCGCAGCCTGAATGCTGCCTAGCTGGAGTGAGTTGGTGGCACCGTAGCCAATTTGACCATTGACCAAGACTTCGACCATGATTCCCTGGCTGAGGCTTTTGCCGTTGTTTTGGGGAATCCCGTCTCGAACATGGCGGTAAGAAGCACTTTCTTTGACTGCGCGTAAGCCGATCCAGTCTGCTGGGAGATGGATCGTGGCGATCGCCTTTAATAACTCAGAAATCATGGATAGGAGGAGAAATAAGGATCACGAACCTTGGGGCTTTAGTTTCATCATTGTAACGAGTTCAGTCAAAGTTCAGGAGTTTACCGCAGACAGAAAGGAGACTTTAAAATAGGTGATTTAGAATGCGATGCCTTCAGGGATTGCAGTACATACACTGAGCCGCATCTGCGGAGCGGTTGCCATCGGGGAACTGAGATATTTTCTCAAAATGACATTTTTGACAGCGATAAATGGCGTTCAGGGTGAGGGGCGTGGGTGAGCCACAGAGTTCACACGGAAGCCCCGGCTGATGTTCCACAGCCTGAAACCCCGGCCAATTGCATTCTGGGCAAGTTTGACCCACCAGGCGGATCAAGTCTTGGGTGGCTTGAGCGATCACCTGCATCCGCGTCGGGTTGTACATCGCCCGCATATCGGTTTCTAGGTGAACGGTTTCGGCTTGTTCCAAAGCCCAGAGAATAGCAGACTGGAGTTGTGACTCTGTGAGAATGCCCTTTCTCATTTGGGATTTATCAATTTCGGCCAAATCCCGATTGGGATTGGCGATGACCACTAGTCCATGCGCCGGAAAGCCCACTTTTGTGGCAAATGCCTCGGCTTCTTCCAGGCTGCTGACGCGCTGATGGCTAAAGTTGGTTTCGGTCGAGAGTGCCTGTCCTACGAGTTCCAAGCCTTGTTCCGGGTCAATCAAGACGACAATTTCTCGATTGCAGGGCAGGAACGGCATGGCGGGATGTGGGCCAAAGGTGCCTTCGCTGGCGATCGCCAAGGAAACGCCCGTCTGTTCGATCGCCGCTTTTGCCTTCTGCCGAGCCGCCTCTAACTGGTCGCCCGATCGTTTCACCTCGCGGGTAAAGGTGCCAAACCGATCGGTGTCGAAGTCTTCGGGGACAATAATCTGAAGACCCAAGGATTGCTGGAGGAGGGGTGCGATCGCCGTCTCTTTGCGATGCATCGTAGCCAAAACAGCGGTTCTACCCTGGAATAGCGAAAATGATTGCGACATACGGTTGAGCGAAGATTTAACCAGGAAAATCAAACCAATTAATTACTCGCAGATTTGGAATACGCTGAAAGTCTTTGAGATTACGGGTTACGAGGGTAGCGCGATTTGCAAGAGCAATGCTTGCAATCAAGAGATCGGCACGCCCAGATTTTCGGAGTGATCGATTGGCGATCAGCCTCTCAAGCTGAGCGATCGCATTGATATCGAAGTGAATAACTTCAATTTCGCTCAACCGTTGCTCAGTTTGAATCAGAAGATCCTGGGCATGTAGAATAGCGTCCCCTTTGTCTGCTTTAAGGAGAAAATCCAGCCTGCCGCGCAATAATTCTACTTTTGTAACAATGGTGATTGCCACTTGTGGATCATCTAGATGCCTAAGCGCATTGATTATTTTGGAGTTGCCTAAATACAGAGCATTAAGAATGTTGGTATCAAGCAAATGCATGATCAATCATCCATTTCAAAGGTAGATTGTTGGCGATCGCGGTCAATCTGCCGTTGCAGTTCCTCCAGAGTGTCATCGTGGGCAAAAATGCCAGCCTGTTGGAGCAGAATGGTGCGTCCATCACGGTGACCAAGCCAATGGTCAAGCGCACTCTTGAGAAATCGCCAGGTATTGTCAATGGGTTGACCAGGAATTTTACCTGCGGTTGCTTGTTCAACCAAAACTTCAGGGGATAGGCGCAAATAGTCAGCGGCTTCTTCTAGGGTCAATACACTGGGAAGTTGATGGGTTTGGGTTTGCATGACGGCTTTTTCCAACTGTTCCTACAACTGTATTACTCAATTTTATCTTTATGCACTTTTGCAAAAAACACTTGCAAGATGCCTAGATCGACGACTTTTTACTACTTTTATCCAGAATCATTACAATAAATCATATAGCTTAACGTTTCGCTACACCTCTTGAAACTAAATCCCCATACCGCTATGCAAACTCTCGATTATCGCGTGACGCTGCAACGGGTTGCGACCTTGATGGCCGTAATCGCCCTTTCCCTGGTACTACTGGCTGGACTAACGGGTGTGCTGCTGGCTTTTTACTATGAACCCACAGCGGGCGGTGCCCACAACTCGCTTCAGTTTATTTCCCAGAATGTCTCCGGCGGTGCCCTGATCCGTAGCCTGCATGACATTGCAGGCAATGCCATCATCGGCGTGGCCTTGCTGCAACTGGTGGTGATGTTCCTGGGACGGCAGTTTCGTTCCAGTTGGTATGCTGCTTGGGTGAGCGGCATTCTCTTGACCCTGGTGGCGATCGCCCTCAGTTGGACGGCCATCATCCTGGACTGGGATCAGGTCGGCTACTGGCGCTTCAAACTAGAACTGGGCACCATTGAATCGATTCCGCTGATTGGTGAAGGGTTACAGCAGATTTTAATCGGGGGTGCGCTCAACTCCATTACAGTACAGCACTTGTACACGCTGCATGGCTATGTCTTCTCGGGGGTGGCGATCGCACTCTCAGTCTTCCATCTTGCTACTCTGGTCTACCAAGAACAAGAGCGACGACGGACAGCGGTTAGTTCCTAATGGTCTATCGTTTCTTTAGCGGAGGGGATAGCAAACTGTAGAACAGGCTATCCCCTTCCTTACAAGTTCTCTACCAAATAGAAATTGCCTAAATTTTGTCATACGGCTTCTTGCTGAGGATCGTCGGGAGGCGGATGCCAACCTCCCTGAATCCAGAGTTGCCTGGACTCCTGAATGAAGCCTTGATTGTGAAATTCATCATTGAAGTCTAATCGGTAGCAAGTTGCCCGACCAACAGGCGTTGTTCCTAGAACTTTTAGCCCATCCGCTGACCAAACAAAGAGATCACCCCATTCCAGCAACCGAGGATTAAATAGAGGAACATCTTCTTGCTGCGTTTCAGGGTCAATGCCAGTCGTAAAATTATAGCGGCGCTCATTACACCGACGACAAGCAAGTGCCAAATTACTCAAAGCATCCGAACCACCTAACGATCGAGGAATGAGATGGTCGATCGTAAAGATATCTGAACTAGATCGTTCTGGAGAGTGGCAGTATTCACAGAGGTACTTTGCTCTTTCGCGGACGAGTTGACGCGTGCGATCATTAATGGGCACAACTTGCAATCAATTTAGCGTTAACAAAGGTTAGGATTCTTTCTAACTCTGAAATTCCAGCATATTCGGCTTCCTCCTCTGGTGAAAGCAAACCGTCTTTTCGCTTTTCTAGCAGATCTTCTAAACGAGCATGTATTTCACTTGTAAGCTTAATCAAACTTATACCATCCACTTTTTCAACGGTAATGCCTGAGCGCAACCACGACGAAGGCTCAATCATTGAAACAGGAACCATAACTTGGGAGTTCATCATTCTCTTTCCTCCTCCTGAAGGGTTTCCCAAAATCTAATTCCTTCATTAAAAAATTCAGCAGACCATTTTCTCTCTAGGTCTTTTGATAAGGATATCAGAAGAGAACTTAAATATAGAATCCATTTGACATCTTTTGAGAGGCTAGATTAGGCTAGGAAAGTCACATTAGTCGATTCATCATGCCCTACTCTAGCAACCTCAGCGACGCC
>JALOOP010000284.1 GCA_025454315.1 Oculatellaceae cyanobacterium Prado106
TTGAACCATTGTGCGATCGCCACTTGCTGAACAGCCAGAGCATTGGCCACTCCAGGTTTCCTCAGTCCTCGCGCGGTTTGCTGATAAAACTGCATGAGCCTGCCCACATCGGTTGCTTCACCTTCAGCGTAAAACCCTAAATAATGAACCCAAAGAGACTGATCCGGTGTCCAGTGCTGAACCTGTTTCGACTTCAATAGAGCATTGAGCATGTCTTGAATCACAGTCCAACTCTCAGCGTAGTTCTGCTCAGCCAACAACGCTTCAATGACGGGCAAACCATTCTCCCACTCTTGCGAAATGGTCTGGCGTAGGTTCTCTAAATAATAATCGGGCGCATATTGCTCCAGCAGTAGCAGATAAAGCTCATGCCAATGGGAATGCACCTTGTCCAAAGCATCTTGCCAGAAGGGCGTTGCTTGATTGGCCGTCAATCCTTCGAGAATACAGTGTTGATCCGCATCAGGGAGTTGAGTTAAAAAATCTAGGAGCGTATGGCGATCGAGTTCAAGGTTTGGGGCTTGGGTTTCGTAGTTGCAAATTTCCTGGACGAATTCAAATGCATTCTGCTCTTGCTCCTGAGAAATGAGCCACTCCCATTGCAGAAAACAAAGAGTTACATGCTGTTCTAGATACAATCCATCAATCTCCATCCACTCTTCCAAAGCCCCAGAAACCGCAGCCTCTGCCTCCAAGAGGGCATCACCAAACCCGTGATTCGGTTGAAATTCATGTTCAAAAGCAGTTTGCACCAAGGGCTGCATTTTTTCAGCGACTTTGTCCAAATCCTCTGCAAACGCTGTGGTATCAAAATAAGGCGGTTCCCAATGAACTTCTTGAACGATATATTTTCCCCGTTCTTTCTCTGCTTCGCGCAGGATAGAATCCCATTTTCGCCAATGTTGTGACCAGGTGTCCTGTTGTTTGGCCAATGAAGCAGTGGGCGCTGTATGTGAAGAAGTAGAGTGGGCTGGAGTGGTCGGAGCTAGGATTTGCTGGATAGTCTGTTGGGTGTTTTTGGGGAGGTGGGCGATCGCCTCTTCCTGCAATTTTGCAGATAACACCGCCAGCAGCGCATTTACGAACTGAGTTATTTCTTCTTGTGTTAGTGCATCAAGAAGTTGCTGTCCAATATTCGGAGCATTGTTTTTTTGCTTTTGTTTCGCCATAACAAACTCAATCCTCCTGTAGAATTACGGCTTCGGATTTTGGAGCCACTCCTGCAAGGGTTTATGAAAGTGATATTGACTCCAGAAATTAGCAATATCCTCAACAAGCGGTGCTGAGTCAGGGGTAAGACTATTAGGATATCTTGGGCTGTAGCGTTCAGCATAATCCTTGGCGACTTGATACCCCCAGTAACTGGAACTAGCAGAATTAAAAATCGTGTGTAGCGCATTCTCAACCAACAGCGCCGCTTTGCTCTGAATAATTCGGATAGGCCCCCAAGAGTGATTTTTATACTGATTGTTGACCTCTTTCGCTTTGCATAAAAGACCTCGTAAATTTTGCTCTCGTTCTTGGGTGGGTTCGGCTAAATAAGCCCCAATGAGAGGAATAGCGTCGTTGAGCAGACTTTGATCGTGCAACCAGGTTTCATCATCGACATAATCGGGTTTCTCCTGCTGCATTCTTTGTAGAGTGAGTTCAACCAGATAAAGACAAAATTGTCCCGCAGCCTGAGTGTCTTTACAAAGGCTTTTGAGGCTGGTTAGCCGAGTAATCGTGTAATCTTTTCCCTGATGCAGTTCCTGTGCAATTTGGGCAAGGTTCGTAATCTTTTTAGCGACGGCTGATGTAGTCATATTTACCCCTCGCTTTGCTGATATTTAATCTCATGAGCCTCCAACCAGTCGATCGCCATCTCCTGAAAGGCTTTACCTTTGAACTGGTACCAGTCATTGGCAATGTCGAACTGTGCGATCGCCCCATGAAACCGCCGAAAGGCACCGGAACCTTTGATGATCATGAGCATAGTATTGCTTAAGGTGTCATCCTCCAGGTCACAGCAAAACTGCTCCATGAGGGAATACTCGTTGATGTCAAAGCGATCGGGCAGCGTCACATATTTCTCAGGTACCTGCAAAACATCCTGAGCTTCCCGGATCAGGTCTTGTTCCCAGTCGGCATAATTCTCCAGAGATGCCCCAGATTCTGCGGCATCGAGATACTCATCAGCAACCTGGATAACCTGCCCGGTTTCAATGTTCAGGTAAGACTGCATCCCATCATGAACCAGCTCCAAGGCATCAACAATGTCTTTAACTTTGACAACGGCAGCCATACCACACACCTCTCCACGAACTATCAAAATAGACTCATCAAATATCGCATTATAGTGGCTGGAGAACCCGTCGAATCTGTTTAAGAGTTTCACACGTCAAGTCTCTTTGCCTGTTAGAAGGGCGATTGCTTCTATGTCCCCAATTCTTTGAGTGTTGAGGGGGGCGACGATCGCTATTCCTCTGCAACGACTCTCGGATGCTTTCCAGGTTCATGGAGGTAGAATAGAGAAAATCTACTTTCAAGATGTATGACGCTGACCCTAAATCTATCACCGGAGCTAGAGCAATATTTGTTGCAGGAGGCTATTCACCATGGGCTTTCTGTGGAGGAATTGACCTTACAACTGTTAGCACAGTCTATTTCTCCCAAACAGAAACAGACGGAAGCCGTTCGATTAATTCAGTCCTGGATAGAGGATGAAGATGAGGAGGAGCAGCAGGAGACAGGCCAGTATCTAGTTCAGGCTTTAGATAGCGATCGTCTGTCTGATCGCAAGTTATTTCCACCTGAGTTAAAAGGGCTGACTTGGTGAGCCGAGTTATTCTGCTAGATGCAGGTCTACTGGGTCTAGTTATCAATCCAAAGCTGTCGCCTGAGAGTGTTGCCTGTGCCCAATGGCTCCAAACCCATATTACAGAAGGGAATCGCGTGATCATTCCGGAGATTACGGACTATGAGGTTCGACGTGAGCTGATCCGAGCCAACAAGACGAAAGGTCTTGCACGTCTAGATGACCTGGCAAAGCTACTGGAGTATCTGCCCATTACAACAACTGCGATGCGCCAAGCAGCCCAATTGTGGGCACAAGCCCGTCAGCAAGGGCAGCCAACAGCAGGCGACAAAACGATTGACGGTGATATCATTCTGGCTGCTCAAGCTGTAACTTTAGTTCTTCCAGAAGCTGTAATTGCAACCACTAATGTTGGTCATTTAGCGAGATTTACCGCTGCTGAGTTATGGCAAAACATTGCGTCAAACTGATGTGTATTTTGTCGAGTAGGTCATAGCGGGTGCCATCCTGCTCTTACCTAGTTGCGGCGAACCGTAACCGACAAACGGTTATTCAGTTTCAATGCAACTACTTCAATGCAACTACAGTGGCTCGATCGCAGGCCGTGACTCCGATAATCTCGGTGCCATTCTCACTCCAGGTAAAATGGTCAGACTATGACTGTTGCCAATTGGCTTGCTGAGCTAATCTGCTGCGCTTGCTCAAGCAATCCTTCTGATAATTGCAGGGTAATTTCAACACTCATGGGTCGTTGAACCACTTAATTTCCCGTTAGCATAACATGAGCAAGAAATTGCCTTATTTGGATAGAATCCAAGAATTACAGCAAGCCTGTTACGACAAAAGGAGATAGCCATGAAGGGAAATTGTCTTTGCGGTGCAATTACCGTGACAGCCCCCGATCGCAAAAACATTGACGCTTGTCATTGTGGCATGTGCCGACGCTGGGGCGGTGGCCCTGCGCTGGGGATTCCCTGTGGTTCAGAGGTACAAATTGACGGCCTAGAACATCTCAAAGTCTTCCAGTCTTCAGATTGGGCAGAACGAGCCTTTTGCAGTCAATGCGGAACACACATCTTCTACAGACTAGTGCCATCTCAAGATTACTTTCTGCCAGCCGGACTGTTCCAAGATGACCTGGGATTCGAGTTCACCGAGCAAATCTTCGTCGATCGCAAACCCCCCTACTACGACTTCGCCAACCCAACCGCAAATCTCACCGAAGCCGAAGTCTTCGCCAAATTTGCCTCCCCCGAAGAAAGCTAAAGCAACTCCCCACTCCCCACTCCCCACTCCCTACTCCCCCCCTTAGAATTAGACCAGATTTCCCTCCCCAAGCCCCTGTATCCCAAAGCAATACGGTAGACTAAAGAGAAGCAGGCTCATTCATGGTCTGCTTGTTTGCTTTTTTAAGCCCTAGATAAAAGTAAAATCTTCGGGATTTTTAAGAGTCCTGTTTAGCCAATAGCGATTCCATTAGCGATTAAAGTTGCAATGACATTTTCTTCATCTTCCGTTGCGGTTCGCGAGCTACCCCTCTTTCCTCTGCCCGAAGTCGTACTCTTCCCCGGTCGGCGGCTTCCCCTGCACATCTTTGAATTCCGCTATCGCATCATGATGAACACGATTCTCCAAAGCGATGGCCGCTTTGGCGTTCTCATGGTCGATCCGGTAGAGGGCAAAGTCGCCAACATCGGCTGCTGCGCGGAACTCATCCACCACCAGCGCCTCCCCGACGATCGCATGAAAGTCATGACCCTTGGCCAACAGCGCTTCCGCATCCTAGAATATGTCCGCGAAAAGCCCTACTACGTCGGCCTCGTCGAGTGGATCGAAGATGACCCCACCGATCGCGACCTCCACCCCCTCGGCACCGAAGTCGATCAACTCCTACGCGATGTCGTCCACCTCTCTGGCAAACTCTCCGGCCAAGAAATCGAACTCCCCGACGATATCCCCACCTCCCCCCTAGAACTCTCCTACTGGGTCGCAGGCAACCTCCACGGTGTCGCCCAAGAGCAACAAATCCTCCTAGAAATGCAAGACACCGCCGCCCGCCTAGAACGCGAGTCCGAAATCTTGACCTCCACCCGCAACCACCTCGCTGCCCGAACCGCTCTCAAAGAAGCCTTCAATTAGAACACCTTTGATACATGAACCCAGATTTCACAACCCTGAGTCGCCAAGAACTTAGAGCCTATGTCTTGGCTCATCGGGACGACGAAGAAGCCTTCTTTGCCTTTGTCGATCGCTCCGAGGCCGAAGCCAACTGGGTCGAAATGCCCCCTATCGAATCAATCGAAGATCTCCAGAACTTTCCAGAATTCCTCAAAAGAATCAACCCCAATCATTCAGACTGAGCCGTTTTCTGTCCAGACGATGAATGGGTTAATACAAACTTCTGAGTAAAATTCCTTGAGGGAGGCTGATATTGTTCGGCCTCCCTTCCTTTTTCCATTTCGGGGAACTTCTATCTTTAGGCCGATGGGGCGATCGACACCAGATTGTAACTGCCGAAGCATTTGAGTTTTTCGGTATAGTCTTGCAGTTCCAGCAGAGCAGACTGTACCGCCATATCCTTCATGTTCGCTTCGATGTCGATGAAAAAGAGATAGTCACCAAGCGATCGCTTCGTAGGCCGCGACTCGATCCGACTCAGGTTAATATTCCTCGCCGCAAAAATCTGCAATGCCTTCACCAAAGCCCCTGGCTGATTGGCTAACAGGCTAAAGGCCAATGAGCTATGCTGCCCCTCTGAAGAAAGATCGGCACCCAAAATCCAAAAGCGCGTGCAGTTGTCGGGATGATCATTGATCGATCGCGCCAACATCGGCAAATCATACAGTTTAGCCGCCCGCTCCGATGAAATTGCCGCCGTCGTTGGATGCTGGGATAGGTGTTGCAGCGCCTCAGTTGTGGAATTCGTGGGAATCAGTTCCGCAGTCGGCAGGTTGATTCTCAGCCAGGTTTGACATTGCGCCAGCGCCTGGGGATGGGAGTAAACGGTCTGAATGGCCTCTAAGTTAGGGGCGATCGACACCAAAGTATGGACGATCGGCAGCACCACCGCCTGCTGAATCTGTAGCTGATCGAGTTGCCACAGGGTATCCAGCGTCATGGTGACACTGCCCTCGATCGAATTCTCGACCGGAACAACGGCAATATCGGCCTGTTGGTTGGCGATCGCCTGCAAGGTCTGGGCAATAGTGGAATAGGGATGCAGTTCAAAGTCCTGCTGGTGCTGCTTTTGCCAGGACTGGGCGTAGTTTAGGGCAGCGGTCTCAGAGTAGGTTCCGGTTGGACCGAGGTGGGCGATCGCGATGGGCATGGGGGAGTGGGGAGATGGGGAGTGGGGAGATGGGGAGTAGGGAATGGGGAGTAGGGAATGGGGAGATGGGGAGGTGGGTGAATGGGGGGGATGGGTAGAAATCTTACCTTTTTCCCTTTCGCCTTTTCCCTTTCCCCCTTGCGTCTCTGAGGCTAGGGCAATACAAGTGGTTCTTTCCCTGTTTTACTCGAAGAAAACCACTTTGGAGGATCATCGTTGGCAATCATGATATTGCACCGAAAAGGATAGATGATTCTCAATGACGAGAGAGGAAGTTTTCAGGCTTGAAGGGGTAGAACCTTCGAGAGTGTTGAGGTTGGGCGATCGCTCCCAATCAATCCAATAAACTCACCTTTGCATCAAGTCTCGCATTTGTAGTTAAAACCGCTAATTTTGTTAAAAATTCCCTTTAAATTGAAACATTCAGCAAAGCAAACTCAGAACCGAAACCCAGTAAGATCAGAATTTCAGCCTCGGTTGAGGAAAATCTTCCTGCAAAGGTCACTCCCGCTCTTTTCCCTTCTCTACCAAGCGATTCAGCGAAACCTCTACCTGGAAAGGGATGGAGGAAGTCTGCTGGATCGGTTTTGATAGATAGAATTACATCAGTTTATTTCTCTTTTAGAAACAAACCCTCAAGGTGGAAACTCAGGCTTTAGCAAGATTTTTAGCCGAATTCCCCATCTTTCATCTCAGCCTCGATTTCTGAGGAAAACTGTAAAATTTAATGAAGAGCGATCGGGGAAACCCCCACTTTTACTTACCCGTTAAAAGATAAGCCCCTATGCTGACCCGTTTTTCTGCCTCCCAATCGGTTGAACTCGCCGTTCCCGAGCAACCCATCCCCATTCAGCATTATCTTCGCAACCCCCAGCGGTTGGTATACGCCCTCTTCGACCCCTCCCGAGCCGAACAACTCAACCCCGAAACCTACCGCCTCAAAATGAATCCGCTGAGCTTCATGATGCTCAGTATTCAACCCACGGTAGACATGAAAATTTGGATGACGCCCACCGGAGAAATCCGCCTCAATTCCGTGGGCTGCGAGATTCGTGGCATCGAATACATCAACCAGCGCTTCAACCTAGACCTCCAGGGACGACTCGCCCCTGAACTTGTCAACGGCATCACCTATCTCAAAGGCAAAGCCGACCTCCAGGTGCAGGTCGATGTCCCGCCGCCCCTCTGGTTCACGCCCAAACCCCTCCTAGAAACCACAGGCAATGGCCTCCTGCACAGTGTCTTACTCACCATGCGCCACCGCCTCATGCACCAACTGGTCAATGACTATCGCACCTGGGTGGCAAGCTGTCAGGAGTCGAGTGGAGTGGCGATCTCCCCCAACACCCCCCCTCGGCTGGTCACCTAACCCATCAGGGAATAATTTAAACGCGGGTTCCTGTCTCTACGAAAGGGTAGATTTTATCTACATCTACATTCCTAAGCGCCACACAGCCCCAAGTCCAGTTCGAGCGCTCATCAATATGCCAATCCCCTTGGTATGGAACTCCGTGGATACCAATTTCATCACCGATGGGTAAGGTAAAAACCAATTCATTTCGCCCTTCAACTTAGCCTGACAATGTTTGCGCCAAGATTGAGGCGTAGGATAGTTCAAATGCATGAACTTTGACTATTCAGGGTGAGGATAGCGATCGCTGACCACAAAAGCTCCCTCTGGTGTTCTCAGATCACCCTGGTACTGTTTATCTGCAACAGGATTAAAGACACAGTGTCAGAAATCTCAAGCGACATCCAATTCGTAATGTAGGGCTAAAACCTCATGGGGTTGGAGTATTGCCATAGCGTATTCATGCCCCTGAAGATCGGCAAATTCTACCAAGTATTTTGGTGATTCACCCGGATATACCTCAAGAATCGTACCGACTTGTCCCATCGGGAGATGTGCAATGGACTCGTATTCAGGTTCCACTAGAGTAAGGCGATCGCGGGCGATCGCAGTCAGGTTCGCAATGGTGTCAAGGGGGGATAGAGGTGTCATAGTCTTCACCTAAGAAATGCAGAAACTAAACGAGGGCGAGGTTGCTCAGAGGTGATTTCCCAGAGCGTGCGTAGAGTCATCGATGATTGATCAAGGATTACCCAGTCAACTTTATACAATTGACCGAACTCAGTAGTCGTTTGTTGAATCACTTCTCCTTCAATCGCAGCTTGTATAATCAATTCTCGCAAATCTCCAGCGTTTTTTGCTGTGATTCCTAATGCTGAAGCAAATACCCTGGCTTTGTGTTTGCCAGAGGAATGGTTGGGATTCAGGCAGTACCCTATTAGCTTTTCCATTGGAATAATTGCCAATGTTCCACCGGGTAGTTTCATAAGCTTGCCATATTTGTCAGCAACTGTTCAATGGATACCCCGGCAAGGTGAAAAAGATAACCGATGCTGCCTCGTTGCCCCCAGTTTCGCCAGTCCCGCTCGATGCTTTGCCGTGCCGTATCCCTTGTTCTTCTCAATGTCGTATCCCGGATACTTCACCGCCATCCGTTCCATCAGCCGATCGCGCCAAACCTTGGCCACAATGCTGGCGGCTGCGATCGCCAAACATTTCTCATCCCCTTTCACCAGCGTTTGTTGGGGCATGAGAAGATTGGGTACCTTTTGATTGCCGTCAATTAGGCAGAACTGCGGTTGGGGAGTGAGACGTGCGATCGCCCGATGCATGGCCAACAGGGAGGCTTGCAGAATATTGTGACGATCGATTTCTTGGACAGAGGCGATGCCAATGCGACAGGCGACGGCCATCTTTAGAATTTCGGCCATGAGCCGTTGGCGATCGAGGGGTGTCAGCTTTTTGCTATCGGTAACGCCTGTGGCGATTAGGTGGGAGTGGCGATCGGGCGGCAGAATGACTGCGGCAGCCACGACCGGACCAAACAAGGCTCCGCGACCGACCTCATCGACTCCTGCGATCGCACCCGAATTGCTACCCCAAAGGGCAAAAGGAGCCTCCAGGAAATCTGAAAGCTCCAGTAACGGTAATTGAGCAGAATCTTGAGCAGATTTTTTGCGACTCACATCATCTACGGCCAAGAGATATAAAAGGTCAGAGATTTTTTTCAGAGGCTAAGCACTGAGGCGAATCGTCCTAACTCAGCACCTAGCCTAAAATCCAGAATTGAACCTGAACCGATCGAGATACTTCCGCAGAACCCAAAGAAACAAGACAAATTCCTCTGCGTCTCTGCGTCTCTGCGGTTAATATCTAAAATCCATCCCGCTCCTGATTCTTAGTTCGATGCTGCAGTAGAAGATCGACGGCGACGACGGCGACGGCTCGGGTCAATGCCGGGGCTATCGGAGGC
>JALOOP010000285.1 GCA_025454315.1 Oculatellaceae cyanobacterium Prado106
GTGCCAACCGTTTGGGCAATTTTGGTGACGGCTTCAAAGTCGCCGGGGCTAGCGAAGGGAAACCCGGCTTCAATCACATCAACACCCAGTCTGGCCAGTTGGCGGGCGATCGTCAGTTTTTCTTCCACGTTCAGGGTTGCGCCGGGGGACTGTTCGCCGTCCCGCAGAGTGGTGTCAAAAATGAGGATGCGGTTCTCTTGTTGAGAAGGAACGCCAGCAGGCTGAGATTGAGTGTCCATAAGAAAATTCCGTCAATCAATAGATAGGAATAAATGAGGGTCGTCAGGCGCTAAAACTCATAGCGCGCTCAAACGAACGATGCTAAAACGAACGGTGCTAAAACAAACAATGCTGCTCTCAGAGACAGCAGCATAACAGTTATTGTAGTGCCTGAAATGAACTTCGTTAGGATTGTTTTGTGGGGATTAGTTTGAGAGTGGTTTGATTCGGGGTTTTGGAAACGCTGCGTTTATCGACCCGTTCGGCGGCGATCGAACAGAGACACCCCAACCACGCCCAGGAGCAGCCCCAAGAAGGCTCCCACAACAGCAGGCGGAATAGCGGTTCCTGCCAGCACTCGGCTAACCGATCGCCATACGACAGCCCAGACGATAAACCCACTGACTGACCCTAAAATTATGCTCAGCAAAGGCGACTGAGGGGTTGTCGAGGATAGGGGGCTGGGTCGCAGCAGGGTACTACAGAAACCGCTGATCCCCCCGGCGATCGCCCCTGGAATCCCCGGCACCAAATCGCGCTCCGACAGATTACCCAAGACAACTTGATCAGCATGAGCCTGACCCAACCAGCTTTGGCTGCTCCAACCCACCATCAGCCAAATGGCTGCCATCACCACAACAAAAACAGTTTCGGACATCACTGGGGCTGTTTGATGTCTGGGGTAAGGGCGAGTGGGGACAACCACAGGTTTCTTGGGGATCGCAGAGCGAGAACGAGGCAGTGTTTGCCTTGACTGGCGGATGGGAGGTTCTACACCCCTTGAGGCGGGTTCTGGTTGTGCTGCGGCTGAAGGAGCCAGAGGGATGAGACGATCGAGTTCTCTTAATACTTTCTCAAGCTGAAGCTCAACCGGAACGAGTTGTTCCCGAGTTTTTTGAATTTCTTGGCGTAGTTTGAATTTGCTGAGGGGATCAGTTTCAGGAATGAGCGCTTCCTCTAACTCAGAGAGTTTTTGCAACAGCAAATGGTGCTGACGTTGGAGGCTATCCTGTCGTTTCAATAATTCATGGCGATGGTACTGGTCACGGTGGGATAGCATTGGCGTCTTGGATAAAGTGTTCTGATCGTTTTATCGAACGAAAACTGCCTAAGCAGTAGTCTCGCGAACGATTTACAACGAATTTTCTAATGCTTCAATCTTTTGAATCACCCTGTCCACTTCTGCTTGTGCTTGTTCCATTTGTTTTTCTAGCTTAAACCTTGTTGCGGGATCGGTTTCTAAGGTGTGAGCTGTTTGCAGGCGGATGAGCTTTTCATTGAGGAGGTCGTACTGCCGTTGCAGTTGGTTGATCTCCTGAGTCATTCGCTGCTGCTGCCAGGCGTTGAGTCGGCTGGTGGGAGCAGTGGAGTGAGGATTGGGTTGTAAAAGATGGAGATTGGAAGGAAGAGTTTTCAGGAGACTTAGATTCTTTTTCAGAGTGGGATTAAGGTGTTCCGGAACGCCTTCGGTGGCTAGGGCAACACAGCCAAATTGGTAAGCGTCTTCGTAGGAACGGGCAGCGGCTAGGGCTTCGTAAAACCCGCTGGCAAAGAGAATGGCGGCGCGATCGCCCACTGCATGACTCACTCCCACGACATAGGGGACTGACTGACTAATCGCTTCGGCCTGAATATCGGAGTAACAAGCATTTAATAGTACACATTCAATTTTAGGCTGGAAGAATTGAAATAGTTTAATCCAGGCATCTGTGGGGACAAACTGGGAGTTTCGAGTGGCGTTTTCTACAATTAATCCATCCGTACCTGCCCCATGCCCACTAAAGTGAACAATTTGGGGTTCTAGGTCTAAAAAAGCTTGACGAATATCTTCAATTCTGACTGCCCATTGTTGTTTTAATTCCAGGTGATGCCGTTCTCTGTTGGTTCGCAGACGAGTTTCAATTTCTCGGACTTCTTTGTCGAGTTGGAGGCGATCGGTGTCTTTGGGATTAGCCGCGAGGATCAGAATAGTTCTGGGAGAAATAGCATTATTCATAAAAAATAAATGGTTCTTTTAATAATCAAATTCATATTCTAAAAATTAATATTCATTCTGTGTATCAATTCTGACTAGGAGGTCTGATTTTACCCGTATTCTTGCTAGATCAAAATATTCAACGTAAGGCTGAGCCTAACATAGCCTAATCTCAGAAATTTGTTAAGCTTTGCTGAATAAACCGAATATTTACAGAATGATCCGGCTATTATCAATTCTAAATTGAATTAAAGATCAACTGTTTGGCTCATGTTCGGATTTTGAGTTGAACGCTAATTTCGCTTGAACTAGATCAGAAATAGAAATTGATCGTTCTAAGATGTTGCACAATCTTGACGGTCTACTTTGAATGCAAAAAAATATTGTTGAGGCGATCGCCATACAAGGAGTTTTAAGAAAATGCTAAAGCGACTCATCAGCTTCTTGGCAGCCCCCTTTTTGCTGCCCGTTCCGATCGCACTTGCACAAGAAGTCCAGCCAACGCAGAATCAGAAATTGACTTTGTACGCTAAACCAGCTGTAGTTCGAGTCATGCTAAAATGTTCGGCTGTATATACAGGAAATCTGCTAGATAATAAAACCCGATTTCAGTATCCCTTTATTTACGGCTGGGATCAGAAGGGTGAACCCGATGTTGAAATTGCGAAAGATGGCATGATGGTCGGTTCAGGCTTCATTATTAGCTCTGATGGTTACATCGTGACCAATGCCCATGTCGTCGAACACGCGACTAAGAGTTTGGAGGATTGTCGCAGCCAAATGCGGCGCAATCTGGCAGAAAAACTTGAAGTTCCAATCAATGAAATTGGCAATATTCTGAACAATAACCCAATTCAGGAGGAAATCTTTCATCTTCAAGATGTCCTGTTACCCAATGCCAATAAAGATCTCAAAGCGGAGAGTTTTCCTTTTACGATAAAACAATCAGGCACATCTACAAACGATGGCGGACAGGATGTTGCAGTCCTTAAGATTGAGGTCAGAAACGCCCCTGTTTTGCAGTTGGCTGATACGGCTGAACTGCGAATTCAAGATCCCATTATTGTGATTGGTTATCCTGGAGTAGCCGATGTGATGCCCAGGGCTGGGGATGTGGAGTCCCTAATGGAGGCGACCGTTACAGAAGGCATCATTTCTAACCCCAATAAGACGTTGCCTGATCGCTCACCCATTATTCAGGTGGATGTGCTAGTGGCTCCCGGCAGTTCTGGAAGCCCAGTTCTGAATCAAAAGGGGCAAGTCATTGGCATTATTTCTTTTCAGAATAATGATATGCAGGGCAATAGCATTCCATTTGCTCTGCCCACGGCAACAATTCAGCAGTATGTTCGGCCTTCAGGTGCGCTGAATAAAGACGGAGATACTGACCTCCAATATCGTGAAGGGTTAGCGTTGTTCTGGCGATCGGAATATGAGCAAGCACGCCAGAAATTTGAGGCTGTTACTGCCCTCTTTCCTCAGCATTCCGAAGCGAATCGGCTGATTCGGGAAAGCAGCGAAAAGATTGCCAAAATTGATCGCAAGCAAGACTATGTGCCTTTGTTAATTGGGGTGGGGGTGGCGATCGCCGGATTACTGGTCGCCTATGTCATTCTGCGTCGGCGTCCGACCTCTGAGTTTGCCGGAATTCCTGGTGAATCAGGGACAGGCAATCTGAACCATTATTCCGTTGAACCTGAAGAGCGGGCTTCTCGTTCAGGCCAGACGGGAATTTCTCAAAACCGATCGACTCTTATGAGTTTTGCCAAACGCGGCAGCCGAGATACCTTGGTTGCCGTTACCCAAGCCACCGTCGAACTCAAGAATGCTCAGGGAGAAACTCAACGATTTGACCTGCGGGGCAATACTCACTGCCTGGGACGCGATCGCGCTTGGGCCGATATGAGAGTCCCCGAAACAGGCTGGGAAGTCCTCTCCAAACGCCATGCCACCTTCAAGCGAGAAGGCAATCAATACCGTATTCAGGATGGCGATGGCAGCCGCTTCAGTACCAATGGTGTTCTGGTCAACGGCACCCGCATCCCACCCGAGGGTCATTTGCTGCATCACGGCGACCAAATCCAGATTGGCGAAGATGAAAACCAGGTCACAGGGCGCTATTACCAAGCTGACGAAAACGGCAGAGCCACCTCCCAAACCGGAAGTTCCACCCTTTATTAAGGCGAAAGGCAAAAGGGAAAAGGGGAAGGGGTTGTCCTAGGAAATATCAAAGAAGACATCAAAGAGTATTCCAAGGTGATTTGAATCAACCCAAGATATTCAGAGATTTTTCCTGAATCGCCCCAAGATGTTCAGAGATTCTCTAAGTTACTCAAGGAGGATTTTGCAACATGCCGCAGTCATCACTGCCCTATCCCCTTTTCCCTTCCCCCCTTCACCCCCCAGTCCTCTCCCTTACTCCCCACTCCCTACTCCCTCCCTACGCGATCGCCCCCCATCGCTCCTATGAAAGCACTCCTGCGCGGCAAACTTTTAGATCGGCGGTACCGTATTCTCCATACCCTGGCGCGTGGAGGATTCGGTGAAACCTATGTGGCAGAAGATACTCGTCTGCCGGGTCACCCCAAGTGTGTGGTCAAGCACCTCAAGCCCAGCGACAATAGCCCTCGGCTGTTGGAAAACGCCAAGCGTCTCTTTGCCATTGAGGCTGAAACGCTGCAACGGCTAGGGCGACATGAGCAAATTCCACAGCTACTGGCCTACTTTGAGGAAGACCGGGAGTTCTATCTCGTCCAAGAACTGATTGAGGGGCATCCCCTTACCCAGGAATTGCAGCTAGGGCATCATTGGACAGAACCCCAGGTCTATGGGCTATTGCATGAAATATTGACGGTGCTGGAATTTGTCCATCAGCATGATGTGATTCATCGGGACATCAAACCCGATAACATCATTCGACGGACAGCGGATCAGAAGCTGGTGCTGGTCGATTTTGGCACCGTTAAACAGGTGATTGCCACCCAAACTCAGGTGGGAACCACGATTGTGGCAGGCACTCCTGGCTATATGCCCACCGAACAGGGGCGGGGAAAACCTCGTCCTAGCAGTGATATCTACGCTTTGGGCGTGATTGGGATTCAGGCGTTTACAGGTTTAACCCCTGCCCAACTGCAAGAAGACCCGAACTCAGGAGAAATTGTCTGGCAACCTTGGGCAGAGTGCAGTGACGGGCTGGCTCAAATTCTCAACCGGATGGTGCGCTACCACTTCAAAGAGCGCTATCCTTCCGCAACTGAAGCGTTGCAGGATTTGGCGGTGGTCATGCAATCGACCTCCCCTTCTGCCGCTCTCACGCCCACGACTGAGCTTTCATTTGCCCCTACGACTTCTCACCCGATCGCCAACACAGACGGCTCTCCACTGCCCAGTCCAGATCCCTTGCCTGCTCTCCCCGACCTATCTGCCACTCAGGTTTCCTTCAAACCGCGATCGCAAGATACGCTCCCAGCACCAGAGCCCGATGCAGAGGCTCCAGTCCTAGATCCAGAGATCAGCCAAAGTGCTAGCGAAGTCGTTCACCAAGATCTCAGGCCAGCGCTCAGCTTAGCAACCAGCCCAGGGGCTAGCCCAGCAGTCGTTCCAGAACCAGAGTCCATAGCAGAACCTGCTTCAGAACTTCTCCAGGCTCCACTGGACGCATCTTTACAAGCAAATTCCTTCCAAGAGGATGTCCCTCTAGCGGTTACTGGAGAAGCGGATCTGCCGCTGGAATCTTTGGCAAATATTGAGCTAGAAGCTCTATTAGATGTGAATGAGGCACAGTCTCCTCTCCCAGAATCTGTGCTTTCTGAAACTGCTGCGATCGCCGAACCCACCGCGATCGCCAATACTCAAGTTTCTTTACCATCGCCTTCTCCTGCGACCCAGGTTTCTCTCTCCCCAAAGGCTCAGGCTTTGCCAGGTGAATCGACGGTTCGTCCTGTCTCAACCTTGATGTCTCCACCTGCTCAGATTTCCGAATCAGCGGCGGGTTCCGGTGCCAAACGCACGATGTTTGCCGCTCCACCCACAAGCGGCACCGCAACCTTGCCAAAACCTAGCCAACCTGCACCTACGGGAAAACCACGGCTCAAGCGAGGTTTGCTGAGAGGAGTGGGATTAGGCGCGTTAGGAATTGGGGCGATCGCCACTACGCTCTATTTCGTCCATCAACAGCAAGTCACCCAAACCGCCGGTCGCGCCCTCGAAGCTCTCCAAGCAGCCAAAACTGAGAAGCGCTACCAGGACTGTCTGCAATTGGCCAATACCTTCCCCAGTCTGGTGCCGCCCTGGGATAATACAGTCCAAACGGTTCAGGGCGATTGCCAATTTGCAAGGGGACAGGAATTAGCTAAGCAAGGGAGTTATCGAGAGGCGATCGCCCTACTCAGCCAAATCCCCAATAGCCACGCCACTGCCAATCCAGCCAAACCTCTAATTCAGCAATGGTCTGAGCAAATTCTCGAACTGGCAAACGAGAAGTATCAAAATGGCAAGCTCCAGGATTCGGTGGCGATAGCAAGCGCCATTCCCAAAACCATCCCTTTGCATGCCAAAGCGCAGTCTGAGATCAAGCGCTGGAACGAAGAATGGAAAGCTAATGAAACCCGCTATAAAGCCATCGAAAAAGCAATTCAGGAACAGCGCTGGCAAGTAGCTCTGAACGAAGCCGAGAAACTCACTGCATCCCATTGGAAGAACAAATCTAAACCTCTGGTGCAGCAGGCTAATGATGAACTAGCTGCCAGTGTTCCGGTCAGAACAGCCCCGATTTCGGCTCCTGCTCAACCAGACTACACTGCCCCAGCAGCATCACAGTCTGTCGAACCCCCGTATGAACCTCCCTATGAACCCCAATATGTTGAACCTCAATATTCTGCACCTCCGCCAGAACCACAATATTACGAACCCCCTGCCCCTGCTTACGAACCTCCTCCAGCCGCCCCCGCAGCACCAGTAACCGATCCAAACTGTGCCCATCAAGCAGCTTGTTTGTAAGGAGCTTGTTCGTAAGGAGATTTTTGGTGGGTTAGCAGATTCTAAACATGCTAAATAGCGAACTAACCAGCGAACTTCAAGGAGGCTTTAGATATCAACCACGGATTCATGTATCACTTGCTGATTCAGTTTTATCTTTCGGTTGTTGTTGTTCGTTTGTCCTGTCCAGTTACATATCCTTCTGTTTTTATCCCTATAGAGTGTTTTATGCCAATACAAGTCTTTAAACTAATTTCTAGTTTGACTCTGATTTCCAGCCTTACTACTGCCTTTGCGTTACAACATCCAAAAATAGCTCAAGCACAGGCAAGCGGATTCTTTTGCGATGAAACTCAAACTCCACCTGTGATGGTTGCGGCTGGAGAGGATGGAGTCATTGAGATGATTACCTTTACTTCGGCTTGGGCACCTCCTCCCTTTGAACCCAAGGTGCGTTGTCAGGTTGTTTCGGCAAGATTTCAAAGCGCCTCTATCCGATATGGCATTGAACCACTCTTTGACAAAATCACCTTTGGTTACACCAACAATCAGCCTGTCTGGTGTCTTGCTTTTAATTTAAATGACCAGCTTCAAGGGAAATGCGACCCTAGCGAGGAGATTTTGCTGACCTTTCAAAACGAACGGCAAGGATGCAATTTTCTTCCCACTTTTTTAGAAAGAATATTGCGAGAAGCTGGGCAAGCAGAGCGCTTTCCTGAAAGCGTCTCTAATACCTTTAGACAACTCTGTAATGAAACCTTTTCGGCCAGGAGTGGCCAAGGCAACGCTCAAGCTCAAAGAGACTTTATTGCACTCAATTCTGTTCTCAGGAATGCAGACTCACAATCCACCACAAGTCAACCATCGCCCTCTCCATCCCCCTCCCCTTCTCAGAGTGCGGTTCGCCCCTCAGATTTTGTCTTGAGAGAGGAAGGGGTACTCCGCCGGGATGCACCGATTCTCAATGATGGCAGTGCTTACAATGAATTCTTTTTTGATGGCTATAGCGGTCAGTCTGTGGTGATTAACCTTTCTAGTGCCGATTTTGATACCTATCTCATTCTTATTGATCCTTCTGGCCAAAAAATTGCTGAGAACGATGATATCAGTGAAAATAACCTGAATTCTCAACTGATGGGGACATTACCCGCCAATGGCCGCTACCGAGTGATTGTCAATTCTTACGATGAAGGCGGCCTAGGACGATATCTATTGACCATTCGTTAACCCTGTTAGCCAGGACGAAAGTTTAAAACTTTGGCTCAGACAAGGTTCAGTATTTGGCAACACAATCACCAGATCGATTTCTGAAATGAGCTAGAAATTGACTGGACACAGCAATCAGCAACCTTATGAAAACCTCACCGCTTGGGCAACTTCTCGATCGCCGCTACCGGGTCATTCGACCGCTGGCGGCGGGTGGTTTTGGGCAGACCTATATTGCGGAAGATACTCGTCGTCCTGGCAATCCTTGCTGTGTGGTGAAACACTTGAAACCAGCAAGCTCGGACTTGAGGTTTTTGGAAAATGCCAGACGATTGTTCGTAACTGAGGCAGAAAGCTTAGAGAAACTGGGACATCATCCTCAAATTCCACGCTTGCTGGCTTATTTTGAAGAAGGAGAGGAGTTTTTTCTGGTTCAGGAATGGATTGAGGGGCATCCGCTGATCCAGGAGTTGCAGCCGGGTCGTCGCTGGCCTGAGACGCACATTTGCCAGATGCTCTGGGATGTTTTGAATATTTTGGTGTTTGTCCATCATCATCAGGTGATTCATCGGGATATTAAGCCTGACAATTTGATTCGGCGAGTGGCCGATGGGCAGTTGGTGCTGGTGGACTTTGGCACCGTGAAACAAATTCGCACCCAGATGATCCTGCGGGGGCAAGCAACCGAAACCATTGCTGTCGGTACACCGGGATATATGCCTACCGAACAAAGCCACGGTAAACCTCGCCCCAACAGCGACCTCTATGCGTTAGGCATGATTGGCATTCAAGCGGCAACCGGCTGGAGTCCAACCCAAATTCCTGAAGATGCAGAGACGGGCGAAATCGTCTGGCAGGATCAGGCACAAGTCTCTCTGGAACTGGCGCATCTCCTGTCCCAAATGGTGCGCTATCACTTTAAAGATCGCTATCAATCGGCGATCGCCACCCTCACCGACCTCGCGCCTGCAGCAATTCCAAATTCGGAATGTATCAAGAGATACTGACGAATTTGCAATGATCGGCATCCATGCTTTCACGGTCTAAATTGAAATCTTTGATCAT
>JALOOP010000286.1 GCA_025454315.1 Oculatellaceae cyanobacterium Prado106
ACACTATTTCCGATAAAGTCTATTGAGATCCGACCCAAACGGTTCCGCTGTCCGCACTGTGAGGGACATCCCATCAGCACTCAGTAACTCTCTTGGTAGCGTTCAGGCTGCCTAAACACTACATCTAGTGGCTCACATGGGAGATCTGGGAGAGCCAAAATGATGCCGGGGAGTGGATCATGATCAACTACCAGGCAGGCGATACCATCGAACTCTTGATGCTAGGTGTCGTCCATGACGGAACCCATCCACCCATCTCCAGTCCTTCCTCTTGATGAACTGATATAGAATGGTTCAGCACCATATAAAAATAGATTGGGACTGAACTTTCATGGCTTCTACCTCTGGCAAAACCCGGCCTCCGTTGCTTCGGTTGATTGAGTATGGGCAGGCGTATCGGCGGCAGATGGGGTTGGCGACGCTGTGTTCGATTTTGAATAAGGTGTTTGATTTAGCGCCTCCGGTGTTGATTGGTATGTCGGTGGATGTGGTGGTGCAGCAGCAGGATTCCTGGATTGCGAGCTGGGGGATTCGGGATGTGCAGGGGCAGTTTTTGGTGTTGGCGTTGCTGACGGTGGTGATTTGGGGCTTGGAGTCGGCCTTTGAGTATGCCTATGCCAGACTGTGGCGGAATCTAGCACAAGAGATTCAGCATCATCTGCGAAAGGATGCATATAGTCATTTACAGGAGTTGGAATTAGAGTATTTCGAGGCTCGGAGTACGGGCGGGTTGATGGCGATTTTGAATGATGATGTCAACCAGTTGGAACGATTTTTGGACTATGGTGCGAATGAAGTTTTGCAGGTGATTACCACGGTGGTGGTGATTGGGATTGGATTTTTTTGGGTGGCTCCTAGCGTGGCCTGGATGGCGATGCTGCCGATGCCGTTTATTCTTTGGGGTTCGTTTACCTTTCAAAGATTACTCGCTCCTCGCTATGCGGATGTGCGTGAGAAGGTGAGTTTGCTGAGCAGTCGCCTGTCTAATAACCTGAGCGGTATTGTCACGATCAAGAGCTTTGTCACCGAAGATTACGAGGTTGAGCGGCTGACTGCTGAAAGCGAAGGTTATCGTCAGAGCAATTATCGGGCGATCGCTCTCAGTGCCGCCTTTGTCCCCCTCATCCGCATTATTATTCTCATCGGTTTCACCGCACTGACCGTCTACGGTGGCTTAGAAGCAGTTCGCGGGAACCTGGCCGTGGGTACCTACAGCGTATTGGTGTTTATGATTCAGCGGTTGCTCTGGCCACTTACCCGTCTGGGAGAGACGATGGATCAGTATCAACGCGCTATGGCCTCCACTAACCGGGTCATGGGACTGCTCGACACCCCGATCGCCATCCATCCCGGCACTCGATTCCTAGGCGAACATCAGCCGATTCAGGGAGCCGTGGCGTTTCAGGATGTTTCGTTTGCTTACCGCGATCGCCCCCCGGTGATCGAACATCTTTCGCTCCAGATTCCAGCCGGACAAACGATCGCCATTGTCGGCTCCACGGGTTCTGGCAAAAGTACCCTGGTGAAACTGCTGCTGCGATTCTATGAGGTGCAGTCCGGGTCGATTACCATTGACGGCCAGGATTTACGCGACTTGCAGTTGAGGGATATGCGACGGGCGATCGGATTAGTTAGCCAGGATGTGTTTTTGTTCCACGGTACTGTGCTGGAGAACATTACCTACGGCAACCCCTCCGCCACGCTCAAAGAAGCCATCACTGCGGCCAAGATTGCTGAAGCTCATGAGTTTGTCGAACAACTTCCCCAAGGCTACGACACGATTGTGGGCGAACGGGGTCAAAAGCTCTCGGGTGGACAGCGGCAGCGGTTGGCGATCGCCCGGGCTGTCCTCAAAAATCCCCCTATCCTGATTCTGGACGAAGCCACCTCTGCGGTAGACAATGAAACCGAAGCGGCGATTCAAAGATCTTTGGAACAAATTACGCGAAATCGGACGACGATTGCGATCGCTCACCGACTTTCCACGATTCGCAACGCCGATCGCATTTATGTCATGGAACAAGGGCGATTGGTGGAGCAGGGCAAACATGAAGAGTTACTTGCCCTACAAGGTATTTATGCCAGTCTCTGGCAAGTCCAGATGGGCGATAAGTCAGGGGTAAATGGGGTGAAGTAGATCCTGTCTTCTAGGATGTGCCTCTAATATTCTTTCATCTGTTCATCGACAAAGCACCAGAGCCATTGTTCTCCCAACTCAGCGGAACTGATGACGGGATGCCCCGTTTCCTCTGCATGGCGACGCGCATGTTGATGCTCGGAAGAATCACAGCAGAGCATCTTGCCGCAGGTCTGACAAATTCGCAAATGCACCCAGCGACCATTGATGAGAATACACTCTGCACATCGGAAAACAGGATAATTGGCCTTGGGAATAATCTGCTCGTCGGTTAGGTCGTTGAGATGTTGGCAACTCATAGGACTAGGGGCTTACAGGGTTTTTAGCAGCATATCAGGGAAAGGAAAAAGGGGAAAGGGGAAAGGGGGTGTCTTAGAGAATTTCTCAGGGGGTTATCAATTCTCTCTCGTGGAGGGGCGATCGGGGAAAGGGGAAAGGCAATATCCTAGAGGATCTCTTAGAAGGTTATTGATAATTGCTCAACGGAGATTCATTATGGGTTTCAAGATGTGAAACTCATAAATTTGGCAAAAAGAAACGCATGATCGGGACTAGGAGAAATCCCGGATCATGCGCTGATACCAGTTTGATTTAAGAGAGATTTAAGAAGGATTAGGCCGCAACCTTAACCTTTGACCAGACCCCGTTCTCGTCTTCGGCGTACTGCTCATGGATAGCTTGCCATGCCATTTGCTCTGCCTTGGATTCATCGTTGAGTTCAGCGATCGCCCCATTGTAGCGTTCCATGAAGGTTTGCTGAGCTTCAGCAGAGAGATGGGAGCGGATCTCGGGGGAGAGGTCTTCGAGGCGATCGCAACGTCCCACACAAGCCCGAGGAATCGTAGAGTCGCTGAGGTGTAATTCTTCGCCCTCAGCGCTTTCCATCAGGAGTTGATACTCACCTGAGCGGTCAGCAGGCACCTCTGCCATGACCAAAAAATCGCCAGCTTTTAGTCGAGTTTGGTAGATCGCGGCTTTGTCTTCGGGCATTCCCAAGGTCGTCAGCACCGACACTAAACCTGCGCCGACACTGCCTGCGATCGCCCCACTGGCAGCACCCAACAACAGCGCCCCGATCGGCCCTGCGGCAACAACCGGGCCAACAAAGGGAATAAACAACATGCCAACGCCCGTCAGCAAACTGAGAAACGATCCAAACAAAGAACCAAACACGGCTCCCGTTCGCAATCCTCCCAGAATCACATCTCGCTTAGAGATAAACCCAGTCACCCGAGTTTCTGACTGGAAGTTTCTGCCCATCACCGAAATATGGTCAGCAGGAATTCCCCGTGTCGTCAACCGTTGAATGACATCGTTGACTTGTTGTTCTGTTTTGAATACGGCTGATAGTGTACGTTCCGCTTTAAAATCTTCAGTCACTTTAATTACTCCTTTTTCTTTGAAGGGAATAGGGAGTGGGGAGTAGGGAGTGGGGAAAGGCAACGATCGGTGAACAAACTTTAGGAAGCTGTCTTTAGGAAGCTGTGTGGTTTTCTAGGAAGGACTTTGATGCTTCCCAGATGCTTTCCAAATGCTTCCTATAAACTGTTCACAAGCTTGTTCAGGAGAACAATCAAGGTTCTCCCCTACTCCCCACTCCCTTACTCCCTACTCCCCATCTTTAGACACCTACGGGCAGTTCTTCTTGGATTTGGGGCTGTGAACCATCGGGGGAGAGGGATTCACCCTGAATGAAGGAACGCAGCATCCAAGCCATTTCTTCATGCTGTTCCATCAAGCCCGTGATGAAGTCGGCGGTACCTTCGTCGTGGAAGTCGTCGCTACAGCGATCGATTTGTTCTCGCAGATTGCGAATGATGCTTTCATGGTCGTGCATCAACCGAGATACCATTTCCGTGGCCAGAGGCACGCGGCCAGGATTTTCTTCTAGTTCGGCCAAATCCAGGAATCCTTGAGCTGTGCCAACCGGAAAGCCGCCTAATGCCCGAACACGCTCGGCATATTGGTCAATCATTTCGGTTAGGGCTTGGTATTGTTCTTCCCAAAGCTCGTGTAGGCTGCGGAACTGAGGGCCAACGACATCCCAGTGATATTTTTTGGTTTTGATCAGCAGCAGGTAAGAGTTGGCGATATCGCGATTCAAAAGTTCAATGACACCCTGACGCTGTTCATCCGTGAGTCCGATGTTGATCTTGTACATAGTTTTGCCCTTGCGGATCTATCGAGTGGACGTATTTCCGTCTACTAGTTGACCAAATTTGGAGTAGACTTTGCATCGTTCCAAAGGGGGGGATTGGGGAGGGGGGAGTAGGGAGTGGGGAGTAGGGAGTAGGGAGTAGGGAGGGGGGGTGGGGGGAGGGGGAGATGGGGTAAGCCTGTGTATTCACAGAACTATTGACAGTACATCTATAGTGCTTTTGTCAAAGGTGTTCTTGAACGGTTGATGAGTTGAGTTTGCGATCGCTCAGTATTCTAAGTAGGGAGGCGTAATCTTTTGTAGGATACGTTACGCTATCGCTAACGCATCAAAAGCTTGAGAAAGATGCGTTACGCTCCGCTAACGCATCCTACGTTTAATTGGGTTCACCAACCTATAAACATCAGTGACCCATCCTCAAAGATATTCTTGACTTTTACTCTTGACTTTTATCATTCATTTCAGCAATCAACTGATTTGCTTTGGAGGATTGGCAATCAATGTCAAATCATTCAGTCTGAAACTTAGCCAAGGTGATCCGAGTTGCAGTTGAGAAAACGGACTTTCGGTTGGGATTTGGAGAGTGGCGTTTGTCAATTTCCAGTTCACGGTTGTTTGTCCTGTGAACCAGAGTAATTCGGTAGGCTTTTGGCCAAATACCGCCACCCACAGGGGTTGTCGCCAGCCTAGGAAATTGGTGTAGGGTTGGGGCTGTGTTTGCAGGGAACAGAGGGTGCGATCGCCCTGTTTCACCTTCACCTTCGCTGTCGTTTCGGTTACATCCCACTCAAAGGCTGCAAGCTCTTTGGGTAAGCCCCAGATTTCTCGTCCTCCCATGACAGAATCCGGCAGATCGACATAGATATGAGAAATCCAGGCTCCGAGTTTGCCTGCATGATAAATAACACCGCTAACCACGATGAGTTCATGATATTGCAGGGTTGAACCTGCGCCATAGGTGGCCAAATAAATCCCGCCTAAAGTTTTCCCTGGAAGCGGGGTAAGAATGTTTAAGGCAGCAGGAATGGCAGGACGAACTCGATCGACATCGAGTAGGTGAAGAGTTTGAAATCCGTTGCCATGTAGGTTCCAAGGGGGATTGGGGTAGGGCATAGTACTAGGCGTTGATGAGGAGAGGACGAAGAGGAGGAGGATGAATTTAGCTGGGCTAAGCGAGGAAGTTGGGACGGGAAAAAGCACAATGGGACAATGAGACTGCACAGATGAACATTCTCATCGGCATAGTCTCATCATCCCATCATCTCCTCGAAAAGAGAATCAACGAAGAGTCAATTCGCTAGGATCAAGTTGTTGTTCCGGTATTGGACGATCGGCAAGTGGACTGGCCTTCCGTGGTGGCAATTTCGCCCGTTTCCATGAGCATTTTGAAGCGTCGCAGTTCGTCGCCGATTTGCTGCTCGGGTTCTTCACCAAAGAGTTTGGCGATCGCCGATCCCACCACTCCACCAGGGGGTTGGTACTCCATCACAATCTTGACCTCTGTGCCTCGTCCGCCCGTTGCCGATTGAAACCGGACAAAGCCAGAGTGATCAATGTCTGCACCCTCGACCGAAGTCCAGGCAATCAGATGATTTTCCTGATCCTGGATAATTTCAGCATCCCATTCCACCTGATTGTTCAGCGGCGCGTTAGCGACCCAATGGGAACGCTTAGCGTCCAAGACTTGAACCGACTTTAGATGTCGCATGAAGGTCGGCAGATTCTCGAAATTGCGCCAGTACCGATAGAGCGTTTCCGGCGATTGATTAAACACGGTCATGGTTTTCTCAACGCGGAGGCTTTTGTTGAGTCCGACAGCTTCGGTGACGGTGTCTTGCAGACGTTTTTCGCCTTTGAGGCCGTGATAGACTAAGCCACCGCCTGCCATGGCCATCAGGATGCCCCGGAGCGATCGCTGTCCCAACCCTAATAGCACCAGCGATCCGCCCGTAATTAGGGAACTCCAGCGCTCGGTTTCACTAGGATTTACGTCCTGCGGCAGAGATTGCTGGCCGCTCGTTGCCATTTCCATCGTCAGGTTCCTCGCTTAGAAATGTTCTATGAATTCCTACAGGCTTTCAGAGTGAGACTCGGCGGCATCTTTGACACCCATCGCTCCTCCCATGCCCGTCATCATGGCCAACAGTCCCAGACCTGCGAACGCGCCCCACTTGAACAGCGGATGCTTATCCAGACTATCCAGGAAGCTAGGAGTTGTCAGGGCATTGTAGTCGCCTTCGACGCGATCGTATTCACCGGTTGAAGCGGCAGAATAGAGGTTGTTGGGATCGTCAGGGAGCTTGATTTCATTGGTTTTCTGCCCTTGAATGGCAATTAGGCTGAGAATAGAATCTAGCAGTCCAGGAGCAACTTTTTGAGCCAGATCTAACACGCGCCCAGAGTCACCCACAATCATGTCGCGTACCGGATGTTCGGAGGCATAGACAATGGCATCAGCGACGAGGCTGGGATGGTAGTAGGGAGGTAAACTCATGGGCTTGACTCCCAGTTTGGTCATGCCTTTGTTATAGAAAGGGGTATTGATCGTGGAGGGCAGAATATTGGTCAGGCTAATGGGAGCCTTTTCATGCATTAACTCGACTCGGAGGGAATCTAAGAAACCTTCTGCGCCATGCTTAGAGGCGGAGTAGGGGCTTTGCAGCGGCAGGGAACGACGGGCTTCAACGGAGGTGACATGGATCAATGCACCTCGTCCTTCACGCTTAAGCAGCGGCAGAGCCACCATTGCGCCGTAGACTTGTCCCATCAGATTGACATCAATGACGCGCTTAAATTCTTCTGGGGTAATTTGCTCAAAGGGCGCAAAAATGGAGGTGGCAGCGTTATGAACCCAGGTATCTAAGCGACCAAAATGCTGAACGGTTTTATCACCGATCGCCTGTACCTGCTCAAAGTTAGCGACATCGGCCATGATGGCGATCGCTTCTCCACCCATCTGAGTAATTTCCTGAACCAAAGACACTAGCCCCGGTTCACTACGCGAAACAACCGCAACTTTGGCTCCTTTCTGAGCAAACTGCAACGCAGTCGCCCGTCCAATGCCACTGGAGGCACCTACAACGGCAACCACTTGATCTTGAATCGGTTTGAGCTTGATTTCTGTCATCTTTTCTTGAGGGGAGTAGGGAGTAGGGAGTAGGGAGTGGGGCGGGTAATGCTTCATTGCCTCCTTTTATGGGAAGTAGGGAGTGGGGCGGGACGGGTTTGATCCCCTATTCCCTACTCCCCACTCCCTACTCCCTCTTCTAAGGTTCGTGGCGATCGCTGCGGCCAATGACAGAGACTTTGTGACGGTAGACCAATTCTCCGCCGTACCAGCCGGAGATGCCCAAGAGACCGCCAACGACTAGGGATAAAATGAGGCCGAAGGAGAGGATAGGGCCTGCTGGATTGTTCCAACGGATGGCCCAGTTGACGATAGATAGGGTAAGGATAGCAATGTTGATGATCATGTGTGCCCAACCGGCGGTACGCTTGCGGACACGATCGATGCGGGTGAAGTCCATCATGCCCGTAATCGCAGCAGCGGTCGCTGTCACCACACCTGCACCAATGAGCCAAATGGAAGCTCTCGCCCAAAACGGATCGCGGGTCAGCCAATAGCCAATATCTGATGCTAATGCGGTCACTAGTAGCCCGATGGGCATGGTCACCAAGACAGGATGAATGGGATGACCTGCGATCGCCACGGTACTGACAATTCCGCTGTCGCGATATTCGCCTTCATGACTTTCAATAACAAATGGAATGTCGGGAGTTTGGGGCGTTGACATAAGCTATCCTCTGCAAAGCAGTAATTAGAAGGGTTGGCGGAAACGGTTGATTGCTAGATGAGATGGAAGGATGAAATAGAAGAGTGAGATGAACGGATATCTGCTGTCATCTCGGGTGTCATCTCGGGGGAAGATCCCGGTTGATTTCTATGAGGCTGGGTAGGGAACTCGATCTGCGATCGCACAAGTCTAAATCAGGGTTAAATCACAGTTAAGCTACAGTAATTAAGCCACAGTGATTAAGCCACAGTGATTAAGCCACAATGATTTAAGTCGCGGATTCAAGTCACAGTAAGTACCCCATGGGTTTCTTCGATCTTTCTTTTGATCTAGCTTTATTCGGTCTCGTTCTATTCGATCTATTTCTATTCGATCTCGTTCTAATAGATTGATTCTTCGCCTGACTTTCTCATCTAATGTAGGGTTCTCCCTAAAAATACACGTCAGCCTTAGGGATGAATTGACGGGGACATTATCACAGGATGAGTCGCAGGACGAGAAATGTATCCTGATCCCCGCGTTGGGATCGAGTGTAGAGTCTAACTGGGTGATGTGGCTTTGGGTAGACGCAGTTTGGGCGATCGCCTTCTATGGTGAAAAATAAACACAACTGTAAACACATCAATCGGTGCAGTCTCATCACCGCGATTTGAACTATGACCTCTCTGAATTTCGATCGCGATCGCCAAAGGGAACTTTTTAGAGTCATTTTGGCAGTCTCTATTATTATTGTCGGGTTAACCCACTTCCTGCGCCCTGTCCAGTATGCCCGGATTGTTCCGCCCCCGTTTCCAGCGCCGCTGATGATGGTTTATTTGAGCGGTTTATTTGAAATTTTAGGAGGAATCGGGCTAATGATTCCGGCTGTTAGCACAGCAGCAGCTTGGGGACTCATTATTTTATTTGTTGCAGTGTTTCCAGCGAACGTTTATCAGGCAATTTATCATATCTCCATTGAAGGGATTCCCAATCAACCCTGGTTGTACTGGGTGCGTTTACCCTTTCAAATTGTGTTGATTGCCTGGGCTGGTTGGTATACCCATGAACCTAGAACTCGACCGCGAAATTTCTAACAAAGCATAGAATCATAGACCATAGACTAAGATCCCAAGACCCGTAAGATGCGTTAGCAGAGCGTAACGCATCTTATAATCATGTGCTTCCTATCCAAATTGATATTAGACCTCAGATTTTAGACTTTATTAGTTTTAGACTTTACTAGACCTTTAGATGTTAGACCTTAGTCAGTGTCAAGAAATAACTTCACACTTTATTAGGAGGTAGGGGGCGTGGTTTAATGATGTAATTCCAGTGTGGACAGAACGAGCGATACTCAAT
>JALOOP010000287.1 GCA_025454315.1 Oculatellaceae cyanobacterium Prado106
TTTAGATTTCCTCTTCTGAGAATGAATCAGCCCTACCTTTGCAAGGGGAGGGTTAGGGAGGGGTAATAGCCCAGCGGCGTAGCTCAATTTCTAAACAAACTTCATTGAAATAGACGTTAAGCAATATTTCGCCAGCAGTATCAAGGTTGGGGGATTTAGGGGGCGGTTCGCCGAGGGCTTGGGCTTATTTCAGTGACATTGATCCTAGTTATTGCTCTGTCGTAAGGACATTGCCATGAAAGAAAATCCCAGATTTTTTTCTCAGAGATCACCTAACTTTTAGAAGAAGTGTTCAAGTGTTCAAGGAAAAAGGATGGCGGGTCAAAGGTCATGTGACCAGACCTGACAAAACACGTAATTTTTTGAGCGTTTGACCCAATAAAATTGATCAATAAAAAAAGGTGCTGCCTTGAAGGCAACACCTTTTTTTTAACAAATTAACCCACGAAGATTTTAGAGTTGGGGAACATACTGTTCTTTCTCTGGAACCGTGGTGTATTCGGCGACGATTTGACGGAATTCTTCACCGTCGATCGTTTCTTTTTCAATCAGCAGATCGACCAGGCGATCGATGACGGTGCGATTTTCGCGGACTATTCGGCAGGCGATTTCGTAGCAGTGTTCGGCGATCGACCGGACTTGGGCATCTACCCGAGTGGCAATTTCCTCAGAGTAGTCGGAGCGGGTCATCCAGTCGCGACCGAGGAAGACTTCGCCTTGCTGACTTTCCAGCGACAGAGGACCGAGATCCGACATGCCAAAGCGAGTGACCATTTGACGCGCCATGCTGCTGACCTGCTGCAGGTCGCCGCCTGCACCCGTGGTGACTTCGGCATCGCCAAAGATTTCGTACTCAGCGGCGCGTCCGCCCAAAGCACCGGAAATCCGTGCCAGGATTTGAGCGCGGGAGATGAGACCCTGATCTTCGCTGGGGGTAAACCAGGTGAGACCTTGAGCCTGACCTCGGGGAATCAGCGTCACCTTTTGGACGGGGTCGTGGTCTTTAATCAGGGTGCCGACGATCGCATGTCCCACCTCATGGTAAGCAATCAATCGCTTGCTCTTGCTGTCTACCAGGGGAGTTCCTTCCATCCCGGCGACCACCCGATCGACCGCATCATCGATTTCCAGCATGGTCATGGCTTCTTTGCGACGACGCGCCGTGAGAATGGCGGCTTCGTTGAGCAGGTTGGCCAGATCGGCACCGGTGAAACCGGGGGTGCGACGGGCGATCGCTTCTAGGGAAATATCCGCTGCCAGCTTTTTGTTGCGGGCATGGACTTGCAGCACCTCTAGACGACCCTTGATATCGGGGGCATCGACGGTGACTTGGCGATCGAAGCGACCGGGACGCAGCAGGGCTGAATCCAGGACATCAGGACGGTTGGTGGCCGCGATGATGATGATGCCAGTGTTGCCCTCAAAGCCGTCCATTTCGGTCAGCAGTTGGTTGAGGGTTTGCTCCCGTTCGTCGTTGCCGCCGCCGATGCCAGCACCGCGCTGACGACCGACTGCGTCAATTTCATCGATGAAGATGATACAGGGCGCATTTTCCTTAGCTTTTTTGAACAAATCGCGAACCCGAGAAGCACCTACGCCGACAAACATTTCTACAAATTCTGAACCCGAGATGCTGAAGAATGGCACTCCGGCTTCTCCGGCGATCGCCTTGGCTAGCAAGGTTTTTCCGGTTCCAGGAGGCCCTACTAACAGGACACCCTTGGGGATTTTGGCACCGACTGCGGTGAAGCGCTCGGGCTTTTTGAGGAAGGTGACCACTTCTTGCAGTTCTTCCTTGGCTTCTTCAATGCCGGCCACATCTTCAAACAGAACGCCCGTTTTGGCTTCCATCATGAAGCGGGCTTTGGACTTGCCGAAGTTCATGGCTTGTCCGGGGCCGCCGGGGACATTGCTGGAGCGGCGGAACAGGAAGAACAGCCCACCAATCAGCAGCACGGGGAAAATTAGATTGCCCAGTAAGCCCCAGATTGCGCCATCGTTGCGGGGGGGATGGACATCGAAGCTAATATTTTCTTTGCGGAGTCGGGTGACCAGTTCGGGCGCATTTCCAGGGAGATCGACCCGCAGGCGTTGCACCCGGTTATCCAGTTCAGGGTCTACAGCCTCGACGATAGCCGTGCGGCCACCTTCAAACAGATCGACGCTGGACACTCGTCCCTGCTCCAGATAGTCGAGAAAACGGCCATAGGTCATGCGCGTACTGGCGGTGTTGCTGCCCATGTTGACCGGGGAGGCGGCGAAGGCTCCTTGCCAGATAAAAAAGCCAATGACCAGAACGGGTAGCGTCCACAGAAGAACGACTCTCCAGGAAAGTTTCATAGTTTAAGTTGCCTCTATAGAACGGTACAACTGCAACCCAGCAATGTATCGCTTGAATGGAATCGCTTTCATGGAATTGAAACGAGGGAACAGCAGCCGAGGGGCTGGCCTTGCCCAATCCAGAACAATATCAGGGTTGTGAATTCGATTTTATAAATGAAGGCGAATTGAAAAAGAAACCGATGATCCCTTCACTCTGGCGATCCCCAAATCTAGTGATCCCCAAGTTTTAGACTCATCTCTTTCAGTGTAAAGCGCCATTTTCAGTGTAAAAGATTCTCACCAGAAGCAAATGATCCGAAGCCATGACCCATTCTCCGATCGATTCTTGGATTTCATGAATCCTTCATGAGAATTGCCTTGTGCTTCGACTTGATTGGCCAAATCTGAGAATGAATCTTAACTAAATTTAACTTAATAAGGAGGATTTGGGCAACCAAATGTTGGGGGCGATCGCGAAAAAGCCCAACAGGAAAGGACTTGATGCTCTTATGCGATTTGTGCACTATTGTCAAGCCCAGATCAGATCCAGATCAAGTCCAGGTTTAATCCAGCCGATGCAGTTCAACAGGATTCCGGGATTAAGGTCAAGATATGCCAGTGAAATACGCCAAAGGGATGTCCTCAAGGACAAGTTCCTTGAACCTTTTATGCGGGTGAGAAGCCGGCCAATCGCCAATCGGTAAATCTATAAATAATTCAAATGTACTATTTTTAGAAGATCTGTGGTAGAACGAAGGTATTAAGCCTAACCCAGAATTTTGGAAGGGGCATGGCACAATCGTAGAGCCGTTTGGGATGAGGACTTTAATCTTCATTGCTGGGGCTGACTGTCATTTCTAGGATGACTGCGATCGCTCCCCCTCCCCTTTCCAGTGAATGTTTTCTAGTAAATTCTTTCAGCGCATATCTTTAGAGAGGTCACGAATTTCATGGCTGGCAGTTCTTCTTCCGCTGCTTCTCAACCTGTATCCAACCCTGTTCTGAGTGTTGACTTGGGGCGCACCTCAACCAAAACCTGCATCAGTCGCGATCCCGACAAGGTGTTTCTGATCCCGGCGAACGTGGCGCATCTCACCGTGGAACAAGTCCGTCGAGGCGGATTTGAGTCCCAGCCCACCGATCCGCTGCTCGACATCTGGTTGGAGTTTCAGGGAAATGGCTATGCCATTGGCCAGTTGGCGGCTGACTTTGGCGCAAATTTGGGCGTGGGTCAATCCAAGGTTGAGGATGCCCTGGTCAAGGTGTTGGCCTGTGTTGGCTTCTTCAACCTGAGCGGCAAAATTTCGGTCGTTCTGGGGCTGCCCTATCTTTCTCAGGAGCAGTTTGACCGGGAAAAAGAGCAGATTACGAGTTTGTTGCGATCGCCCCATGTCATGAGCTACCGGGGGGAATTCGTGGCCATTGAAATTGAGCGAGTCTGGGTCATGCCCGAAGGCTACGGCAGTCTGATCTGGTCAGAAGCCCAGGACAAAAAAGCCTCCTCGCCAGACTTTCCCAGCCTTTCAGTGGCAGTGGTAGATATTGGCCACCAAACGACGGATTTTCTCATGGTCGATCGTTTCCGCTTTGCCCGAGGCGCATCCAAGAGCGAAGCCTTTGCCATGAGCCAATTCTACGAACAGGTCGCGGCACAAATTCAAGGGGCAGACAGCCAATCTCTGTCGCTGATTGAGGCCGTCCACCGCCCCGAGGGTGAACGCTTCTTCCGTCCCCGAGGAGCCAGCAAACCCACCAACCTGGACGACTTTCTGCCCAGCCTCCGCAGAAATTTCGCCCGTGACCTCTCCGATCTCCTCGTCGCTTGGCTCCCTGAACGGGTCACCGATGTCGTGGTCAGCGGCGGCGGCGGCGAGTTTTTCTGGAACGACTTTCGCCCCCTGCTGCGCGATGCCCGTCTCAAAGGCCATCTCGCCAAGCCTTCCCGTCAGGCCAATGCTCTGGGACAATATATCTATGGCGAAGCGCAGATCGCCGCCCTGTCCCAGAAACTTGCAGCCGCAAAAGGCTAATTGAGTCGCAATGACTTCTCCCCAACCCGTCAGTTGGATTGTCCGACGAGTCGTCCGGTTTGCCCAAACGGAGGCAGACCAAACCCTGCTGCAAGCCGTCGAAGTCGCCCTAGAGAGCCAGTTCCACGGCAATTTCAGTGCACTCTGTAAGCAAGCTCTGCGGAGTTTTTTGCTCCCGGAAAGCGCACCGAATCCAGGGGCAGCAACCACCACCTTGCAACAGCAAATCGTTGAACTACAAATCCAGGTGGCGCGTTTGGAAGGACAAATGGCGGCTCAACAGGCCAACTCCATAACCTTCCTGGTGGAAAAATTCGAGGGGATGGGCGATCGCCTCCAACACCTCGAAAGCCTCCAACACCCTAAAAACCAAGGGCAAAGCCCATCAACCCACGCAGACCCACCCCCCGAACCTGACCCCGTTCCCGAGGTCGATCCCCTGCTCAGTCGTTTGGCTCCTTTCTTAGAAGATTTTTAGGATTAGAAGATTTTTAGCTGGCAAAAGGGATGCTGCTCCTAGAGCGGCATCCCTTTTTTCTGCGCTAGTCTTTGCCCTTAAATCCCAACCTCAAATCTTTGATCAGATGAAGAACCCAGAAAAAAAGAATCTCTGCGCCTCTGCGTCTCTGCGGTTCAAAATAAACCAGCTTATTGTGTCTTCCTTCCATTATCGATTTTCAGTGACTTGAATAACGTAGGGGCTAAACTCATTTTGCTGATAGGAACCCACCCAAATTTGATAAGTCCCCGAAAGCCACTGACCCGCAATCCCCGGATTTTTCCCCGAGTAGTCATCATTACACCAGGCTCCGCCGGGGCCTCGAATCACCAGGGTTGTATCCTCTGAGCTTTGCACTTGCAGACTCAAAAAGCTAAAAAACTCCGTCAAAACCAGCGTATGATCCGGCTCCCCATCGACAAAGCCTGTGCAAGCTCCAGTGGCGGTTTCGGTGCGATCGGCGATCGCACTAGCCGTGGAGGTGCCGCCGCTGATGCCCCGAAGCGTGGTGGGGTCAGGGGAAAAGTTGGGCTGGAGGGTGACGTTTTCAAAGATGGTGTTGGGCGGGGAAGGTGCCGGTTGTGCCTGGGCGATCGGGGCTTGGGTCGCTAGGACTGAGCCTGCGAGGGTGGCGATCGCCGGAACCAACATTAGACCGAAGTGAAACCCTTGAGTGTGCATGGAAGTAGAGGGACGGGTGAGCTTTGTGGATGAGTGGGAAGGGGAAAAGGGGAAAGGGAAAAGGGGAAAGGGGGACAATGAACTCAGCCGAAGCTCTTGTCTGTAGCCGTTTGCCTTTTTCTCATATTCATTGGGAATAAAATGGCTGATTTTGGCTTTTGAGTCCAAATGGGTTGGTAAATTTTCTTTTGTGGACTTCTATGGATAGTTTAGAACCAGTTGGAACTTTGTTCGCAGTCTGGAGGGATATTCCGCAACTCAATGAGACGTAATGCGACCCAGTTTGATGGAGTAGTTCAATGGAATAGTTCAATGGACTAAACCAAGAATCAGGGTAGAACCATCAAGACGTGCAATTTTATGATTAAGTTCCGACTTGGGTATAAACCTTCTGAATCCCAATCTCACAAGCAATCCTAATCTCAGAGTCATTGAGAAAACCCTAAAGAACACTGCATAGCGTGCAGTAGCCTTTAGGGTTTTTCGCTTAACGAATACCGGGGCGATCGCCCAGAATAGCAGGGAGAATATCAGGGGTTTAGGCCGCTGCGATCGCCAATGCCTCCTGCAACCGTGACGTATCCAACTGATGTTGATGCAGCAACAACCAGGACTGAATCAAATCAGGGCCGTGCAGATCGCAGGTTAGTGCGGCTCGGAGGGATTTCATCACCAGACCTTTTTTCACCCCCAGATCTTTCACGACCTGCTGGATGAGGGTTTGGGCTTCCGCTTCAGTGAAGGTGCCCATGCCATCCAGACTAGACAGGATGCCCTGTAGCACTGGGGTGACCCCTTCCTGTTTAAGTTGGATGACGGCTGCCTCGGCATATTCGATGGTGGGGACGAAGAGATAGCGGCTCATGGCAACTGCATCTTCTAAGCGCACTAGACTGGGAGCCAGGAGCGCGGTGAGTTGGGTGAGCCAGGTGCGATCGCCCGTATCTAAGGCATATCCCGCGTTTTGCCAGTAGGGGATGAGCAGATCGGTGAGGCGATCGGTGGGCATATCGTGCAGGTATTGGCTGTTGAGCCAGTTGAGCTTGTCCCAGTCAAACTTGGCTCCTGCTTTGTTGACCCGCTCAAAGTCAAATTTCTCAGCGGCTTCGGGGAGGGTGAAGCGTTCTTGGGCATCCGGAGCCGACCAGCCCAGGAGGGTCATGTAATTGACCATGGCTTCAGGGACATAGCCCATTTTGCGAAAGTCATCGATGGAGGTGACACCGTCTCGCTTGGAGAGTTTTTTGCCGGAAGGGCTGAGGATTAGCGGCGTATGGGCAAACTCGGGGATGTTGGCACCCAGCGCTTCGTAGAGCAGAATTTGCTTGGGCGTGTTACCCACATGATCTTCTCCGCGAATCACATGGGTGATTTGCATGTCCATGTCATCGACGACCACAACAAAGTTGTAGAGCGGCTGGCCAATTTCACCGAAATCGGCGCGACGGGCAATCACCATGTCGCCACCCAGGTCGCTGCCTTTCCAAGACACCTGATCCCGCACCATATCGTTCCAGGTGATGGTGCGATCGTCGTCGATTCTGAAGCGAATCACGGGTTGTCGTCCTTCAGCCACAAAAGCTTGCTGTTGCTCTGCCGTCAGGTTGCGATGGCGGTTATCGTAGCGGGGAGCTTGTCCTTTAGCTTCTTGCTCGGCGCGCATGACCTCTAGTTCGGCCTCGGTGCAGAAACAGTGATAGGCCAAGCCTTTTTCTAATAAGGTTTGAACCGCCTGACGGTAGAGATCCAGGCGTTGGGTTTGGAAGGAGGGGCCTTCGTCCCAGGTTAAGCCTAGCCAGGTGAGGCCGTCCAGGATATTTTGGGTGTATTCGGGGCGCGATCGCTCAAAATCGGTATCTTCTATCCGTAGGACAAAGGTGCCGCCGTGATGACGGGCAAAGAGCCAGTTAAAGACGGCAGTTCGGGCGGTGCCAATATGCAGGTTGCCCGTGGGGCTAGGAGCGATGCGAACGCGAACAGACATAGGCTCTAATATAGCTTTCTTTGTTAATTCAACAGAGTTTTTCACCCTTAAGATTCTAGCGGGTGATGGCAAAGCTGCGCTTGTATCCTTTGCAGAAGAGTAAATCTTGTCAGGGAGTTAAACAGATTCAGAACAATAAGAAAGAGAGTGAGAGAGCATCTGACATGAGAAGACTCATACTACTAGACAAACTCCTTAAACAGGACAACCAGGAATAAGCTTTACTTAGGTTTCTACAGCGATCCGAAATGTTTCTTGACGATAGAGGCAGTTGCAGCCTGCCCCTATCGTCAAGAAACATTTCATCAAATCAAAAGGCTTAAGGGGCATCAATGTCCCTGTAAAGCGCGAGAGACACGCTTAAAAGAATAGGAGTTACGCATTGACAAATATGAGTCCTTATGGTCAAGCAAAGGTGTCTGCTGTGAGATTCTCCAGAATAAATTGACGAATCACTGGTACAAATAACTGGCGTGATAGCTCATAACAGGTTTGAATCACACCTTGACGACACAAGGTTTGCAACTTGCTAAACGCTCGTAACGCACAGAAAAAGTGATTCCGAATCGCTTGTTCATTTCGTACGTAAAATCGTTCAATATTGCAGACCTGCTTGATCACTCGGTGATAACACTCAATTTGCCAATGTCCGTCATGGACTTCCTTAAACTGCTTGTACGTTAATTGTTCTGTATCATCCAAATCCGGTCGGAACATGATGTAATATCGTTGTTCGTTTTTGAACGACTGACAAAACACCTTAACCCAGCCAAACGCCTTCAGGTATACCTTTAGCCCATCTTCTGGAATATCTAAGCTTTGCACCTGAACAAACTGCCCCCGTTCCAATGACACTTGGCGATTGTCCGCAATACCAAACCAGAAACCCATCTTCTCGTTTCTGAGAAATTTCAGGTTCTCCAAACTGGCATACCAACTATCTCCACTCACCCACTCCGGTTTCAGTCCCCATTGCATGACTTCCAGCACCATCTCTCGAAAATAATTGTTCTTGGTTTTTCCCTCCTGCTTATCATAAAGACGATAGTTCACCGGATAGGCATTGCCCGCTCGGTCAGTGTAGTACAACGTGATCAGATCAATCCCTTTGACCACCCGCTTGTGTTTCCCTGACCAGAAGTAGCTGACCAACGCACTTTTTTGCGGGTCACGGTAGGGTTTATCTTCCACGCTATCGTCTACGCTCAGATTGCCACCGACCAGGTCGAGTTCCCCTTTGACTTCGTTAAAGAGATCTTCTGGAGTGTAGCGTTCTCGCAGGAGAAACCGATTCACACTGTCATGGCTCAAGGTTTCTAGGATTTCTGCGAGTCGAACGCAACTAACATACTGCGGCTCTGCCATCAAATATAAGGTGTACAGATTGCAGTTACACTGGGCAGTCGAGGGCTTGGAGAGTTGACGCATCGGTTGAGCAGGAGGAGGAAGGGGCTGCTTTTATCAGTGCATGATTTCGCCAACCTGTCAAGGTGTAAGTCCTAAAGAAATAGAAGATTAAAACGATTACATTGTGTTGCAAGGTTAAGTTTTCATTATGGTTAATAGCCTTCTTATCCGAATAAGGAATAATTTAGACCGTCTCTTTGTCAGAAAAGGTACCTTGTGGGCTAAGAATTGGCAAAAAGATCGGCAAGAGATAAGCTACTCAACATTTAACTTGCAAGTAGCTCATTTCCTTTATTCTTCACTTTTCGCTTCCACTGAATCTCTAATTCTCCTTGATTCAGGAGTCGATCCAGTAGTTCTCTCAATTCTTCCACCGATTGGAATAATCGATGCGCGATAAATTCTTTGCATGAGTGCCAGACT
>JALOOP010000288.1 GCA_025454315.1 Oculatellaceae cyanobacterium Prado106
TCCGTCATCTCCGGATGCTCACTCAACCGCTGATCCAACTGCGACAACAGCGCCTCTTGATCCACTAGCCCCACCACTGATCCTTCTCTGGGCGATCGCCCCTGCCGCTCTGCTGGATACTGCACCGCCTCGGGTTCCTCAAACAGATCGCTCAAGTCCAACGACAACGACTGAGTAAACAAATCGGCGTAATCCTGCAAAGACACCACTGGCTCCTGGGGATTGTGCTGATGCTCCCAGCCCGTCATCATCCATTCCGCTCTCGCCGCATAGACCGCTGAGATTTGCTGCAGCATGTCCCCAGCAATTTGTAGTTGCATCCGTAAGGGGTGGTGGGCGATCGCCGCCTCCAACGCATCACACAAGCGCTGCAAATTCGCTGTCTCTGGATATTGCACCGCCGCTTCCAGGGACTGCCAAAGGTCTAATTCCAACTGACGTATCTCCATCCTTACTCCTCCAGAGGATATAAAGGACAGGGACGAATCGGACAATTGAGTGGATGCAGTTCGACCGACGATCGAAACCGTTCTAGTTTCAATCCACTGTGTTGAGAGAAACCATCGAGAATTCGCAGCAGCAGTGTCTTGACTTGTAGTTCTGTTAATCCCAAACAGTGAACCGGTTCAATTTTGGCTACCCGGTCATTGCCTACCCAGAGTTCTGCTCCCAGTGCGTGGAGTGGGGCATCTTTGGTTTCTCGGTACCAGTGAACGACGGCAGCAGGAATCGCAGGAACTGGAATGTCCAATGTCACCGTTGCAACCTTTGCCCCATCCTGCTCCAGGCTTTGAACCTCATTGCGCCGTTTTTGCTTGCGCGTATGATTCCGAATACCCCGATGACGGTAATAGGAACGACGATTGTGGCATTTCTGGTCATCCCAGCAACCATCCCCAGTTTCTCCATGACGCTGTTGCGCCTCAGCACTACTGAGCTTAGAGCAAAGGCGACATTTTTCACTATCAGGACGTGCCATGATTCATCTCAGAAAAAAGTGAAAAGAGAGTCGGCATTCATGCGACACCAAATCCGGTATAAAAGTACCACAAACCTGAGTATAGAGCAGAACCAACGCGCTGAAGCACCTTGTTCTTGGGTCGAAAAAGCCTCACCCAAGCCCGTCAGACGGAATTCCTTGATGCCGAACTGCCTGTCAGAGTATCGACTCATCAACCTCGAAGAGGTACCAGTCTCTCATTCACCCAGACTTGATCGACCTTCGATAAAGCGGGTGGTGGTGGCGGTTGACGATAATCAATCCGGGTTCCATATCGAGCTTCTCGGAAAACCTGCTCGAAAGCGTCTTGCAACGGTGCAATCACCTCATCTTCCTCGGCCTTTAAGGGAATCCAAATGCTGGGCAATGGTTGCTGGAGGCTGATTCCATAGAGTTGCGCTGTAGGACGCTGATGACTGCGGCTGATCAAGATTCGGTAGGGAGTCATCCTGGGTGTGCCCAAAATTTCCATCTGCCGCCCACCGCACAACAGGTCTAGTTCAATGAGATGGGTTGAACTGCTGAGAACGGCTCTTCGCTTTTGCTCATAGGCATCGCGTCCTTCCCCTGCTTGCTTATTCTTAGGGGATAGCAGTTCCATCACTGTAATCACAGCGTCGCTGCCCACTTCACGAATTTCCAAATATCTTTCTCGAATCTCTAGCGGCATGGGCACCCGCACCATCTCAGGTTCCGGAGGATCTTGCAGAGCGACAGAAATAGTCGGTTCGCTCGCTTCTAGGCGTTCATTGGGCACAGCGGGTCTCCCTTCTTCTGAGCGCAACACGACGGCATCTGGAATCCCAATCAGCACCTCGCTCCCGTCATCGTTGCTTTGATAGGTGCGCGTCTCAACATCGATATAGTAGCGATCGCTCAGTTGCGGCTCAATAGCATTGGCAATCGCCACCATGAAGCGGTAGTGGAAGGAGGGCCAAAAGGCAGGCTGCTCCAGGTAGGGATTCATGCCAGGGAAGGGAGAGCGCATTCAAAAGCCCACAGTTGAGGGGTTTAAGACATCATATCTTAACTGAGGCGAGTGCTTTCTTAATTTAGTCGTATTTTAGTCGTATATCAGATATTGCAATAATATTTAGAGTAATCCCTGTTTTTAAGTACAAAAAGAATAGATACACTAGTCCCGATCGCCCCTTAGAGGTATGGCATTCCCCCCACCCTCCAGGCTCTCGATGAACCCCTCCCAACTCCCCCCAATTCGCGTCATCTCCCTTACCGCCTCCAAACCTGTCCCCCAGGAAAGCCCTCGTCCCATCACTGACCTACGCTGGCTCCTAATCGAGGAATTCCTCAACTCCGCTCGGCTCTCCGCCAATTCCAGAAAAGCCTATCAACGCGAATTACGCCGCTTCCTCGATTGGACAGACCTAGGCTGGGGCGATCTCAAGTCCCGTCACCTCGGGCAATACAAGCATTTCCTCATGGAAGCCCTGTCAGTGCGCCACGGCAAACCACTGTCCCCCAGTTCCATTAATGCCGCCTTGACCGCCCTCAAAAGCTTCTTTAGCTGGGCTTGTCGGGTTCATCCCCAACGGGTTCCCGTCAACCCAACCGTTGGGTTGCGCTTTGAGAAGGTGCCCTTACCCCCAGCCCAGAGCTTGAGTGAGGCAGAGGTTGCTCAAGTTTGGGCAGCGCTGGAGCAACTCCAGGAGACTCGCAGCCGCGATAAGGCGCTGATTCATCTGCTCTCTCACGGGTTAAGGGCAGGAGAAGTCGTGGATTTGAATCTGGCGGCGTTCGATGGGCGCATCCTGTTCCTCGCCGATACCAAGACCGATGAGCCGCGTCTGGTGCCACTGAGGCGGGAGTCCGTAGCGGTGCTGGAGCAGTATTTGCAGGAGCGGCGGGAGGATAGGGAGGGGTTGAGTGGCGATCGCCCGCTCATCCTCTCCATGCAGGGGCCACGCAAGGGCGATCGGCTTTCGTACCACGGCATCTACTTCGTGGTGGAGAAGATTGGGGCGATCGCTGGATTACCCGATCTCCATCCCCACCTATTCCGTCATACCTACGCCACCGAATTGCTACTCATGGGCGTAGATCCCGCTCATGCCAGACGATTGACGGGACATCGCTCTGAGCAGGCGTTTCGGCGGTACACCCTTCGAGGGGAACAAGAGGCCGCGATCGCCGCTTACTATCGGGCGATCGGCGAAGTCCAACAGCAGGAAGGCTGAGTTTTTGCGGGGAGTAAGTCGGAAAAATCTGATTCTTATGTAACTTTTGAATCTGATCGCAATTCAAAAGTTACATAAGAAAATTCGCGCCCCACCTAGAGTCGTTTGGACGACAGCAATTAGTCAAGACGCTATGATGCTTGATGTGCAAGGATTTTAGAAGATGTAATTTTGAATTTGGACTAACGACTGAACTAATCTTAAAAGGAGGCGTGGAATCTCAGAAAAATACAGGGTTTTGAGAATGCTGGTTTGAAGTGAAATCTATGATGCGAAAGCCAGCATTGAACAGGTATTGAGGGATTATATCTAAGTTTTGACCGATGTCAGCAGGAAGGACAATGGCTGGTGTTGAGGGGAGAGTTCTGTGGACTGATGGGGGGCGATCGCTCAACAAGATTATCATTAGAGCTAGACAATCAGTTCGTTCGGAAAACAGAGCCACCTTTTTATCTGAAAAGTCCAATGGGGAAATCAATGGATGATACAACCCAGAACTTACATCTTGACCACCAGACGGCTATAGCTTTCCTCGAAAAGCTGCCCATCTCAATCCAGCAGGCTTTGCTTGAGCGTGCCCAAGAAACCGAGTTTCCCATTGAAGCCGCTATTGAATCCGCGATCGCCACTTCCCTCGATCCCGAAGCACTGAGCTTTGTAGACTGCAAACCCGGTCGCGATCGTTGTTCGTGAAAACCGATGCACAATAAGCTTTAGACAAAGACGCCTGGGACGATTGCAAACACCATGCAACCGAATCAAGCGATGATTCTAGTTTAACTTTTTTAACTTTATTTATATTTAGCTAGAATCATATAACCACTAAAAGATTCTGTAGTTCTAGGTGTCTGGAGATCTCAGTCTCCTCAGCTTCAATGCACATCATCCACAATCGGCGAGAAAAAGTAAAATAATGGAGTCGAGGCAAACAATCCCTCCTTACCGTCATGGTACAAACTCCGAGCAAGCCACTCACCCTCGAAGAATTCCTCCAACTGCCGGAAACCAAACCCGCCAGCGAGTTCATTGACGGTCAAATGATTCAAAAGCCCATGCCCCAAGGAAAACACAGCACCGTTCAAGGCGATTTGGTTCCAGCCATCAACACGGTTCTCAAGCCGAACCACATTGCGCGTGCCTATCCTGAACTGCGCTGCACCTTTGGCGGACGATCGACGGTGCCGGATGTTGCTGTCTTTATTTGGGAACGGATTCCCCGCGACGAGAATGGCAAAGTCTCGAATACCTTTACGATCGCACCCGATTGGACGATCGAAATTCTCTCTCCCGATCAGAGCCAAACGAAGGTCGTTCGCAATATTCTTCATTGCCTTGCCAATGGAACTCAGATGGGTTGGTTAATCGACCCAGACGAAGAATTAGTATTTGTCTATTTTGCAGACCGGACTCTTGCTGTGTTTGAAGATGTGAGCGATCGCATTCCAGTCCCCGCTTTTGCCGAGAGCTTTGAACTGACTATTGGTCAGCTATTTGACTGGCTTCAGGAGTAGTGCATTCCTAGCTCAGATTGGAGCATCCAATTGTAGGGTTCAGCGTTCCGTGGCACTGTTTTTCGCTCATCCTGATGACACCCCTACTTTCCTCTAACAGCAATTCCATTTCGGCGATCGTCTGTTTCGACTCCCGCAGAAAAAAGAAAGATTAGTTCTAGCTAAGCTAGTATATTTACTTCACTAGAACCAGAAGACTTTGAGAGAATGCCAAACGACTTCTATCTCCCTCACCCTTCGATTTCTCCCAGGATCAAGCAGTACTCAATCAGTTCATCCTCCTTTAATTCAGCCTTCTGTCGTCCACCAAACGCTTGGGCGATGAACTCCGCTTCTGCTGCTGCGCTCCACCTCAACCGCTCCAGATGCTGCTCAATTTCTGCCAACACGTCTTGGATATCAAAGTCTGGCGACTCCCAAGCGAGGGAGGCCAGTGATTCAGGTGCCATTGTTTCCACTTCAAGGATGCTTGCCATCTGCTGGAGTTCAGCAGCGCTCAGCGGAAGTCGCTCCTTGGTGCTGAGGTAAAACAAAATGGAGCGGTAGACCAGAGCAGGGTTCCATCCCCAGGCTTGGATACAGGGCAATAATTCCTTCACCCCAGCTTCAATCTCAGAGACTTGCTTGATCGAGGCCAGAATGTTTTCGTAGTGCTGAAGCCGCAGTTCACTCACGGGCAACCCGGCGATCGCCTCACTCAATCGCACCAAGTCCTGCCCTTCCGTCGGGCTGAGTCGCTCTGTCGCAAACACCCACCAGTCCAGATCTCGCTCCAAGTAATCCGGTGGAACGCTGAAGTACCCCACAGAGGTCGCGTAATGATTGGCGATCGCCAAGTCCACCCAGTCCTTCTGCTCCTGGGTGAGCGGTGTCGGTTGCCGACGTTCATCGACCCACCAGCCCACCGATCGCTTCTTGCCCAGTTTCGGTTTGGCGTCCATTCGTTGTAGTTCTCGTTTGAGATGTTTCATGACAAAGCGTTGAGCAAAAGCGAGGACATCAGCACTTTCAGTTTACTCGTTTCATTCCAGCCAGTTCAAACGGAAATCTCAGAGATTCACATCCTGAATCATCAGGAATTAGTTCTAGCTATATATATCTAGTTTAACTGCTAGAATACAAGTTCCTTGAAATTGAGAAGTTACCCCACTATCGCTTCAGCCGATGCGCCAACAGAGTGTATCGCTCCTGGTCTTTCACCTGCTTCACCGACAGCCCGATCGCCTTCTGATCCCCCACCACAATCACCAGCTTCCGCGCACGAGTCATCCCGGTGTAAATCAAGTTCCGCGACAACATCATATAGTGCTGCATGAAGACGGGCAGAATCACCACTGGATACTCACTGCCCTGCGCTTTGTGGATCGTCGTGGCAAAAGCCAGGGTAATTTCGTTGAGGTCGGCATAATCGTAGGTCACTTCCCGATCGCCAAAGCGAGCGCTCACTTCCTGGTCTTCCAGGTTCATGCTCGTAATCACCCCTAGGTCGCCGTTGAACACTTCCCGGTTGTAGTCGTTCTTTTGCTGAAGGATGCGATCGCCCACTCGCAGCGTCATTCCACCTCGCACTATCTCCGCTTTGTTCGGGGCAGGTGGATTGATCAGTTGCTGCAATGCCTGGTTGAGCAGTCGAGTTCCCACATCTCCCCGGGTCATCGGGCAGAGAACCTGCACGTCCTTCGCTGGGTCAAAGCCTTGCTGGGGAATCAGGTAGGTCATGATGTCCCGAATCGCCTGGACTCCCTTCTCGGGTTCCTCAATCTTGAACCACAGACAGTCAGAGCGAGGAGTTTTGGAAATGGGTTCTAATCTGGGATATTCGCCCTGGTTGATGCGGTGCGCGTTGGTGATGATGGCCGAGGTCTGCGCTTGCCGGAACACCTCGGTTAATCTCACCACGGGGATTAGCGCTGATTGGATCAGGTCATGCAGTACTGCGCCTGGTCCGACACTCGGCAGTTGGTCGGTGTCGCCCACGAGAAGAAGCTGGGCGGTGGGGGCGATCGCTTTCATCAGGGAGTTAGCCAGGAACAGATCCAGCATCGAGGCTTCGTCTACCACGATCGCCTCTGCCCCAATCGGACTCTCCTGATCTCGCTTGAATTTCATCGTCTTGGGGTCGAACTCCAGCAAGCGGTGAATCGTTTTGGCTTCCTGCCCTGTCATCTCACTCAGTCGTTGTGCCGCTCGTCCGGTCGGGGAAGCTAGGGCGATCGTTTTGCCCATTGCTTTCCAGAGGGCAACGATCGTTCGACAGGTAAACGACTTGCCCACACCAGGGCCACCTGTGAGAATCAATACTCGCTGAGTCGCGGCCATGACCACGGCCTGCCGTTGCTGCTCGGACAACTGAAGTCCCGTCTTCTCGGTAAACCGTTCGATCCACCGCTCGACGCGCAGGCGATCGACGATCAGGGGCTGACGAAGGAGGAACTGCACCTGATGGGCTAACCCTTGTTCAGTGTGGAAGAAGGCGGGGGAATAGCAGAGGAACTGCCCCTGGAACTCACCGGGGCCACCCTGCATCATCAGTTCTTCGTCTAAGACCATGTCGGTGGTCAGGTTGAGGATGTCTTCGGGTTCAATGCGGTGGTCTGGAAGGGCGAGGCGGTTGACCACCTTCTCCACCAGTTCGGCTTGGGGGAGGAAGCAATGCCCATCCTCTGCTGCCTTCTCTAGCACATGCAGGATGCCACAGCGGTAGCGAAATTCGGAGTTGGGTTCGATGCCGAGGTGACGGGCGATCGCATCGGCGGTCACAAAGCCAATGCCATACACATCGGTGGCTAAGCGGTAGGGGTTGGCGGTGACGGTGGCGATCGCCTCATCGCCATACTGCTTGTAGATCTTCACCGCATAGGTGGTGGAAACGCCGTGTCCTTGCAGGAAGAGCATGACTTCCTTGATCGCCTTCTGCGTCTGCCATGCCGTTTGGATCAGCTTCACCCGCTTCTTGGCGATGCCTGGGACTTCGCTGAGGCGATCGATCTGATTTTCGATGATGTCGAGGGTTTCCAGTTGGAAGTGGGCGACAATGCGCTTGGCGGTTACAGGTCCCACTCCTTTGATCAAGCCACTGCCCAAATACTTCTCGATCCCAGTGATGGTTGCAGGTTTAGTTTCTCGGTACTGGGTGACCTGGTACTGGGCACCGTACTTGGGATGCTCTCGCCAGGTGCCTTCCATCTGGAGGGTCTGTCCCGCCTGGATGTTGGCGAAGTTGCCGACGATGGTAACCAGGTCGCTGACACGGGGGGCTTTGAGACGCGCGACAGTGTAGCCCGATTCTTCGGAGTGGTAGGTGATGCGTTCGACCACGCCTTGAAGCGGCTCAATGGGGGGTTGTCCTGGACTGGAGGAGGATGGCATGGTACAAATTTACCGCAAAAGCTCCTACTCAAAACGCTAGACTGAGGACTGGTTCAAGTTGAATCTTTGTTGCTCGGCTACAGGAGTCTGCACCCATGCTGTCAGAAGTTTTCTCAGAGCTAGATTTTGAGGACGCGGAGGAGGCGTTGCGCCAGCGCGACCTGCGGATAGAGGTGCTGCAAGCGCAAGGCTGGGTTTGTATTCCAGAGAATCTTTATCGAGTGGATGGCAAACGGGTCTATCTCCTGACGGCTGATGTGCCCGGTTCCTCGGAGGATAAAACCGATCATTCCCCTCGCCGCAAGACCAAGCCCACTCGTCCAGATCACGCCAAGAGCAAGTTTGAGCGACGATGAGGCGATCGCGCAGGTAAGATCCTCCAGCAAGAGATCTGCCTCGGCTAGCTCATCTTGATTTCATTATCGACCTTCGGATAACGTTATCCGAAGGTCGTTGAACTTTAGGCTTAAAGCCTTAGAAGTCATATTCCAGTTTTAGCGGCAAAAACATTTCAATTTTATGAAGCAAATGTTGACATTTGATATTTAATTGAATTACCTTACCCTTGACATAGACAGCCAATAAAAAATGGGAACAGTCATAGCCTTCATTAATCAGAAAGGCGGATGCGCTAAGAGCACAACAAGCGTTCATTTTGCCTACTGGCTGAATCAAAAGAAACAGCAAAAAGTTCTTTTAGTTGACTCGGATGCCCAGAAATCAAGCTCAATTTGGCTTGACTCTATGGAAACGAAAATTCCGTTCCAAGTCATTCAATCACCGGATGATCTATTGGAGCAAATCCCTAACCTTGCGTTGCAGCAGCAATATATTGTTGTCGATGGACCTGCTGCCCTCTCTGAAACGACCCGAGCAATTCTTTTCCGTGCGGATATCGCAGTAGTTCCCTGCCAACCAACAGGTGTAGACCTCCGTTCAGCAGCCGATACAGTTCGTCTAATCAATCAAGCACAGTCAGTTCGTAAAGGGGCACCTGAAGCAGCAGTCTTTATCTCTAGAGCTGTCAAAGGAACGAAGCTACTAGACGAAGCTGAACAACTCCTCTCTCAGACCAAGGTTCCTATCCTCAAAAGTAAAATCTACCAGAGACAGATTATTGCTGATACCTTTGGGCAGAGAGCAACCGTCTGGGACTTGAATGGCAAACCAGCAACCGACTCATCAAAAGAATTCGATAATTTGTTCAAAGAAATATTGAAGATCCATCACTAACTATGAAACGAACATCACTTGTAGACACCCTCGCGAATGAGTTTGTGTTTGGGCAAACTCATGACCAGCCCCCCCAGCAAAAGCAGGAACTTCCAAGCAAACTTGAACAGGAGGTTCAAAAAATTCCTCTGTCCAAAGTACACCTGTCACCCCTTCAGTACAGACGCTACGTAGATCAAGCAAAACTGGCCGAAATGGTTAGTTCAATACAGAAATATGGGCAACTGCAACCCGTCCTAGTCCGGCCTGACCCGAAAACATCAGGGTATGAATTGGTCTTTGGGCAAACTCGCTTCTTGAGTTGCCAAAAAGCAGGTACTGGAACAATTTTGTCAAAAATCCAAGAGTTAACAGATGCAGAAGTTGTCGAGCTAGCTCTGATTGAGAATAATCATAGAACCAATCCTAATCCTGTTGAAGAGACTCAAGGGATGCTCAAGCTTCTTTCCCTCAAGCTAGGTAAAACAGATGCCGAGGTTGTGACATTGCTCAACCGAGCCGCTACAGAAGGAAAACAAGGTTCGGATAACGTTATCCGAAGTGACGAGTGGAAAGTCATCAAGTCCGTCTTTGAACTTTTCAGTGGTTTAACGCCAGAAAGTTTTCGGGTGAATCGACTCCCACTGCTAAATTTGCCTGAGGATGTCTTGACAGCCTTAAGCCAAGGGAAAATCGAGTACACAAAAGCTAGAGCGATCGCACGGCTCAAGGATACTCAAAACAGGGAAGATCTTTTGCAGACAGCCATTGAACAGGATTTATCTCTGAGCCAAATTCGTGAAAGGGTTGCCGAACCCAAAACCAACACTCATAGAGAAGTTACCCAACCCACCCTACAAGAGCGTGTGGACAGTGTCTACAAAAGATTGAAGAAAAATAAGATTTGGAATGATCCAAGCAAGGGGAAAAAGCTTGAAAAAATGCTTTTGCAACTTGAAGCTTTATTAAGTGAAGATTTATAGGGGATAGTACTAAGGAACTGATTGAGTAGGATTTGGGAATGAACCTCAAGAATCGCCTTTCTTTTGCCAGACTCGGATAACATTATCCGAGTGGCGACTATTGCTCAACTGAGCCTAGCCCCAGGAACAGGATAAGCAATATCTTTTTCCGTTGCGTTGAGTTCATCTAATCTCTACACGCTATACCTCTGAGAAATGCCGTGAGCAATAAACCCTTCTCTCTTGTCCCTGACGACTACGACCAATTCTTGAATAAGCTCAAAGAGCAAATCCGAACAACTCAGATTCGGACATCTCTTGCGATTAACTCCGAGCTAATTTCACTGTATTGGCACATTGGACAGGCAATTTTAGAGCGTCAGAGAGAGGAAGGATGGGGGGCTAAAATTGTTGAAAAGATAGCGCGGGATCTAAAGAAGGAATTTCCCAATGTTCAGGGTTTCTCAGCTCGAAATCTTAAGTACATGCGGGCTTTCGCTGAAGCCTACCCTGATGTCGAAATAGTGCAACGCAGCGTTGCACTATTACCATGGCGGCACAATATTGCTCTACTTGAAAAGCTCGATTCAGCAGATGATCGAATGTCAAATGTCAATCAAATAGACACCGACGACAATCAAATTGACCGAAATCGATACCACAGTAGAGAAAGAAAAAACATGTGAAAGATTGACATTCTAGAATGTCAATCTTTCACATGTACTATTCAACTGGCATAAATTTGGACTACAAAGTGACCCTACTGACGATAGTACGGTGGCCAAGCTCTCAAGTTAAGGTGGCGTGAGTCGCCTCAAGATCAATTCAATCGTTGAGTCGTTGCTGTTTTCAGCAACTCATTAAGCTGATTTAGCTGGAAGTTTGAGTCTTCTCTTTTGCGTTTAATCGTTTCTCCTTCGCTTGTTGCTGGCGATAACTTTCACCCTGCATCTCCAAGACC
>JALOOP010000289.1 GCA_025454315.1 Oculatellaceae cyanobacterium Prado106
CACATCCAGCGCCAACGAAATCTGTTCGCCAGGACGATAGCCCGCCTTCTCGATCGCCATCATCAGCAAATCCAACGCTTCTTGATTGGACTTCAGGTTGGGCGCAAAGCCGCCCTCATCGCCCACGCCCGTCAGCAGACTTTTATCTTTCAACACGCTGCTGAGGCTGGCAAAGACCTCTGCACCCCAACGCAATGCCTCACTGAAGGTCGGGGCACCTATAGGCACAATCATAAATTCCTGGATGTCCACGTTGTTGTCGGCATGGGCACCGCCGTTGATGACGTTCATCAGCGGTACGGGTAGAAGGTTGGCCAACGGACCGCCCAGGTAGCCTAGCGTTTGGGCTGCGGCTTTGGCCGTGGCCAGGGAAACGCCCAGAATGGCATTGGCACCCAAGTTGGATTTGTTCTGGGAACCGTCAATGCCAATCATGGCGCGATCGATCGCCCCTTGGTTGAGCGCATCCATGCCCCGCAGTTTGGGGGTAATTTTTTCGTCCACATTGACCACGGCTCGCAGCACGCCCTTGCCGCCGTAGCGACTGGCATCACCGTCGCGCAGTTCATGGGCTTCAAAGGTGCCCGTTGAAGCACCGCTGGGCACCTGGGCTAAGCCCACCGCCCCACTCGCCAGAGACACCTCGGCTTCGATCGTGGGTCGCCCCCGCGAGTCTAAAATTTCTCTTGCCTCAATGGTTTCAATGGCCGTATCGAGTCCATCCATCATCGCTGCTCCTTCCTCAGGTAAATCACCAAGTCTTGTCTCGTTCAGTGGAACCCCTTTCCTAGCTTGGCTTGTAGCCTTGAGCGATCGACTCTCTTGAGTGATTGCCTCCAAGTCCATCGATGCCAGCTTGAATCCTAGCTTGAATGCCAGCTTCAGGACTCCGAATCGCAGAAGTCACCCAAGCAAGCAAGTTCCACAAAAAACATGGCCTCAATCCTTATATCACCTCTCTGGACGCTTCTATCAATCCCGTTCAGTAGACTTAAGATTTGAATGAAGTGATTTTTGATTCAGTTTTGATTTTGTTGGATTCAATCTAGTCAACGAGGAGAATCATCATGCGATTACTGCATACAATGTTGCGCGTCGGCAACCTGGAGGAGTCTCTCAAGTTTTACTGCGAAGTCCTGGGGATGAAGCTCCTGCGCCAGAAAGACTACCCCGGCGGTGAGTTTACCCTAGCCTTTGTCGGCTACGGCGAAGAGGCTGACCATACGGTTCTAGAACTCACCTACAACTGGGGCACCGATCACTACGATCTGGGCAACGCCTACGGTCACATCGCCATCGGAGTTGATGATATCTACGACACCTGTGACAGAATTCGCGATCGCGGCGGCAAAGTCACCCGCGAACCCGGCCCCATGAAACATGGCTCAACGGTCATCGCCTTCGTCGAAGACCCCGATGGCTACAAGGTAGAACTGATCCAGCAGGGCACTCAGGGCGGGGCGATCGGGCAGGAGGCTGTGGTTCGGGCGGTTTAGGAGGGGAAAGGGGAAAGGCGAAAGGCGAAAGGCGAAAGGCGAAAGGCGAAAGGGGAAAGGGAGAACGTTGAATTAATCTTTGAATTAATTCTTTGATGCTGCTGAGTTTGGAAAGGGAAAGGGAAAACATTGAACTAATCCTTGAATAAGGCTGAGGTCAACCCTCCTGCCTTGTGAATTCATTCCTTGAATGATTCCAAGACTGCCTCCTCCCTCTCGTAGTTAATTCCCAGAAGCAGTCTAAGATTCTCCCCCCTTCCCCTTTCCCCCTACTCCCCACTCCCCACTCCCCACTCCCCACTCCCCACTCCCCACTCCCCATTTCAGTTCCTTTTTACACAGACCCCTACGGAAATTTCAGTTAGATTTCTTAATAGAACGATAAATTTGATTAAAATAAGTAAAACTCGGTTGATCGCTGGGATCTGCTGAAAACCTTTTATGAACGGCTTTTCATTCATCACCCTTTAACTTCATGCATCTTAAATTAAGCGAGTCCAGGCTGCCTTTTGCGTCCTTGCTGTTGATTGCGCCCTTCTTTCTGTGGGGGACAGCGATGGTGGCGATGAAGGGCACCATTCCCCACACAACGCCTTTGTTTATGGCGGGTGTGCGGCTGGTTCCGGCGGGCTTGATGATTTTGGTGGTGGCCTTTGGGATGGGGCGATCGCAGCCTCAAGGGTGGAAGGCTTGGCTGTGGATTGCGCTATTTGGGTTGGTGGATGGGGCTTGTTTTCAGGGGTTTCTGGCGGAAGGGTTGGTGAGAACGGGGGCGGGGCTGGGGTCTGTGATGATCGACTCTCAGCCGCTGGCCGTGGCTCTGATGGCAAGATTTCTCTTTGGGGAACAGGTGGGAGTGTGGGGCTGGCTGGGGCTGGCCTTTGGCGTTTTGGGGATCAGCCTCTTGGGCTTGCCCGAGGGCTGGATCACCAGTTTGCTGCACGGACAGTGGCCGCTGAGTGAATCCTGGAGTCTGCTGGGTCTGCTGGAAAATGGCCAGGGGTTGATGCTGCTGGCGGCGCTTTCTATGGCGATCGGCACGGTTCTCGTCCGCTATGTCTGTCGCTACACCGATCCCGTCGTTGCAACGGGCTGGCATATGATTTTGGGCGGGTTGCCGCTGTTTATTCTGTCGGCAGGCTTTGAGTCGCAGCAGTGGGTCAATTTGCATGGGGCAGATTGGCTAGCGCTCAGCTACTCGACGGTGTTTGGCAGTGCGATCGCCTATGGACTATTCTTCTATTTCGCAGCTAGCGGCAATCTCACTAGCCTCAGTTCACTGACCTTCCTCACCCCCGTCTTTGCCCTCCTCTTTGGCAACCTCTTCCTCTCTGAGATTCTTAATCCGATTCAATGGGTGGGCGTTAGCTTGACCTTAGTCAGCATTTACTTGATCAACCAGCGCGATTCTCTTTTAGAGACACTTCGTGAACGCCTCCTCCAAAATCCCAAGAACTGGCTTTCCCTCACCCCAACCGCTTCAGCCGAGAGTCTAGAGGCATCCAGCTCAGTGGATCTATCTTGGACAACTCAACAGCGTTCCGACCGAGAAGCGATCGGGATTGAGGCGGATTAAGCAAAAGCAGATGTCGCACAATCCGGTTTCTAGATTGCAATTCTTCTAGATTGAAATTCTCAAGATGGGTATCGGGAAATAGGATTCCTGGTACCCATTTTTAGGGATCAGATCAACTTTTGGAGTTGACTGGGGCAACCTTGACTCAACCCCAACTTTTCTCTTGCGTCATGTTGTATTGTTCCAGGTCACTGACTCCCCAGAGATCTCCCCAGAGATCTCCCCAGAGATCTCCCCAGCGATCTCCCCAGCGATCTCCCCGGCGATCGCACTCCCAGCGTTACCGACTGCGGCTACTCACCTATGCTTGCGGTCTAGGGCTGGCCTTGAGCCTGAGCGCCACGGCGATCGCCACCCCCAAAAAACCTACGCCAACCCCTCTGGCTCAGCGCAACTGGACCGGCCTGATCATGACAGCGCTCGTAGTGGTCAGCACAGTCGGCGGAGTCGCCTATAGCCTGGGATATGGTCGAGGGCGCTCCCGGAATATCGCAGTCAGTGAACCCCAGCGCGATCGCCCATCCAGCGCCATTGTCCCAGTCAAAGTCTATCCCGAGGTGATCGCCCCAACCCAGTCGATAGAACTCGATCGCCAGGAAGACCCCAAAGAATCCCACTCCGGGGAGCAGACCGTGATTCAGTTCTCGGATCAGACGGTGATTCAATTCTCAGAGCAGACGGTGATTCAAGCCCCTGACACCCAAGGATCACAGGCCAACGATGCCCACAACACTGCTCCAGTCAACGAAACGACCCGACTGGCCAAAGTAGATATTGTCGAAGAACTGATCCGCGACCTGCAAAACCCGAACCCGAGCGATCGCCGCAAAGCCATCTGGGATCTGGGACAGCAGGGCGATTCCCGCGCCATTCAGCCCATGGTGGATCTGATGATGGACTCTGACTCCAGTCAACGCAGCCTGATTCTGGCCTCGATTTCAGAAATTGGCATTCGCACCCTCAAACCCGTAAATCGTGCCCTACTGCTTTCGCTGCAAGACGACAGTTCGGATGTGCGAAAAAATGGCATCCGGGACGTGACGCGCATTTACGACTTGGTGGCACAAATCAGCCAACTGCTCCAACATGCCGTCAGCGATCCAGACCAGGAAGTGCAGGAAACCGCAACCTGGGCGCTGAATCAACTCAATCGCATTCGTCCCCTTTCCTCGGCAGACAGTCGCCCTGCTCTGCCCAATGGACTTCATTTTAAGGAACTGGGATCTGCGATCGCCGATAAATCCGGAGAGTAGGACACAGATGAATGAATGGTGCAGGTTAAATCCGGACATTCTCATGAAATAGAGGTCTCTTCGGATCGTGATTTAGAACAGACGAAACGACTGAGTCACAAGAACCCAGTTATTCAATGTTCATCCATCGGTTACCGATTCAAATCAAGGAATGATCGCTTTGAAAAATCGCTTTGAAAAATAGACTTTGATGCAGCATTTGATAAATCGAGGATCAGTAGATGCACAGCAGTGATGCAAGGTAGTTAGGAACAGTCGCGATCGCCGATTTTTCAAAACCGTCATTCCTGGAATTGAAGCAAACTGAAACGTGACGATTTCCAGAACTGGAACTAGTGAATCACGGCAGTGGCCGTCGGTTCACCCTGTAGGGTAGCCAGCATGGACTCGGGCAGGTCAGATTCGAGAACAACTGAGAAGTCGCCCTGATTCATATAGCGCTGCAAAAAGCGGATATGGGCATCGGCATCGGCTTTGTAGGAGGTGCGGGCGATCGCTTTGGGAGGATGCCCTGGAAACGTGGCAATAATCATCCAAGGACGTTGATTCATATGAAGAACTCGTAAACGGCTGTTAGGTCAGTATAAAGTTTAGCCGATCCCTGCGTGTAATTACTAGTTTATGTCTTCAGTTTTACAAACTAGCCATGAAAGAATACTGAGAAATGTGAAGTTTCCTCATAACTACTCGGCGCTACGGCTGATGATGTGGCGGAGTTCGCCGGGTCGAAAATGGCAGTGCAAACTCTGGAGATTTAAACCTAGCAGTTGTGGTTTCTTTTACTGCTCCTAGCAAAAGCCCAAGATCGCCATGTTCAAGCCAGCCGCAGCCAGAGTTGAGTTGCAGAGATTCGTGCTTTGCACCACGCTATTGATCATCCATGGAGGCTGTAGAAGGTTACCAGGGCAAGAGTTTGGACAAGGCGTATGGTCAGAAAAATTTCGGGGAAGAATGAGACAGGCAGCAAAAACCCTCTTCTAGTAGAGGATTTCCGTTGAAAACAGGACGGAAATGTAGGGTTTGCGCTGAATGGTCATTCAACAGGACGATCGAAAATGGGTAGTAATCTTGCTTTCTCACAGTTCAAAGAACAAGAATTTGATGCGGTATCGAAACTGCTTTGTGGTCTCTTTGATACAACGAAGTCAGACCTCGAATCGCTCTACAAGGGAATAGTTGACGATTTTAGTAAGGACTGGTGGCTACCTCATTTTGTTCATCGGAATTTCTTTAAAAGCGAACATCAAGAGTTTCAAAAGATATATGAACAATCCCCATCCATTGCTGTAGACTTGCCGAGCATCTTTGAGTTGGATGATGGAATCGATGATAAACCTACGATTGTTATCCTGGGCCAGGATTCTAAAAGTGATCAGCATTCTAAAGGTAAGATCCATCTTGGAACTCCTTATGGTTTGCACCATCGGGGTTCCCGTGAAAGACTTGGACGGACAAAGCTTTACTTTGAAATGATCTCAGCCCTGCTGACCTTGGGCTACAGAGTCTATTTGACAGATGTCTATAAAGTTTGGGTCTGTGATCCGAATGCTCCTTACAACGGTATAAAACTACCGAGGGTGGATCAAGATAGATTTATAAGTGTTTTGAAATCAGAAGTTTTGGCGATGAATCCGATCGCTCTGGTCACCTGGGGGAAGGACTCATCTGATAGTGTTAAGGCGATCGATCTCAAGATTCAGCACTTGAGTTTTCCTCACCCGAGTGGCGCTGCTAATGGAGCTTGGAAAAAGCTGATGAATCAATCTCCCACCTTCAAAAACAAGCTAGCATATTGGAGTTTTGAGATCTCAAAGGCACTGTCTCAAGGTATTTGATGAGCGGATCGATGCGTTACTGGTTCTTGTCCGTTAGTTATAAACGTTGAGTATGGTATGGCAAGAGGTGAATCTAGATAATCTTGCACAGTTAGCAGCTATATTTCGTGAGCTTGGTGCTGGTGAACCTGAGAGGTCTGCAAACTCACAATTGGTAGAGAGCATTCCTCAACTTGCGCTTTTTGTCTTTCTCAAGCAAGCGTGGTCTTAGATCGTTGAAGAGCAAGATAAAAAGGGTAAAAACTGCCCCACACAATGCAGCGCCAAAAGATCCAGGGAGATCTTTGATTGCACCTGTAATCTGAGGCAAAAAGGAACATCCAAATTCTCATATAAACTGAAGCTAAGTTGCCAATCTCCCAATTCAATTCCCCCCTATAATCGTGATGGGAAACACCCTCAGTGTTGTTTTCTTCCTCGCCGACCGAAAATACCAATTGAAAACCAATAAACCAACATTAGAGCTTCATGCGGTAATGATATGGGACTAAGCCAAGATGGCATCTAAGAGTGGTTCTGCTGTAAAGCGAATGGGATCAGTACAAGGTAATCCAGTTTCTAACTGCACTTGTTCGATCGCCCCCTCCGCCTCGTCCGCACTCAGATGAAACGTATTCAACGCAATTCCCACCACCTTTGTCTCTGCAAAAGCACCGCCCGCAGCCGCAACAGTTTCATACACTTGAATCACCTTGAGTAACGGCGGAATCTTGACCTGGGGGAAGTTGTGGATCTGTTGCTGACCAGCCCGGTGTACGAGAATGAGATGCGTCGGTTGACTGCCCCGAATCAAAGGTAATGTCGCCGTCGATGCCGGATTCATTAACGATCCTTGGCCTTCTACGTAAACAATATCGTGATCGAATCCATGACGCATCACGAGTTGTTCAACGGCACCCGCAGCAAAATCAATCCGAATCGCATCGAGTGGAATGCCGTCATGCCCCAGCATTAGCCCCGTTTGTCCCGTGGCTAAGAAGCGCGATCGCATCCCCCGCTGCACCGTGACCCGATTCAACTCCAAACTGGTAGACATCTTACCCACACTCATATCCGTGCCCACGGTCAACACGCGCAAACAGTTCAACTCCCGTGCCTTACCACTGCCAATGACGAGTCCTGAGGGTTCCTGCCGCACATCCCAGATCCATTGCTGCGGTTGCAGCAGTGCCTTCAGTTCTGGATCATTGGCCATCGGCGTATGCAATCCATTGACCACCGATAAACCTCCAGCCACGGCCTGTTTCACCTCCTGCCGCCACACCTCCGGCAATGCGCCGCCCGAGGGAGCAATGCCGATCGCCAATACCGTCGGCTGATAGGCCAAAGCCTCCGCCACAGAAGCCACGATCGCCACTTCTCGATCGATCCCGGTGAGGTCGAATAGCGATCGCCCCGCACAGGTCTGATCAATCACGGCCACAATCGGGATATCGCTGTAGCGCAGCAGGGAAATCCCAGTCTTGCCTTTGGAGGTTTGGGTGCCTTCGTGGAGGAGGATGGCGATGCGATCGGTTGGGTTGAGCATGATTTGGAAGAAAATAGGGGGAACACAGATGAACGCAGATGGACACAGATGAATATAGATAAGTTTATGGCAGGTCGATGAGTTTGTGGGAGAGGGATTAGGGGGTTCGGATGAGACGTTTTATTTCTATTCTTGGGGTGCCGAAGTTAATGAGGAGGCCAAGATTGAGGTTGGTGGCTTTGAGGTAGTTCATGCATTGGGTAAAGTGTTGGGTGTTCAGTGCTGTGACTGCTTTCAGTTCTATAATCACGGCCTTTTCAACGAGTAAGTCAGCACAAAATTCTCCTACAACGATACCGTCATAGAAAACCGAAGCGATTTTTGCTGTTCAACATCCAAATTTGACTTCTTCAACTCATTCACCAACGCATTCTCATACACCCGCTCTACAAATCCAACGCCTAAAGTGTTTGACACCCTAAACGCACACCCGATCACCCCCTTCGTCACCTGATTCAGCCCCAATCTGCATTCATCTGTGTTCATCTGTGTTCATCTGTGTTGAAAGAACAACATCAGAATGCCCAAAACGACTTTTCTATCTCATAGGAGTGACCGCAACGCCCAATCCCGGTTCATCGTTCGGCACTAGACAACCGTCCTGCATCGTCGCACCCTGGAACGGGTCATCGATCAAGTTCAGGTGACTATCCAGGTCAAGATGATCGGCGAACGGGGCAAGGTGAGCCGCAGCCGTGTTGGAAAGGATACTGTCGGAGTAGCAGCCAAACATAATTTGTAGCCCATGCGCCTGCGCCGTATGTACCAGACGCAGCGCTTCACTGAGTCCGCCAGATTTCATCAGCTTGATGTTGATGCCGTGGACGCGATCGCACAACCCTGGAATATCCCGACTGGTAAAACAACTCTCATCCACAAAAATCGGCAGCGCCGATCGCCCATACAACCTCACCAAATCCGCCTCCTGTCCCGGTGCAAGCGGTTGTTCCAAATAGGTCACACCTTGTTCAGCCAGCCAGTGAGAAAGGGCGATCGCATCCTCCAAACTCCAGCCCCCATTTGCATCCACACTCAGCTTTGCACCGACAGGAGCCACCTCCTGAACCGCCAGAAACATCGCTTTATCCGCCTCAATTCCAGCCGGACTACCCAACTTCACCTTCACCGCTTTCACCGTCGTCACCTTCAGCCAATTCAGCAACCGTTGACGAGCATCCTCCGGCGCACTAATGCCAATCGTGACCGAAGTCGGCACAATCCGTTGGCGATCGAGTCCCCACAGTTTCCACAAAGGTACCCCAATCGCTTTACCAATCCAGTCATGACAAGCCAGATCAATGGCCGTCCGGGCAGCGGAAGGGAGAGATTGGAGGAGAGGGGCGATCGCCTGTTGGTCAAACGGACTGTAGGGTTCGAGTTGGGGGGCGATCGCCTGTAGCTGCGCCATCAAATCATCCGTCGTTTGCGGCAAACCACCAATCGAAAAAGGCGAGGCTTCCCCCCATCCTTCCAGCCCATCCTGTTCCATCCGCAGCCAAAGATTAGTAGTCTGCGCGGTCGTCCCCCGACTAATCGTCAGCGGAAATCGTTTGTTAACAGTGAACGGTTGAATGTGGAGTTTCATGGGGAAGTGTGAGGGAGGGGGAAGGGGAAAGGGGGGAAGGCGAAAGGCGAAAGGGGAAAGGCGAAAGGGGAATCTTGGATGACTTCAAGGGAGCAATAAGAGAACAATTTGTGGTTGGTTCAGGATCAGTCCAGAGCCATATTTTCATTAAAAAGAGATCAGGAAAATGCTCTTCAATTTCTAATGGAACATTCCATGAAACCCTTTCGCCTTTCGCC
>JALOOP010000290.1 GCA_025454315.1 Oculatellaceae cyanobacterium Prado106
AAGTTGAGAAAATAATCGGGGATTTGTGGGATAGGCGTCTCGCCTGTCCGCGCTCTATGACAGGCGAGACGCCTATCCCACAAGAATTACCGGATTTAACCTTCAACTTTCATAAGTCCTCACTACAAACTGGAGCATTTGGGCAATGAAATGGCTCATCACAGGTTCATTACACAAGTATTCTTTTATTCATTCTATTTCTATGGTTTGAGCCGTTCGCATGATGTTTCGCTTTTGGGTTCTTGGTCACCTCTCTGGTGATGTCAATTCGTTTATGCTGAGGGTAGAAATTAGGTAGGAGGGCGATCGCCAAACTTGATCAGAACCGAGCAGAAAAAGAGACTTTAATGCCGAATTCTAGGATAAAGCCTGTACAACACATCTGTATTGATTCTTTGAAAATCGCTCATGACGCAAACCCCATTCGATGCTTTTTCCAAGCAATATCTAGAAGAGTTTCTGACCCCTCTCGGCACCGTTCAACGACAGTATGAAGTCCCCGGCGAGTCGAAGTATGTCGATGTCTGGTTTGTGCCAGAAACAGCTCCCCAGCAAGCCTTGACCGAACTAGGCATCCTGGGACAAATGGTGCAGAACATGTGTCTACTAGAACCCTTCCGCAATGCCCCCACTCGGCAAGAGGTGAGAACCTCACTGCTGAAGCTGCTCTGGATTCAAGAAGATGAACAGCGCAAAGCCAAACAAGACAAAAACCCGTTACAGGAAACCGAACTGCCCACCCTCTGGGTTCTAGCCGCCACCGCTTCTGAACCCGTCATTACCGATGCCGGAGGCGAGATCAAATCAGAGTGGTTGCCTGGGATCTATTTCATGGCTGATCTGCTGAAGACTGCGATCATCGTCATTGACGAACTACCCGAGACTCCCGAAACCCTACTGTTACGAGTGCTGGGACGGGATGATACTCAGGCCAAGGCGATTCGGGAGGTTTTGGATCTACCCACATCCGATCCTAGGCGGGACAACATCTTGCGATTAGCCAGCAGTTGGAAGATTAGAATAGACTTAAACGAAATTCCGGATTTTACAGGAGAGGAGGCACTTATGGCTTTATCGGAAGCATATCTCAACTGGGAGCGAGAAACGCAAGAGCGGAGCAGACAGGAGGGAGAGCGATCGCTCATCCTTCGCCAACTCAATCGTCGAGTCGGAGAAATTCCCACTGTCACCCAAGAGCAAATCAATCTCTTGTCTCTTGAACAACTAGAGTCTCTAGGTGAGGCGCTGCTAGATTTTACGGCGATCGCCGATCTCACCCAATGGCTTAGTGACTTAGCCCAAGATTAAAGCCAGTGTTTTTCTTTGAATGCTTTGCAGGTGGGGGCGATCGCTCCAAAAATAAGCGGGTAACCGGGAAAGATTCTCCCATCACCCGCTCACTCTACAGCAAAGTCACTCCTACCCCAAACAAGCGGCTAAATCTGCCTCTGGCGTTGTGATCGGTTTCAGTTTGTACTGTTCCGACAGCAGCTTCAACACATTGGGCGAGAGAAACGCAGGCAGGGTTGGCCCCAAGCGAATATCTTGAATGCCCAAGTGCAATAACGTCAGCAAAATCGCGACTGCTTTTTGTTCATACCAGGACAGAATCATCGACAGCGGCAGTTGATTGACCTCGACGCCAAACGCTTGGGAAAGGGCGATCGCAATCTGAATCGCCGAATAGGCATCATTGCACTGCCCCACGTCCAATAACCGGGGAATGCCTTCGATATTGCCCAGGTCTTGATCAAAGAAACGGAATTTGCCACAGGCTAGCGTCAGCACCACACAATCCTGGGGGACTTGTTCTACCAGTTCGGTGTAGTAATTGCGATCGGGTTTTGCCCCATCACAGCCGCCAATCAAAAAGAAGTGACGGATCTTCCCTGCCTTGACCGCCGCAATCACCTGATCGGCCACACTCAGTACCGCATTGCGAGCAAACCCCGTGGTGACTTGACGCAGCGGTTCATCAGCGGCAAATCCGGGGAGTGACAGAGATTTTTGAATCGCAGGTGAGAAGTCGGGCTGTCCCTGATTGGTGTCAGCCAGGTAGTTCAATCCCGGATAGGCCACAGGCCCGATGCTAAAGAGTTTGTCCTGGTAATTGCCATGGGGCGGCATCAGACAATTCGTGGTGATGACGATCGCCCCTGGAAACTTGGCAAAGTCGCGCGTTTGGTTTTGCCATGCGGTGCCGTAGTGGCCGTAGAGGTGGGGGTAGGTTTGTTTGAGTTGGGGATAGCCGTGGGCGGGGAGCAATTCGCCGTGGGTGTAGACGGTGATGCCTGTGCCAGCGGTTTGTTTCAGGATGGCTTCTAGCTGGGGAATGTCATGGCCTGAGACGAGGAGGGCTTTCCCGGCTTTGGCGCTGAGGGGGACGAGGGTGGGCACGGGATGGCCGTAGGTGCCTGTGTGTCCAGCGTCGAGCAATTCCATGACGCGCAGATTGATTTCACCGACCTTGAGCGCAATTCCGACCCAATCTTCCAAGCTTAAATCGGGTTGATCCAATGCGGCCAAAGCTTCGTAGCAGAAGGTGTAAACGCGATCGTCCTCTTGTTCCAGTTCTTGGGCATGGAACGCATAGGAGGCCACCCCTTTAATGCCATACAATACGGTCAACTTCAGCGAGAAAATATCGACATTTGCACCAGCCTGGGCAATGAACTGCAAGGTGAGATCCTGTCCTTGGGCGGCGAGACTGTCTTCAAAGTCTGGCCAGTAATTTGACAGGGCAGATTCGGAGAGCGGGTGTCCGGTTTGCTGAATTTGAGTTTTGAGGGATTCTCGGTAGGCGATCGCCCGTCGAATATACTCCGTCAGTCGGCTCTCATCGAAGTTGACATTGGTCATGGTGGCAAAGGTGGCTTCGCAGGTGAAGCGATCGATGCTGCGGGTGTCCAGGTTCAGTTGCTTGGCCTGGAGGGCGATCGGGGCGAGTCCTCGCAGCAGATAGATCAACAAATCTTGCACGGCATTAACCTCGGGGCTTTTGCCACAAGCACCCCACTGATGACAACCTTGACCGCTGGCGGTTTGTTCGCATTGTTCACAAAACATGGTGGTGAAACCCTCTCTAGATGAATCTTCAATCACCTTAGAAGAGAAAATCTGATCCTTCCTTGACTTAAGTCAAAACGGAGTCAGGGACGAAATGAATTTTAGATTTTCTTCCATTTTTGCTTTTTCCACTTCGCTTAAATTGCTAAAGCGGGTCTATTTGACCCACGAACTCCACCTGATCCGGTGACATAGCCCGCATCACAATGGCCGCTCCAGATTCAGGCACAATGCTACTGATCGCAAAACAGCGACACCATTGGCTGGACAATACGCGGGAAATGGGGATATTCTGCGATCGCAACACTTCCCCCATCCGCACCGCCTGCTGCCGCCCCTCCTCAGACAAATTGCGCTGCGTCGCACAATCCGCTAGCTGGAAATTGGGCGGGTCACCTGTGCCAGGAGCTACCGCATGACGAAAGAGCAGGACATAGCCTTGACCCTGCCACAACTGTGACCAGATATCTGTCTCAGCAGTCGAAGTCGGGGGGCTGCAACGCTGGGGGAAGGAGAAGGGGGCGGAACAGCCGTGCCGATCGCAGTTGGAGTAGGCGAAGGCTGCAACTGGACAGTGGATGGAGCAGTGAATGGGACAGTGGATGGAGCAGTGGATGGGGCTTTACAGCTTGTTAGGAGGGAGGGGGCGATCGCTACCATCACAAAAACGCTAACCCAATGAAAACAATGCATAGATCTATAAAATTCAAGATTAAACAGTCCAATCAGTAGGAAGCGCTAACGGAGCGGAATGCATCAGCGGATTGATAATGCTTACACTCTGACATGTATTCTACAAGCCTATGCATCTCCATATGTAATTGGGATCAGCATTTGCTCTCTTGCCCCAAAAATTACACCTTGTGTCTATACCTAAACCAAGTTCAAATTAAACATGCCATTGGTTACGCCTCCCGCGCCATCTGCTAAGGTAAAGCCAAAGCTGTCATTGGTGGCCATATTACTCAAGAAAATCTCCGGATTCCCACTGCTAAAGAAACTTCTCCAGATTAAATTAGAGCCAGAAATTTGCACCGGAAAATCATCAAACATATTACTGGTTAATTGAGAGACGGTGGAACCGTTGAAGAAAAAGATTTCAGTGTCTGTGCCGCCATCACTGCCCCCTGCGCCAAACCACGCGATATTAGTTCCAGAAATTTCGGGACGAGAATCAAAGGTATTGTTGGTTGTAAGTTGGGTGACGATGGCACCGTTGAAGAAAAAGATTTCGGTGTCCACACCACCATCGCTGCCCCCTCGGCCAGCCCACACGACATTATTTCCAGAAATTTGGGGATCAATGTCGTCAGTGTTGTTGGTCGTGAGTTGAGTGACGGTCGAACCATTGAAGAAAAAGATTTCATTGTCTGCACCGCCATCACTACCCCCTCGACCATACCAGACAACATTGTTTCCAGAAATTCGGGAATTAATATCAGGGGTATTGTTCGTCGTCAGTTGGGTGACGGTCGTACCGTTGAAGAAAAAGAGTTCAGTGTCTGTGCCGCCGTCACTGCCCCCTACGCTAGACCAGGTGATATTGCTTCCAGAAATTTCTGGAAAACCATCATCGTTGCTGTTGCTTGTGAGTTGGGTGACGGTCGTACCGTTGAAGAAGAAGAGTTCAGTGTCTGTGCCGCCGTCACTGCCGCCGATGCCAAGCCATACAATATTGTTTCCAGAAACTTGGGGATAAAACTCACCGGTGTTGTTGGTTGTGAGTTGGGTGACGGTCGTACCGTTAAAGAAAAAGATTTCCTCATCTACACCGCCATCACTGCCGCCTGCGCCAAACCACACGACATTGTTTCCAGAAATTTGGGGCTCCAGATCCAAGGTTCCATTGGTCGTGAGTTGGGTGACGGTCGTACCGTTGAAGAAAAAGATTTCCTCATCAACGCCGCGATCGCTACCCCCCACGCCAGACCAAACGGCGTTCAAGCCGGAAACCTGTGGGGCAGTGTCAAACTCGTTGTTGTTGGTCAAGCGTTGGTTGCGACCCAAGCCGCTATAGGACAAACGCCCGGTATCAATGTCGGTTTGGGTAAAGGTGTTGCCGACCGCGAGACGAGTGCCGCTGAGTTGCAGTAACCCTGATTCGGGAAGACGAGTCACGGTGTAGGTCAACTGACTGGGGTTTTGCTCCAGATCGGTCGCTTTGAGTTGGGTGCCGTTGAAGATGGCGGTGGTGCCTTTGGGGAGCGACAGAGGCGAGTTTGTGGCCAGCAAGGGTGCCGTATTGGTTGGGACGGCAGGCACGGTCGGTACGGCCAACAGTCGCAGTCGATATTTTGTCTGGTCTTGGGCGTTGCCTGGTGTGATTCTCAGGAAATAGCTTCCGGCTTGGAGGGGGAGGGTAATCGCTTCATTCCTTTTCCCTTTCCGTTTTGATTGTCCAATGACTTGTCCAGCGCTGTTCAACAATGCTAAATCCGCGTTGGCTTTCAGCTTGGAAAGGTTGGCTTGAAAACTGCTGCTGACCGGGAGAGTGAAGCGGAGAAAGTCGGCGCGATCTTTGCCCCCGATCGCATTTCTCAACACCCGAGGAGCATTGCTCACCGTCACGACGGTCGCCTGATTGCGGTTCTTGCCAAAATCCTTTGCCATACTGAATGATCCCAGAAAATGAGATTCATAGAGATTTATTGATCCAACCCTCTACTGTTATGCACAGTCTGGACATCAGTAAGCAAGCCATCTTTAATAACTCTTTAAAACTTTTTCCAGGTATCCTGACATTGCTTAACCTGAAGATAAATTCATGGGTAGCAGCCGTGCCGCCACCCACCAATCCATCACCTCCATCACCCCCATTCCACCAGAGTGATATTCTGGACTATGAATCACAATGTTCACGAATGGGGAAAGAAGATGCGGTGTTCCATTGTCAGTCGGGCGGGGCAGGTGTTGGCAAGTGGGCGGCTGTTGCTGCAAAAGGATGAATTTGGCGAGATGCGTCTGGAGTTGGAGACAGATGGGGGACGGCGGATTCAGGGTGGGGTTGTTTCGCCCGATGGGGATATGGCGATCGCCAGTCAAGATCTGTTTCGGCAGTTCTTCGCAGTCTGGGGCATGAGTGACCTGACGCTCAATGTGACCTTGCGATAGGTTTGTCGGATGGCGATCGAGCAGTTCCTCAGCTATGAGATCCTCAGCTATGAGAATAGACCATGATTTGCGCTAGTATATATTCTCGCGACCCATCGATCTGCGTTCAATCCCTGGCAGGCTTATGAGGCAGCTTATGTTGATGAAGTCTAATTTGGTTTTAGAGGCAGTTCTTAGCGATCGCTTGAATACCTCCTTGACACAAATTGGTGAATTTTGCGATCGTTGGTCTGTTAAAGAACTGGCTCTGTTTGGGTCAGTGCTGCGCGAGGATTTCAATCCCGATCGAAGTGATATTGATGTCCTCGTCACGTTTCAGGCCAATTATTCTTGGACTTACGATGCTGCTTTTCAAATGCGGGAAGAACTCATTGCACTATTTCAACGCCCGGTGGATTTAATCAGTCGCAAGTCGCTCGAACAAAGCCCAAACTGGATACGGCGCAATCAGATTTTCAATTCAGCACAGGTGATCTATGCCGCTTGACCAAGACCGAGATCTAGCATCGCTGCTTGATGTTGCAACAGCGGCGCGGCAGATTCAGCGCTATTGCCGGGGCTTCTCTCGCACTCAGTTCGAGCAGGATGACGAAAAACAAGCGGATGATTTAACGGTTGAACGAGATTTGGTACGAGGGGTTTTCAGAGGAATGGAGGTGTTTTGGCAAACGGGACAGAAATAGATAATGCGAGTCTTCTCGTCTTTCGTGTCTGGATTCACCTGCTGTTTCTGCTGACGGATCGGGGTCGCACATCGCAGGCAAGGTAAATTGGTGCGGCGAAAGACATAGTGATGGCTGCCAAACTCGCTGCCCAATCGATAAACCAGGCTAGCATCTTGCTGCATTCGGACGCGATCGCCCTCCAACACCGTTACCCCAGCGGTTTCGTAAGCCCGTTGAGCAATTTGTGGAATCATCTGACAGAGTTGCTCGAACTCAGACGGAGTGAGATCGCCAACTTGTTTCCAAGGATCTAGCCGACAGAGAAACAGAATCTCAGCCCGCAGATAGTTCCCGATCCCAGCCACAATCGACTGCTCTAGGAGAGCCGCCCCGAGCGATCGCTGTACCTGTTCGGGTGCAAACAATCGCTGCTGAAATTGGGCTACATCGAATGACTCACCGGGCTGCGGCAAAATATCGCAACCCAGTAGCCGCAAGGTTTCGATTTGCTCGTAGGGGTTGCCTTGTCCCAGTTGAAAGATGGGAGCCGATAGGAGAATGGCTCCACCTGTCGGGGTGACGATTCGCGCTCGTTCGCGGCGATCGACCTCTTCCGGTGGCACACCCGTAAATGTCAGCCATCGTCCCCACATCATCAGGTGAGCATGGAAGTAATACTCTCCCTCAATCCAGCCCAGTAAGTTCTTGCCATGCGTTGATACTCGCTGAATGGTGCGATCGGATAGCGCTTCCTCATGGGCTGCTAGCCAGCGTTTCGCCTGTTGGGTTCGAGCGGTAAGTTGGGCGATCGGTTGATGGGCGAGGACAGAGTGGAGTTGATCGGCAAAGCGGCGGACTTCTGGGCCTTCGGGCATAAATGCACCAGGATAGATGACAGATTAACCTGTTGTGGGATGAGTCTTCTGGCTGTTCGCCCGTTTTCGCTGCGACGGAGTTGAGTGTAGGATGCCGCGCCATGTGAGGCTGTTTTGGTTGAGGTGTTGCAGGTAGTGATCCGGTTGGTGAATGATGTTGTGGGCAAGGGCGATCGCATCTTCCAACTGTTCCTCAGTAAGCTGTCGGTAAGCGGGTTCTCGTTTGCGCTCCAGGACTTCGTACCAGCAGCGGCCAAAGAGATTGTCGAGGAGGATGCGCTGGAAGCAGTGGTTGTAGCGAACGGGGAAATGGCGGGTGGTGGCAAGCTGGGGCAAAACCTGGTTGGTTAGCTCAAGATACTGGTTGCGGAGTTGGGTCAGGCGAGTCATAGGGGGCAGGGATGGCGGGAATGGGGTGTTGGGGAGTTTCGTGGGTTTGTCGCCATTGGTTGGCCTGGTGGGTGTAGCGACTCGATGAACAGCACAGGCGTCTGCTCAGGGGTAGCCTGACAGCTTTGCAGCGCCGACTGTCCTGCCCAAAGTTGATCGCCCAGTACCCAAACCCCTGTTGTCATTGGCTTACGCGATGAATGGTTTGAGTTTAGTGTGGGCGATCGCACTTCCTATGACCACTCTCTTGGGAGAGATGTCTTTTGGGTAACCTGGAGGATCTGTTGCAGCCTGAGACGGGGCGGGCGAAGGCGGAGGAGGTGGGGCTGTTGTTGAATGCTGTGGGGGAGCGATCGCACCTATCCCAAATCATTATCACCAGCCGAGAAAAGCCCAAGGATTTGGCCAACCGCTATGATCCTTCCGGAGCGTTTGATCCGCTGTTGATTCACCTGGCGCGGCTGGATGGCATTGACGATGCAGCGGCGATAGAAACCCTGCGGCAATATGGCTTGAGCGATAGTGAGGCCGATTTGCGCTGGGTGGCGGAGCGGGTGCAGGGGCAGGTGTTGGTGTTGCGGCTGTTGGCGGCCACGGCGAAGGGAAAACCGGGCTATTTGCGAAAGCATCCAGCGTTGGTCACCCAGAAGGCAGAACCGCTGTTGCAGGAGCAGTTGCGGCGACAGAATGAGGGGGCGATCGACCTGTTGCGGCGGATGGCGGTGTTGCGGGTGGGCATTGATGGGGCAGGGCTGACGTTTTTGCGGTTGTATCCCCAGGATGGGGCAGCGTTGGACGGTCGGTTTGACAGGGCAATAGAGATTAGAGAACCTGTGGAATTTACCTCAGCAGAATTATCTGCAACCCAAGGCATTCTGCAACCGCTGGTGGATAGCTCCCTGGTGCAAGAGCGCTACGATAAACAGCGCTGTGAACTGTTTTATGATCTGCATCGGGTCGTGGTGGAGTTTCTGCAACAGCAGTTTGCTGCCGAATTGCCGAATCTGATCAACAGCGTGTACGCCTTCTACAAATCGAGTTGTACCCTGGAGAATCCCAGAACCTTAGGCAGCTTGTAAAAATAACTTGAGCAACTATTTGGTTCCTCTTGGTTGAATTCGGTAGTTCCAATCTCCATGAAATCGTCTTTTGTGTAAAGCAA
>JALOOP010000291.1 GCA_025454315.1 Oculatellaceae cyanobacterium Prado106
ATGGACTAAGTTACAACAAAGGGCGGATCAATCAACTCACTCTAAGGAAAGTTATTGCATCCTTTTTTGAGGAAATTTTGAAGATGGGTGATTTCTGACTCAGAAGATGCCAAGATTTAGGCGAAGAGGAGTGCCTAGGCATTGCCTTGAGTAGGAATGAAGAAATGTTGCGGATACGGGAGGAGGGCGATCGCCATCAAAGTTCAGCCAGTCGTTTCAGAATTTAAGCGACGAGGTAAAGTTCATTGCCTTCAGCCGTACTCAGGGTGAATTTGTCGGACAGCGCATAGTGCAACGAATCACGATCCAACTTCACAAAGAGATAGTCTTCCCCTGTTGTAATTAGAGCGAAGACGGGAGAAACGGGGGAACCAACCCTATAGGCTAGGGTTTGGGCGATCGCCTGTCGCACACTAAAGCCATAGCGCTTGCTTTCAATCACGATCAACCAGAGCCGCTCTTGGATCAGCAGAGCATCGATGAGTCCTTCCAGGAGCGTATCGCCATCTTCAATTTCAAAGCGAATGTACTTCTCGCCACGCACTTGGTATGGAGCGTCCATAAAACCTAGCGTTTCCAACAGAGGAGAGAGCAGGATGAGGTTGATGGTGCCTTCGGTGATGGCTCCGCTGTCGGCATAATAGAGAAATCTTTGTTTGAGGCGATCGAGCCTGCTTCGTTCGGCATCGGTTAAAGTCGGAAGACTTTCCCGCCATTCCACAAAAAAATCGGCCTCTGGACTAGGGACTACCCCCAGTTTGATCTGTACTTCAGAAAGATTGGTAATGGCTTTGGTGATTCCTACGGTAACCATTTTGGGAACATACTTGAGCGGCTATCTCTCTATACTAGAGCCTGTTCGCCTAGTTGCTGCAACTGAATACTTATGCGTCAATTTCCATAAGTCCTGACTACAAGCCTGCTCTAAGATACCGCCTTGTCACGATCGCTCATTCCCAGTCTGTGCTGCCCACAAATACAGTTTCACCGCTGCTTCGAGCTGGATCAACACAAGCCTCAGCGATCGCCCTAGCAAACTCTTCAACAGTAGGTAATACTCCGGCTTGTTCGCGACGAGCTTCAATGAGGCCGGGGCTGGAGCGCTCCATGAGTTTGGGGGTGATGGTGCCTTCGATCAGATCGCCGCTGACTACGATGAGCGAGATGCCTTTGTCCGTCAATTCTGGAATGCGACGACGGAGGGCTTGTTCTCCGGCTTGTTTGCTGGCGGCAACGGGTTCATAGAGGCCGTGAACGGGTTTTTGGCCGTAGAAGTGAGCTAGATGGCTGGTGACAAAGACAATGCGTCCACCGGGTTGCATGAGTGGTATTGTGCGATCGACGAGTTGTTCTTGGGCAGTCAGATTGAGCATCATGGCGTAATCGGCGGGTTTATCTTTTTCTAGACCACCGCTGGCATTGAGAATCAGATAGTCCAGGTGAGAAAACTGGTCTTTGACGATTTGTATCATTCCGTTTACGTCTGATTCCTGGGTGATGTCGGCTTGAGCCAGTACGGCTCGCCGTCCCAACCGCTGGATCGTTTCAGCGACGGCTTCAGCGCGGGGAGCTTTGCTGCGATAATTCACCACAATATCGACTCCGCGTTCTGCCAAGCGGTGAGATACGGCAGCACCAATGCCACGGGATGCGCCTGTGACCAGTGCAATTTTTCCAGTTGAATTGAGCATTCTGTTGAGAGTGTTGGGGCACTTGAGCTTCTGTCCTTCTGACGATAGAGCAGCAGATCTTTGAAGTAAAGTAGATACCATTTGGTAACTGTTGGAAACCGTTGGAAACTGAATGATGAACTGAAGCATGAGCCAGACCTGAAATGATGAAATCTGAATCTTGTTCAATGGCGACGCTGCTGGATCAACTGTCGGGCACCTGGACGATTCATATTCTTTGGGTACTTCACCGCAAGGGAACCCTGCGATTTGGCGAACTGCGCCGCCAGATTGGCGAGATTTCCACCAAGGTGCTGACCGAAAGATTAAGAATGATGGAGTCGATGGGGATTGTCGATCGCCATTCTGAGCCAACCCGTCCGCCCAAAGTCACCTATCGTCTCACCGCAAGAGGGCAAGCGTTAACCCAGGCTTTGGTTCCGCTCTACAAGCTGGTTCTACACTGGGATCAGTCTGAATAGTATCAACTCTCTTACGCCATACTCTCTCAAACCAATCTCTCAAGCCCTCCGATGGTATTGCTATGCGTCCTCGCCATGACCTCACCGAACTTTTCTCCTCGTTTATTCAGTTTCACCAGGATGACTTTGGTCATTGGGTGACGGATGGAACGCTGCGCCGCAGTATCGGCAGTTGCCTGAAGGAGTCAGGACAGGACTCTGATGGATTCTGGGCGTTGTACTGGCATCGGCGCTGGCAGGAACAGGCGGTTGATTCGACGGCTCGGGCGACAGGTTTGCCGCTCAACCATCTGCTGGCTTACCTGCAAGAACCCTGCTACTGGGTCGCCAAGCAAACCCTGCGAAAAATTAGCGACAGTCACTTTCAGGTGTCCGACTGCTTTCAGGTGGCGATCGCCCACACCCACACCGTCCTACGCGACTTCAAAGCCGATCGGGGAGCCAGTCTCAAAACCTATAGCAGCATGGCCTTTGCTAGCCTTCTGCGAAGCGATCTGAGGCAGCGCCAGGAAGCCGACCTCTGTACCGACCTGGGATTGCTGCGAAAGGTCAGCAAGAAACGGTTGATGGAAGCCCTCCAAGCCGCAAATTTGCCACCTACGACGATTCAAGTTTGTGTCCAACTGTGGACTTGCTTTAAGACACTCTACGTCCCTACGACCTCCAGTAAATTGCCCCAGGCCGATCGCCCTTTCTGGGATCGGGTCGCGGACTTGCATCGGCAGGAGCGATCGCCTTCTTCCAGCAGTAACCCTAGATCGGGATGGACGGGCGATCGCATCGAACAGCAGCTTTCCCAATGCGCCCGCTGGATTCGAGCGTACCTCCATCCCGCCGTTGCGTCTCTCAATGTCCCCCGCTCTGAAGAAGGCTACGAACTCCTAGACAGCCTCCCCGATGCCACCCTGGACGATTCGCTCCTCTCTGAGTTGATCCAGCAGGAAGAACAGCAGCAGCGCCACAGCCAGCAAATGCAGGTGCAAACCGTCTTAGTCGATGCCTTGACGAAATTGGATGCTCAGTCTCAAACTCTGCTCAAACTTTATTACCAGCAAGGTTTAACCCAGCAGCAAATGATGGATGCCATGCAGATGAGTCAGGCCACGGTTTCAAGGCGTTTAGCCAAGGCCAGAACCGCCCTCCTGAGCGCCATGGTGGAGTGGGCACAGGCGATCGTGAATGAATCCCCCCATCCCGATCTAATAAAGGGAATGAGTACGGCTTTAGAGGAATGGCTGATGGTGCATTACTCCGAGAGCTAAACCAGAAGGCTAGACCAGCAAGCTAAACCAGAAAGCTAGACCAGAAGGCATCAAGCAGGAATACTGAAGGAACTGAAGGAGAGGACATGACCTTTACATTTGCTGACCCGATTGAATGGTGGTTTGAGGTGCCATCTGCCCAGACCGATGGGATTTGGCAACAGGTGCGATCGTCTCCTTTGCGACGGTGGGAGAGTTTTCTCAATCAAATGTGCTGGGAGGTGATGCGTTCTACCCTCCGGCAGGACTGGGGATTGGCGGCTGAGAGTGCGATCGCCCCCACCCAACTCCCTGTATTCTGGGAACATCTCAACGGTTTTCCTCTGATGCTGGGAGAGATTCGCCTGCTGCTGTTGCCGACGGAGGCGATCGATGATGAGGAACTGGTTGTGCCCCAGGAATGGATCGATATTCCTAGTTTTGTCAGCGATTATTATCTTCCGGTGCAGATCTCGACGGATTCGGAAGGTCAACCGCGATCGCTCAGAGTCTGGGGCTACGGTACGCATCAGGACGTGAAAGCTCTGGGAACTTATGACGCAGACGATCACACTTACCATCTCGACGCTGCCTATCTCAACCGCGACCTCAGCGCCTTTGAGACGATTCTGCAATTTTGTCCCTCGGCAACGACCGCAGCAGTGACCCAGGGGGCGATCGCACCACTCCCCACTTTAACAGCGACGCAAATTGAAAACTTGCAGATCCGACTCAGCCATCCAGCGATCCTCTCTCCGAGGCTGTCCATTCCCTTTGCGCTCTGGGGCAGCCTGTTTGAGTCTGAGCGTGAGCGCCAAAGACTTTATCAAGCCCGAGTATCAACCGCTGGAACCGTTGAAAATCGTCGGGTACAGTTGCAGCGATGGTTTCAAAGTCAGATCCAGGATGCGATCGCAGAAGGATGGCAAGGGTTAGAGAATTTGCTGTCTCCCCAAGCGAATCGTCCAGCCTGGGGGTTTCGGGGAACCGAGGAAGAGGAATCGACGGTGCGGGTAAAACCTATCCTGCTGGCCTCAGAAACTGCGATCGAGACTGTGATGCTGAGAGTTGCCTTGCAGCCTGAAGCCGATGGGCGAATTGCGATTTTGGCGCAGGTTCACCCGACGAATGAACCCAATGAGGAGACGATGTCCGATGGGACGCAGTATGTTCCTGGTCAACTGAGTTTGTCGCTGTTATCAGACGCGGACGAGGTTCTGCAAACGGTGCAAGCTACAGAGGCAGATCACTATATTCAACTGCGGCGGTTTCGGTGTCCGGTGGGGACGCGCTTTAGTTTGCAGGTGGAATGGGAGGGCGATCGCATCCTGGAACAGTTTGAGGTGTAACTCATGGAGCAAGTGCCTGTGGAGCAAGTCATTGTCCTGAAACTGGGTCATGGCAGTTGGCAGAGCGGATTTCCCTCGGTGATTCTGCAAGTTTGGCGCGATGCAACGCCGATGCAGTGGACGGCGAACCTTGCGCCTGCGCCCCAGTTAGCTCAAATTTATGGGGAATGGCGATCGCTCTACAGCGCTTTAGGAAAACGCTTCAACGGCAGACGCATTGAACGTCTTTCTGAATTCCCCACTGAACCATCCACTGAACTATCTAATGAACTATCCACCGAACTATCTAATGAACCCAATTTTAGGCATGGCATTGAAATTGAATCAGAAGGGATTACGAATGTTTCAGCGAATGCTTTAGACCAGTTAGGAGAACAACTAAAACTACAGTTTGACCAATGGTTAGAATCGGGAAATTTCACCAAAGCAGAACGTCAGATTCGCACCCAACTGCGTCCCCAGGAAGCGATTCGCCTGATTGTCGAAACCGATGATGCGCTTTTGCGACGCTTTCCCTGGCATCTGTGGAGCTTCTTTGAAGACTATCCCCAGGCTGAGATGGCTTTGAGTAAGCCCGAGTATGGCCGGGTGACACAGACCACAAGGCAACCGGGTCAGCGCGTCCGCATTCTAGCCGTCCTAGGCAACAGCGAAGGCATTGATATTCAGGCCGATCGCCTCACCTTAGAACAACTCCCGGCGGAGATTGAGTTTCTGGTGGAACCGGAGCGATCGCACTTTGACCAAACCCTGTGGCAGGAGTCCGGTTGGGATATTTTGTTTTTTGCAGGGCATAGCCTCAGTCAGGCCGATGGCAGCACGGGCGAAATTGCCATTAATGGGAGCGATCGCCTCACCATTGCCCAACTCAAAAATGCCCTGCGAGGAGCGATTCAACGAGGCTTAAAGCTGGCCATCTTCAATTCCTGTGACGGCATGGGATTAGCGCGAGACATGGCAGAACTGAACCTGCCGCAACTGATCGTCATGCGCGAACCCGTCCCCGATGTGGTGGCTCAGACCTTTCTCAAACATTTGCTCAAAGGCTTAGAACGCGGACTCTCCTTCTTCACCGCCGTCCGAGAAGCCCGAGAAAGACTCCAGGGCTTAGAATCCCAGTTCCCCTGCGCCTCCTGGCTGCCGCTGATCTGTCAGAACCCGGCTGAGCCACCCGTCGTCTGGTCGGAATGGCTCCAGTCAGGGAATTCCACAGCAAATTCAACAAATTTAGCAACGAGTCAAACAACGAGTTCAGGGATTGATCCAGCGATTGATCCAGCGATTGATCCAGCGATTGATCCAGCAACTCATTCAACAACGAGTTCAGCAACAAATCTAGGAATTAATCCAGCAACGAATCCAGTAATAAATTCGGGGATTAATCCAGCAACAAGTCCAGCAATAAATTCGGAGATTAATCCAGCAACAAGTCCAGTAACAAGCCCAGAAATTCATCCAGCGACAAATTCCGGGATTGCTCCAGGATCAAATTCAACGATCCATTCAACAATTGATTCAGCAACAAATCCGGCAAATAGTCCAGCAGCGATTGATTCAGCAATTGATTCAGCGATTGATTCAGTAGCAAATCCAGCAAATAGTCCAGCAGCGAGTTCAGCGATCGCTCCACCAGTCAGTCCAGCAGCAGGTTCCGCAAACCATCCGGCAACGAGTTCAACAGCAGGCACAGCAAGCCATCCAGGAACGAATACAGTATCGTCAAGTCCAGACTTCTCTCCCCCCAAAAGTCCAGCAACCGAACCTGCGATCGCTCCTCTGGTTGCTCCCGAGGTGAGTCGTGCGATCGCCAAACCCCAGTCTCTCCGCCGAGATTGGCAGCGGGGACTTCTGAGTAGCCTGCTGGTCACTACTGGAGTCTTAGGCGTTCGGTTCCTTGGCCTCCTCCAGGGCAGCGAACTAGCCGCCTTTGATCGGCTAACCCGCAACCGCCCCGCCGAAACCCCCGACAGCCGTATTCTCGTAGTCGAAGTCACCGAAGCCGACACCAACCAATATGGCTATCCCCTCGACGATCGCATCCTCGCCACCGCCCTGGAAAAACTCACCGCCCTCCAGCCGCGCGCCATTGGGTTGGATATGCATCGCTATCAGCCGAGAGGACAGGGGCGATCGCAATTCATCCGCCAGATCCAGCAGCACCCGGAAATTCTCCTGGTCTGTAAGTTTGGCGCTGAGGATAAAAACTATGCGCCGCCGCCCGAGTTGACGGCAGATCAGGCGATCGCCCAACTGGGATTCAGCAACCTCCTGCTGGACGGTCGAGCGGTTCTCGATCCGAATCAACGCCCAGATTTAGCCCCAGCCCCCGAGTTGCCCGATGATGTGGTGCGGCGACAGTTGCTTTCCTACGATCCCAGCCTATCGGCCACCCCTTCCGCCTGCACCACGCCCTACAGCCTCAGTTTCCAACTCGCCTTTCAATACCTGGCTGCTGCGGGTGTTCAGCCTATTGAACCGAATGCAACCGGAGATTGGCAGCTCGGTTCAGTGGTGCTGAAGCGTCTCCCTTCCAAGTTTGGTGGATACCAGCATTTAGATGGTTTAACCAGCCAAATCATGGTGAATTATCGGGCAGCATTACCCGGACAGCGCATCACCCTCAGCCAGTTACTCCAGGGGCAAATCGATCGCACCACCATCGCCGATCGCATTGTCCTGATGGGCACAACCGCCCCGATCGCCCGTGATAGCCTGAAAACCCCCTACGGCGAAATGTCCGGCGTTTGGATTCATGCCCATTTGGTGAGTCAGTTGCTGAGTGCGGTGGAGGATGGGCGATCACTGATTCGGGCGTTTCCTCAGTGGGGCGATGCGCTTTGGATTTTGCTCTGGGCAAGCTTCAGCGGTTTAGTCAGCGGATTGATCCGGATACGGTGGATGCGGTGGGGAGTATTAGTTTTAGCCGGGTTGGCACTTTATCAAATCAGCCTCGTCTTATTGATTCAAGGGTTGTGGATACCTCTCGTTCCGTCGTTGTTGGTGCTGGGGATAACGGGCGGAGTGTTTGGATTATGGAAGAGATTTAGGGATTAGGGGAACACAGATGAACGCAGATGGACACAGATGGGGAAAAGGGGGAGTGCTGGGGATGCTGCTCCTGGGGATGGCGTTGGGGGCGGTTTCTGTGGGGACGGTTTCTGTGGGGATGGGAGAGGCGATCGCATCTACGCCTACTCGACCGACCACCCAAACCCGTCCGCTGCTGCCGCGTCCACCCCGCACCCCGCCGCCGAACCGGACTCGCGCTGGGGGTTCTTTGGGCACGGAGCAGACCTGTGGACAGGGTGACTCTGATTTGATGGCGATTCTGCCGGAGCAAAATCCGGTTTATACCATGTTGGCGCAACCGACGGTTTTGGTGTACGTGCCCTATGGAGCAACCGAGGTGCAGTCTGCGGAATTTTCGGTGCTGGTGGGCATTGACGAAACACAGGCGCTCTACCGGACTCGTCTCGACCTGCCCGATGCGCCAGGAGTGGTGAGGATTACCTTGCCGTCGGAAGTGGCGATCGCCCCCAACGAGTTCTACCACTGGTATTTCAAAATCAACTGCGCCGGAAACACCACGCGCCGCGCCGATCTCACCGTCGATGGCTGGTTCCAACGTCTACCCGCCACCCCCGAACGCCAACAGCAAATCACCTCCGGCACCCCCGAAATTTGGTACGACGCGATCGCCCAAATCGCCCAACAACTCCAACAAACCCCAGCAGACAACCGCCTCAAAACCCAATGGGCAGCGTTACTGCAATCGGTCGGAGCAGAAAGGGCGATCGCATCCCCGATTCTAGAAGCAGAGATCGCCAATTAATGACGGTTGATGACGGTTGCATCCTAGATTACATCCCAGATCACCCCAAAGCATTTCTCCTAGATCCCCCCCACTCCCCACTCCCTACTCCCCACTCCCCCAAATTTCTCAAACTTCACAAGTTCTTCAAAACTTCTTTCTATCTATAGGTTGACAAGGAATACACAGACTTTAATCAAGCCCTAATCCTTTGTACTAAACCAACCTATCGAAAAAACCAGGGTAGAAATGTTACACAATCTAGAACCGCATATCGAACAACCCCTGTCCGTCACACCCTTCCCCGGAGCGCCCAACGCCACCGACCATCGCGTTGAAATATCCCTGATCGCAGCCCTACTCCTGCTCACCCCCTTCGTCATCGCCCTGAGCAGCAGCCTCTACAAGTCCTACACCCTGCACCGCCACGATCGCCAACTCGAACGCCAACGAGAAATGTTAGAACGCATTTGGCTCAGCGGCACGATTCGTAAGAAATAGGGAATAGGGAGTGGGGAGTGGGGAGGTGGGGAGATGGGGAGTAGGAGATTGTAATCGATACACGGCTTTCCCCTACTCCCTACTCCCTACTCCCCTTCTTCTCACGGTTTAACTATCGAATCTGGGAAACTAGCGTTATTCTAAATACTAATTAGAAGACCCTCGCGGTGGATCAATCAACCTCTGGATCAACCGAT
>JALOOP010000292.1 GCA_025454315.1 Oculatellaceae cyanobacterium Prado106
TTTTTTGGAAATTTATCTTATTTTTGGAACATAAAACTAAAATTAAACAGGGGAATCAGCAGAATTTATGCCCTAATGGCCTTCTCCCAAACTACATTCTGTTGGTTATTCAAGAATCTTTTAAAGCCTGCTAATGCAGAATAATTCATCATTGAAAAATAGTAGGGTATATAAAGAATTTTTACTTTTTTTCCCATTCTTTCATAATAAAAGCCTAAAATTGCCATCGCATAAAACAAGATTTGGGCAATGAATGAGAACAAATAAAATTGATTTTCTCTAATCAAAAGAGTATTAATTACCAAAACCAAAACCAATGCAAAAGGTACAACAATCCATCTGAGCAAACGGTGAGATATATACTGAAATGTTAAAGTTCCATTTCTGAAAGGATTCAACAAGCCAGTTAATCTGAAAGTCGATTGAAAACCACCCGCACAAATTCTGATTTTGCGTTTGAGTTCTTCGGCACTATTCAATGAAGCAGTTTCAGTGGCATAAGCGTTTGGTTCATAAGCAGTAACGTATCCTTTCTGACAGATTTTTAGCGAAAGAACGGTCAGGTTACTCAAATGTGATATTGCCAAACCCATCTCCGGCTCTTTCTCCCCAGCCACTCACCCAAAACCTCTCCACTGACATTTTGAATGATGTACTAAATACCCTCCTCAATGCCAATTTGAAGGCTAATTTTAAGACCAGTCCTGCGAACAAGTTTTACAGACCAGTCCTCAAACCCAGACTCATGAAGCAAGAACCCGTCAGCCTTTAGGATAAGGCACTTCACCCATCCTCCGCGCTCTCTATAATGTAGGATCTTCTCCGTTCAATCCATCATTCATCGATCTGTGTTCTAGTGTCGTGAAGCACCATGAACAATCCTGAGTGCTGATCAAGCCAACCCAGCTTAGCGCTCTAGCACAGACCCACAAGCTTTTGACTAGAGGGAAAGAATTGCGATCGCCATCCCTCAAACTGTCTCAGCGTCAGCCTAACCGCTAGCCCAAGTAAATTTCCCCTAACTTAAAGCCGTTTTATAGCAACTGGTTTACAGCAACTGGTTTACAGCAACTGGTTTATAGCAACTGGGCGTAGGCAAAAGGAATCTCCCCCAATCCCCCATAACACTCCATCTCCCTCAATTCCTGATCAGACTCAAAAATTCACAGTGAAAAGCCAGCCTTTTAGGGGCTGGCTAGACTCGCTGTGTTGGGAGGAGATACTCGATGCCTAGAAAACACCTTCGCGTCTTGCTGATTCATTCAAGCGATCGGCGATTTATGCTACCCAAGCTCTTTGTTAAAAATTGTAACCGACAAACCCCAAGATTGCAATATTTCTTTACAAAGTCAGGAGTGGGAAGATAAGCACCGGATGATAGTGAGACGATAGGCAGATAAAATTAATTTTTCCCATCCCCCATCTCCCCACCTCTCCATCTCCCCACCTCCCCATCCACCCCTCTTCCTAAAACTATGCCCCCCACCCTTCTTGCCCTAGACTTCGATGGTGTCCTTTGTGACGGCTTGATCGAATATTTTCAGACCTCCTGGCGAGCTTATCGGCAAATCTGGACATTCCCTACTGAAAACCCGCCGGATGGACTGGCCGAGCAGTTCTACCGATTGCGTCCCGTGGTCGAAACGGGCTGGGAAATGCCTGTGCTGTTACACGCCATCCTGTCCGGCCTCTCTGAAGCTGAAATCTTACAAAATTGGGCAACGATCGCCCCCCAACACCTCCAGCCCACGGGTCGGACTGCATCTGAGATCAGCACCCTTGTAGATAGCATCCGAGATCAGTGGATCGCCACTGACCTTGATCAATGGCTTTCCCTGCATCGCTTTTATCCAGGTGTTCCAGAACGGCTCCAACAGGTCTTTGACAACGCCTTGGAAATGGCCATTATTACGACTAAGGAAGAACGGTTTGCCAAGCAACTGCTTGAGCAGCAAGGCATCAAGTTAGCGGATGACCAAATTTTTGGCAAATCCTGCAAACGCCCCAAAGCCCAAACGCTCCAGATGCTGATTCAGGACTTGACCCAACGGGGCATATCACCCGACATCTGGTTCATTGAAGATCGACTGAAGACCCTACAAACGATCGCCACCCAACCTGAATTAAGCGAAGTCCAGCTTTTTCTAGCGGACTGGGGCTACAACACAGCGGGCGATCGCCAAATTGCAGAACAAGATGCCCGCACCCATCTCCTCTCCCTAGACACCTTTTCCCAAGACTTTTCCCGGTGGCTTTCAGAACGCTAAGGAACGAAAAGCAGGTCTACAGGCAGGATGAAGGCACTTAGGCAGCTTGCTGCTGTCTCCGTACAGCCAGCCTCTTTGTGCCTTCTAAACCGAGAAGTTCAGTGAAACCACTAGGATAAATTGCTAAAACCTCTCCCTCATCCCAGTTTCAAGCATTTCACGGATAGAACAGCCTCCTCCGATCCGTAAACCTGCTTTAAGTACGGATCTGGTTTTTGGGTTCAGGGGCATGAGACTGATTTAAGCCATATTTTTTCATCCATGACTGATCTAAAGAAATATAAAACCTGTCTTCATCGTTCTTCATTTAGCCAGGGCAAAGGCGCAATTGACAAAGGCAAGGTAGGGATGACTTAGCAGAAAAGTATGGAACTCTAGATATTATTCTTGGGAAATCATTGACTTATCTTGAGGTCAATGGATAGGGGAATAAACCAGAGCAATCGCCCTCCCCCTCCTCTCCTCACTAGCCTCCTCATCCACCCACAGGAAGCCATCTCCAATCGCCTTACAATCCCCTCTAGTCCAGTGGAGCAGAAGGGAGTTTATCGGTCTAGGCTCTCTCAACTTTGCAACGTTGAATGGTATCGATGGCTCATTCATTGATCCTGAGCATTGATCAATCTGGTTGGGATAAAACGTGAGATTTCTATTTTTAGGTTAGTGATTCTATTAGCAAGTTTTTGATATTACAAAACAAGATAAACAGTCAAATTGGTCGTCTAGATTCTTGGCAGATAAATGGCGATCGCTGATTTTTATGACCCATAAAACGAACATTTCTAAGAATAAAATCTTTGACCTGAAATTAACACTTCAACCTCAATGAAATGTGACACATTTCACCCAATGAAATCAGATTCATTCTCAACTTTCACACTGAGTATCCATTGAAATAATACTCTTGTCTCGACTGTATACAAAAGGTGATGTATCTGTAGAATAGCTTCCCTGGCCTAGTCTGAGAGAATAGAACAAAAGACAAAGAATTGATCTCAGTAATCAGTTTGTATTAGATGAATCTGTGAAATTGACTTTAAACCATTTTCACAAAATAGCCTTCTTCCTCATCGAGACTTTATGAAAAAATGACCCGGCAGCAACGGCGACGATGCTATGGTTTATTTACTTATCATGAAGGTATCGCTCTCCACCCTTCCCACTTGCGTATTTACGGAGGAGATCACATCAAGATTGGCATGTCTTTACTGGTTCAATTCAGCTAACTAGCGGATTCATCTCAGGGTTTGGGAATGCTAGCTTGAGAAGCAAGTATCCAGACGATTAAGAACTCCTGAAATGGAGTTTTCGACCTCAAATGAGCTTCTACAGACCACTGGTCATTGGAGGGAGTCACCGAAGGTAAATCGATGATGCTGTGTGTTCACCCTGATGTCGGTCGGCTCGACCTTCTATTTCAGCGCAGGGAGTGCTGTTATTTCTGATGAAATCCGACTCTTTTAATCACCAACCCGTTGATCCTGAGCTTGCTGTATATGACTGCGAAATCCACCTTAAATTCCGACTGATTGAGGATCGGAATGTGCCCCGCGATCGCGATCAGCTCCTGGAAATGCTCCTGGATGCCTTCTCTTACGGTGCAGATGAATATCTCGAACCTCTCAAAACCCACGCCGAAATCCAGGAAGTCTCTGAAATCGAGGCTTCCCCTGAAATGCGGCGGCAACTCATTCGCTTACGAAACTTACATGACCTGGCATAGGAACCGTGCGATCGCACAAGACCCAATATCGTCCTATTATTGAAAGCTTTGTAACTGAATCAACTTAATAAGAACCACTTATCTAGACAGGGATGTGAAACTTCACATCCCTGTCCTTTCTTTGTCTTGTGGCGTTCTGATCGGATTTAAGACTTCAAATAAAGCTGACAAAGTTCAATCACCTTCGTCTGCATCAGCGATAAAGGCTCCGCCCCAAACTTCAGCCCAAACTCCAACTCCAGCAAAATTGGCAAAGTCTGCTGCAAACTCTGAAGCGGAATCTTCCGCACCTCCTGCTGCAAAAAGTAAATCTGCTTGGGATTGCCCACCTCCGCCAACCGCGCAATTTCTTTATCGTCCCGTTCTCCAGCTTCCATCAGCAGCTTAATCCATAGCCGAGTCCGAAACTGCCCCACCAGGGTCGCCACAATTCTCAGCGCCGGCTCATTGCGGTTAAACAAATCAGATACCAGAGCTAGTGCCTTAGCCGTATCTCCCGCGAATCGCTGCCGCTAATTGCAGACTGTTCTGGGTGTGAACCGTGACCAGGTTGGCGATCGCCCCCTCATTCACCACGCCTTTCCCCGACCCCGAGAACAGCAGCAGCTTCTCCAATTCCCCATAAAGCTGCCGCGAATTATTGCCTACCGACTCCGCCAGCAGTTCCACCGCCCCATTCGTCAGCTTCACCCCCACCGTCTGCGCCGCCTGCCGCACCTGCTTCTCCAGCAAATCCGTCTTCCAGGGCGATATGGGAGAGAATTCGCGAATCTCAGCGTACTTTTGCAGCAGCTTCGTCGATTTAATCCGTCCATCCGGCTTGTTCGTCGAAGTCAACAACAAAACCGTCGTCTCCGGAATATTCGGCAGCGTCCGCTCCAATTCCCCCAGCACTTCATCCGCACACCGCTGCGCCAAAGTCGTCTCCACCAGCCAAACAAACCGCCCTCCCGACCCAAAAGGAGCCGTCATCGCCAAATTCAGCGCCTGCGTCACCGCATCCGACTGCTCCGGCGGCAGCTTATCCGCATTAAAACTGCCCCAAGCCTCATCAATCGTGCGATCGCGCAACTCCACCACCGCCCGCCCCAACGCAAAATCATCCTCCCCCCAGAAATAATAAATTGGCATCCCCCACCAACCTCTATAACGCTGACCTATCCCTTGCAAGATACAGGCTTTGCGATCGTTTGACCACCTTGGGTTGGGGAGTAGGGAATGGGGAGTAGGGAGTAGGGAGTGGGGAGTAGGGAGTGGGGAGATGGGGGGATGGGGAGGGGATAGGTGAATGGGTAATAAATTCTCCCTTTCTCCTTTCCCCCTCTTTTCCTCAGCGTCTCTGCGTCTCTGCGGTTTATTTTTCCTCCCCTTACCCATTGACACACCTCCATCCCATCTGGGAAACCTAGCAGATGAACACTTTTCCCCGTTCGCCGAGAATCGATCGCCCATTCAGTTCCCCCACTTCCAAATTTTCGCGCCGATTCTCGGTACATTAAAAGCTACATTAAAGAATGCGATCGCCTGAATTTGGAAAGCGAGGATACGGAGATTGGACGATAACTATCAAACTTACGTAAATCGAGTTGCGCGCATGACCCTGCCCGAGGCATACCAGTCTCAGGTGCAGCACATTCAGCCCTCCCCTAAATTCCAACAGCAAGGAGCCAATGGTGTTCAAGCCATGCCGTTTCCCGGCTACACCGTCATCACGCCCCCTTGGTGTGAAGATCCCAAAAACGACACCATCTATCAAGCCCTCGAACGCTTCCAGCAGCAAGTTATTGCCCAGCTAGAGCCAGGGCTGCTGATTCCGGTGCCCCCCGATAGCTTCCACATGACCCTCGCTGACCTGATCTGGGACAGCGCCTACCTGCACGCGGCAGAGAACCCCAATTTTGAACAGGAACTGCGCGATCGCATCCAGGTCAGCCTGCAAAAATGCCAACCCCTAGTGCAGCGCGAAACCCCCATCTATTGGCAAGTCATTGGCCTCTTCCTCCGCACCCGCGCCCTCGGCGTTTGTCTAGTGCCCCGCGAAGAAGACTCCTACGATCGTGTCATCCAACTCCGCCGCGCCATCTACCAAAATCCAGACCTGATGGCACTTGGCATCGAGCAGCAATACAACTTCACCGCCCATGTCACCCTAGGTTACTTTGGTGAAGCCGCCGCCACCACCGATCGCTCTCACCTCAGCAAAGCCCTCGACCCACTCAGCGAATACTGGCTCGGCGTAGACCCTCCCCAAGAACTCTGGGTACACAGCGCCGAACTCCGCAAATTCGACGACATGACCCGCTACTACCGCGAATCTGACTGGGCAGCCCTACCGCTCTCCCAAAACGCGGCCACCCCATGAGTCTGCCCAACCCCCTCAACCACCCCATCCTGGAGCAGAGCTTTGCTGTCATCGACCAGGAAATTGGGGAGCATTCCTTCACCCCGGCGGAGTACGCGATCGTCCGCCGGGTAATTCATAGCACCGCCGACTTTGAGTTCAAAGAGTTAATCCGCTTTAGCCCAGGAGCCATCGAAGGTGCGATCGCCGCCCTCCGCCAGACCACCCCCATCGTCACCGATGTCACCATGGTCAAGCAGGGCATCACCACCCTCGTCTCCAAAACCTTCCAAAACCCCATCATTTCCGCCGTCGAACAAGCCACCCAAGCAGCACCCGGCCAAACCCGCACCGAAACCGGAATGCTTCGCTGTTGGGCAGATTTCCCCCAGGCCATCTATGCGATCGGCAACGCACCCACCGCCCTCCTCGCCCTCTGTCACCAGATCCAAGTTCAGAATCCCCAAACCGATCCTCATCCAACCCTCATCATTGGCGCTCCAGTCGGCTTCATCTCCGTTCTAGAATCCAAAGCGACCCTCGCCCAAACTCCCATTCCCCAAATTTTGGTAGAAGGTCGAAAAGGTGGTTCAGCCGTCGCCGCTGCTATTCTCAACGCCCTTCTGATCCTTGCTACAGAACCGTAATCTAGTCAGTTCACTCAGGATTAAGCACGCACAAGCTGAAATTCTTCTACCAGAGCATACATAAGAAGACGAATTCCTCCGCGTCTCTGCGTCTCTGCGGTTTAAATTCAAAATCTCAGATTCTCGCCTTCTGATCCCTAAGAATTAGCAGAAGTCGCATACAATGAGTCTCCACCAGAGCAAACCAGGAAACGTTTATGGTGAGAGACAAAACCCATCGTTATCAAACTCAGGTTCTATGGACGGGAAATCAGGGGCAAGGCACTGCAAACTACAGGGCTTATGAGCGATCGCACCAAATCACCAAAACCCAATACAACCCCGAAGAACTCCTAGTCGCCTCCCTATCAGCCTGCCACATGCTCTGGTACCTTCATCTCTGTGCCGAAGCGGCGATCGTCGTCACCCACTACATTGACCAAGCCATCGGCACCCTGCAAGAAACCGAAGAGGGCGGTGGCCGCTTCACGGAAGTCGTGCTTCACCCCATCGTCACTGTTAAGTTAAACGACTTTTAGTTTGCACAAACCAGATTCTAAAACCGTGCCACGATAAGGGAAAAGCTATCAATCTAGATGCCAATCAGCTTACCCCCGACAGCGACAAACATCAGGCCGCCCAATTACACGAACAAGCCCACCGCTTTTGCTTCGTGGCCAACTCCATGAACTTTCCAGTCCTGTGCCGCCCCTCCATCCAAACCGAAAGCTAGCTCCGCCCTTCCCTAACCATGAAGTCCCCAGACCAATGTGAAAACATAGCGGATATCCGCGCCGAGATCGATCGCCTCGATCGCCAAGTCATCGCCCTTCTCGGTCAGCGTCTCTCCTACGTCAAAGCCGCCGCCCAATTCAAAACCAGCGAAACCAGCGTCAAAGCCCCTGAACGCTTCCAAACCATGCTCCAGCAACGACGCACCTGGGCAGAAGAAGAAGGCTTGAATGGAGATGCGATCGCCAACCTCTACAGCGACCTAGTCAACCACTTCATCACCGAAGAACTAAACCACTGGCAGCAATCAAAAAAGGACTGAAGATGCGATCGCCCAAAATTCTCCAAGAATAGATTTCTCTCTGCGTCTCTGCGTCTCTGCGGTTTAAATTCAAACCTTCACTTATTTCCTTCTCCAATCTAAAAAACTAAGCGGTGACGTGCAGCCTCAAAAGCTCCACCCCACCGCTCAATTTTTTCATCCCATAACCATCAACCCAAACCCTTAAGAAGAAGGAACCAGCCGCTTCCTCAGCGAATCAGCACGACGTTTCGCCGTCGAATTTCTAGGGTCAATCTTCAACGACCCCTCATAAGCTTCCAAGGCTTGTGCCGTCAACTGCTTCTTCTCATAGGCAAAACCCATATTATTGAGCGCCGTTGGATACTCCGGTTGCAGTTGCAGCGCCTCTTTATACTGCCGAATCGCCAAATCAAACTGCTCCTGAGCCGCATAGGCAAACCCCATTGCATTGTAAATAATGGCGGTGTTTTCGGCTCCTTCTAAATCCTTGGACTTGAGCGCCTTCTGGAACTGAGCGATCGCCTGACTGTAGAGGCGCTTGTCCAACAAAATACTGCCCAATTCATAATATTCCTTGGCCGTACCTTTTTCCTTGGTCAGCTTGGTCTGCAATCGCGCCAGGGTCGTCTCCACTCGGCGAGTCTTCAAAACCTGGCGAAACAGAAACCAGCCCGCCCCGGCAAGCAGCACCACCAGAGTGCCAAGGTAAACCACGGGAAGTAAACGATCGTTCATAAACCCTTCTTAAAAAATCAAACATTCTAAATCTCATTTCCAGACTACCGTAACAGGCGTCCCTATATCCCAGATTAGACCACTTGTCGATGATCGTTTGACCATCCGCCTCAGTTGATCTCCGTAGGTCGGTGTTTGTGCTGATACCCCTACGGAGACTCACTTTCATTCCCGTGGAATAACGATGGTTTGCCAGCCCTCAAATTCAGACAATAAGCCTAAATCAGACGCATGGTTATCGATCAGACGCAAGGTGGTTTCTTAAAATGATAGCTGCTCAATCTTCTCTCCGCTCCCGTAGTATGGAACTGCTGATGGCTTATCAGCAGAACCCTTCGGTTGCTCTTCGGAATAAACTCGTTCGTTTAAATGCTGGATTAGTTCGTAAGATTGCTCATCGCGTTAGCCATCAATGTGCTGAACCCTACGAGGATTTAGAACAAATTGGATATCTCGGCCTGATTCGGGCAATCGAACGGTTCAACCCCGCTCAGGGTTGCGCCTTTAGCTCCTTTGCCGTGCCCTATATTCGCGGCGAAATGCTGCACTTCCTGCGCGATCGCAGCAGTTCGGTCAAAGTCCCCCGTCGCTGGCAAGACCTGCAAAAAGAAGGTCAAAAAGCCCGCGTCGCCCTCGCCAAAGACCTGGGTCGCCAACCCGTGGATACCGAAATTGCCGAAAAGCTGGGCATCTGCATCCAAGAATGGCGCGAAATTAAGATGGCGGTCAAAAATCGTCTGCCTCTTAGCCTCGATGCCACCGTTTCCCAGCAAATCGACTCCTCGATCACCCTCGGCGAAACCCTCCCCGACGCTCACTATCAAACCCTCCAACGTTTAGAAGAAGACCGTCAGCAATTGCTGCACGCCTTGGGGCAACTGGAGGAAAAAACCAGAGCGGCGATCGAATTTGTCTTCTTCAATGACCTCTCCCGCAAAGAAGCCGCTGAACGCATCGGCGTCAGCCCTATGACCGTCACTCGTCGCATTCAGCGCGGTTTGGAACAAATGGTCACGTTCCTCCAACTCCAAACCCTGCAAACAGACCCTTAAGATTATTCTTTCCGTCCTAAGAAATTTCATTCTTCAGTATTGAACTAACCCAAATCAGTATTGAATCGCCATTATCACTAAGCAGAAGAGGGGTTTTGCGCCAAGACGCAAAACCCCTCTTCGCTTTCTCATTCCGTCTTTCTTGAATCGGTGAACATCGAGAACTTAACGGGAGATATCGCGCAGTGCGCCTCGGGTCATGGCGGCGATCGCCTGGTCATTCGCTTTCGGCAGATGGTAATATTTGCCTCCTGCATTCTTGGCCAGTTCCTTGGCAAACCCCGTCGAGACAAACTTATTCTCTGTATCAATCACCAAAAGCTGAATCCCCAAGGCGCAAATCTTGCGCGCAATGTCCAGCAGTTCGGCCTTGATATCAGGCTTTTCGCCGTCCTGGATGGGTTCACCGAGCGATCGCGACAAAGGAATATTCCCCCGACCATCGGTAATCGCCACAATCACCACCTGGCCAATATCACCCGATTTCTGGGCATTGGTGCCCACTCGTACCGCCTGGGTCAATCCATGCGCCAACGGGGAACCCCCGCCACAGGGCATCCGCTCCAATCTTCTGCGGGCAGAGGCGATCGATCGGGTCGGCGGCAGCAACACTTCTGCCTGCTCTCCCCGAAAGGGAATCAGCGCCACCTCATCCCGATTCTGATAGGCTTCCGTCAACAAGCGCATCACTGCCCCTTTCGCCGACTGCATCCGGTTGAGTGCCATTGATCCAGAAGCGTCCACCACAAAGATAATCAGGGAACCCGCCTTGCGCGCCAACCGCTTCGCCCGAATATCGCTCTGATCGACAAAGACCTTCTTACGAGGAGTCGCAGCCTTCTCCTGTCCTTGAGCCTGGTCATAGCGATTCCGCCGAGCCTTCTGATAAGGTGCAGCACTCCGCAGTGTCGCATCCACCGCAATCCGCCGCACCTTGCCGCCTCTGGGCAGCATGGGTTTGATGTAGCGCCCCCGATCCTCCGAGAAAATAATGCTGTTGGCTCCCGACTTGCCCCGCCGCTGAGACATCTGGGCAAAGTACAGCACAGTTGGATCAAGAATCACCCCTTCTGGATCAAAAATGAATTCCTCTGGAACGCTCGGTGGCTCTTGTTCCTGATTTTCATCCTCTTCCTCTTCAGAATCCTCCTCGTCCGGTTCATCGGGTTCTGGGGGTTCCTCCTGGTTTTGCGGTGGCGGGGGTGGCGGCGGGGGTGGCGGCGGAGCCTCGTCCGGGGGCGTTTGGATAATGGTCGATCGCGGCACAATCACCAGTTGCACCGCCTGCCGCAGATCTTCCGCCGAAACCTGGGAACGGCCATCCAACGCAGCATGAGCCTTGGCCACCCGCACCGCAAATAACTCTGCTCGGTGCCCCTGTACCCCGCCTCGAATCGCTTCGTTGACCAGGTAAGCGATCTGCTCCGTCGAGATCTCAACATCTTTCAGCCATTCGCGCGCCAGAATAATCTGGGTTTTGAGGCCGTCAATTTCTTCGGCATATTGTGCCAGGAAGGACTGAGCCGATTCCGCATATTCCGTCGCCTGATTGACGGCTTCTACCCGTTCGTCTAAACCCAGGACTCCATCCGCAGAGAGGGCGATCGCAATTCGATCCAGCAAATGCTCCCGCAACTCCCCTTCTTCCGGGTTATAGGTGGCAATCAACAGCGGCTTACAGGGATGCTGATAGCTCATGCCTTCCCGCTCAATCTGGTTGCGCCCTTCCGTCAGCGAGCCCAACAACAGATTGGCAATCTGATCGTCGAGTAGATTAATCTCATCGACATACAAAACGCCCCGATTGGCTTCCGCCAGCAAACCCGGTTGAAAGATCGTTTCGCCCCGCTGAATCGACTGCGCCACATCCACCGAACCCAGAAGTCGATCTTCCGTCACCCCCAGCGGAATCTGGATAAATGGAGATGGGACAATCTCGCTCGGCAGCGGTTCAGCACTGGCGGCGGCTCTCGCCGTTGTTTCGTCGTCCCAGTCCTGGGGTTGCTCTGGGTCACAGTTACAGTAGGAGCCTTTGACGACCTCAATCGGCGGCAGCAGGGCATGAATCGCCCGCGCCATCACCGATTTTGCGGTGCCCCGCCGTCCAGCAATGACAACCCCTCCCAAACCGGGGTCAACAGCAGCCAGCAGCAGCGCCAATTTGATCGCAGACTGACCCACCACAGCGGTCAGGGGAAAAGCTTGCGACAAGGAAGAACGGGTCAAAACAGGCATAGTGAATCCGAGACGGGTAATAAACGACTCCAGTCTTCCAGCATATCAAGCAACGCCAACGCTCAACACGCCCCCATCACCATCCAGATGAGCCAAAACGCCAACGGGCAACGCCGCATTTTCTCCATCATGACCAAACGGCAGCCCGGAAACCACCGGAATCCCTAGATCCGAGAGGCGATCGCGCAACACTTCATCTACCGTAAAACTGGGGACATTCGGCGGTGGCTCACACTGGCTAAACCGCCCCAAAGCAATGCCCCTCACCTTTTGTAGCGCCCCGCTCATCCGCCACTGGGTCAACATCCGATCAATCCGATAAGGCGCTTCCGTCACATCCTCAAACGCCAAAATCACCCCATCCAAAGCAGCTTGAGCTGGAGTCCCCAGCAGATGGGTGGCCACCGTGAGATTGGCAGGTAGCAAAATTCCCTCTGCCTGTCCTCCGCCCCAGCCTTCACCCTTGATGGGAAGCAGCGATCGCCCCTCCACCCAATCAAACAACCGCTGCACCGACCATTCTGGCTCTCGTGACAAAGTAGTGAGCAATGGACCATGTACACCGGAGATGCCCTCCAAACTCAAGCCCCATAGCAAACTCGTAATATCCGAAAAACCAATCAACCACTTCGGTTCCAACATCTGCCACTGCCAGTCCTCCAGCACCCGCGCCCCGCCATAGCCCCCGCGCGCGCACAAAATGCCCCGACACTCCGGATCATCGATCGCCGCCTGGAGTTGCGATCGCCGCCCCCCATCCTCCCCCGCCAAATAGCCCCAGCGCTGGTCAAAGCCCTCACAGCATTCCACCCGGTACCCGCGCGATCGCCAAATCTCCACCCCCTGCCAAAACGCCTCCATCTCCCGCAGCGCCCCACTTGGAGACACAACCCGCAGCAAATCCCCCGGTTGCAATGGCTCAGGAGGTTGGCAAGTCGCAAACCCAGTCGGCAAACCTAGGGCTTGAAACAAGGTATCCGCCTGAGATCGCTGAGGCGTAGAGAGCAACTCATCCATATTTAGTCTTGAATTCCTTTGTAAATAGTGTGTTTATAAGTCTGTTTATACCGATCTGGTTATATCGTTGATGCTCGATTTATATCGCGGATGCTCGATCGCCAACCTGCGCCAAAATATCCCGCAACCAGGCTTCTATCCGATCGCCCATTGCCTGCATCGAGTACTCTGCCTCCGCCCGCTGACGACAAGCCCGACGATCAATCTGCTGCAGTTGTGCGATCGCCCTCACCAACCCCTCCACATCATCCGGCTCCACCAGCCATCCCGTCTGCCCATCCGTGACAATCTCCATCGGCCCTCCCCGCCGATAGGCAATCACCGGAACCCCACAGGCCAAAGCTTCGATCGCCACATTGCCAAAGGCTTCCACCCATTTGGGTGTCATCAACAATCCCTGACATCGCCCCAGTCCCTGCTGAAGCTCCGCCGTTGGCAGGAACCCTTCATAGCAAAACGTTGCTTTGGGATAGCTATCCAGCATTCTCTGCCAATAATCCGGCTCAGCCATCGCACCCCAGATTTTCAGCGGCATCCCTGCGGTTTGAGCAGCGGCGATCGCATCTTCCAAGCCCTTCTCCGGCGCAATCCGCCCCACCCATCCCAAAACAGACTCCGGCTCAGCCCAAAACTGATATTGAGCTAGCTCCAAGCCATTTCCTAGACAACGACAGCGATCGCCAAAGTCAAATGTGTCTGCCTGTGCCCGACTATGAACCCCGATCGTCCCCGGAAATTTGTTCAACGTCCGTTCAATTACCTGATCCATCGCCAGAGTCAACGAACCCATGCTGACCAAATGGGCGATCGGACGATGAAAAAAAGGAGTTAAATAAAACGGCAACCAATCATAGGCAAAATTGATGATCACGTCATAATCCCGCTGCCTCTGATAAGTCTGCTCCCAAAGATTTGCAAGAACCGAGTCATCTGGCATCGTCACCCCAGTTTCCCGCCCCTGACTCTGAGCGGTGATTTGCAGTTTCCCAGGAACACTGGCGATCGCCAACCCCGGCAAAGCTGATCCGTCGGGAGCCAAAATCGTCAGCAAATGCCCCCTTCGCCTCAACTCCTGAGCAATGTTCTGCAAAGTTAGCTCGACCCCACCGCCCAACCCACTGCCCAAAGCTCCCACAGGCGTAGACACCAACAACAGATTCCAAACCATAACGGATTCCAAGTCACCCACGAAAAAACTGCGATCGCCATCCCCAGACACAAAAGCCACAGACACCTAAGAATGAGCGAAGTTTACCAGATCTCCGCCCCCCCTTTCCTCCTCTGCGGCTCCCCTCTCTGCGCCCTCCGCCCCTCTGCTTCTCTGCGTTTCCACCCCACCCCACCCTCCCACCGCAAAAATCAAGATTCCCCCCCCAAAGAATAGGATGTTTGTAACCTTAGTCGTTACAATCAAAGTTGACTTAATCATCAGTCTCACCAACAGCCTTACCCTCCCAGGTGCAGGTATCGCCACCTCTGTCTGATCGGGATAGTTTGAAATTGGTGCAGAATGGGTATGAACCAAGAGAATCAGCTTAATAACCCAGAATCAGAGGCTGCAATCTCAAAGAATCTAGAACAGGTGGAAAAAGAGCCAATGTCAGCTGAAGCAAATCTACAAACCGAAAACCTCGACCCTCAAGCCACTCCCGTCGCAGCGGAAGTCGTCGCGCCTGAAGGAACCGAAGAAGAGTTCACCCTCGATCCCGAGGGGGAGCCGTTTGACCTGAACCCCGATTCCGCTGCATCAACAGATGGTCAAGCTAGCTCAGCCGAAATCAAGGAACTCACTCAAACCGTAGAAGCGCTAAAGGCTCAGGTCGAAGAAAAATCCAACCAAGCCGAAGACTTGAGCAACCAGTACAAACGCCTCGCCGCCGACTTTGACAACTATCGGCGACGCACCCAAAAAGAAAAAGAAGAAACCGAAGTTCAGGTTAAATGCACCACCATCGGCGAACTCCTGTCCGTCGTGGATAATTTCGAGCGGGCGCGATCGCAGATCAAGCCCCAATCCGATGCCGAAATGAACATCCACAAGAGCTACCAGGGCATCTACAAACAGTTGGTAGACTCCCTCAAGCGCATTGGTGTCTCTCCCATGCGCGCCGAAGGCCAGGAATTTGACCCCAACCTCCACGAAGCGGTCATGCGCGAACCCACCTCCGAATTCGCCGAAGGTGTCGTCATGGAAGAACTAGTCAGAGGCTATACCTTGGGCGATCGCGTTCTCCGCCATGCCCTGGTCAAAGTCGCTGCTGCCCCCGAGGACGCTGAAGACTCATCCTCCGAAAGCTCCACTGAGGCTTAGGGAATCGCCGGGGAGTACCGGGGAAAAGCTAGATTTCGGAACTAAACCGCAGAGATCAAAGACGCAGAGGATTTTTCCTTTCTTGTGTCTTCTTTGTGTATTTATCCAAGACTACAGGGTTGTTCAATCCCCAGTTCTAAATCTACGCGCTGAAGAATAAATTCCCCATCCCATCCATCGAAAACTCACCCATCCTCTCGATGAATCCCCCACTCCCCACTCCCCACTCCCTACTCCCCTTTCTTTCTATTCATCGAAAACTCATCCATCCTCTCGATGAATACCCCTACTCCCCACGCCCCACTCCCCACTCCCCGCCCCCTCCCAGTTCTTCACATTTGCCCAACATCCACATAAACGTTGCAAATATTTTTGGGTGCAATTGATCATATTCCCTGGTAATTGCGGAATACTTCCGAAGAGGGAAACAGCCGCTCAACTCGCGATCTCCGCAATTGTGCGCTCATTCACCCAAACACGTACAAGATCGCAAATTATGGGAAAAGTCATTGGCATTGACCTGGGCACCACCAACAGTTGTGTCGCCGTCCTCGAAGGCGGCAAGCCCGTAGTAATTACCAACTCCGAAGGCGGGCGCACCACGCCCAGCATCGTTGGATTTGGGAAAACCGGCGAACGCTTGGTTGGACAACTTGCCAAACGGCAGGCGGTCACCAACGCCGAAAATACGGTCTTCAGCATCAAACGATTTATTGGTCGCCGTTGGAACGACACCGAGCAAGAGCGCGGTCGAGTCCCCTATACCTCTGTTAAAGGGAAAGACGACACAGTTGATGTTCAGATCCGAGGTCGAGCGTATACACCTCAAGAAGTTTCAGCGATGATCCTGCAAAAACTGAAGCAGGATGCAGAGCTTTATCTCGGCGAATCGGTGACCCAGGCCGTGAT
>JALOOP010000293.1 GCA_025454315.1 Oculatellaceae cyanobacterium Prado106
GGGTTGCGGGTTCAAATCCTGCCAGGGCTACCAATCCTGGGAGTGTAGCTCAACAGAATAGAGCACCGATCTTCTAAATCGGCCTGTGTAGGTTTGAGTCCTGCCACTCCTGCCAAATCGTTCATAAATCAAGATCAAACCTGGGTCTGTAGCTTAACTGGGAAAGCATCTGCCTTGCAAGCAGAAAGATGTCGGTTCAAATCCGATTAGATCCACTGTGACTGAACCCGAAGGGCTGGAGGGGCTGGTCTGTGACACCAGTGTTAGCGAGTTGAACTCTCGTCAGTCACCCCAAATCAAATCGGAGGTAAAGCCCATGAAGCTAGCAGAAGCTCTAATCTTGCGTGCCGACTACCAGAAGCGGATGGCTCAACTTCAGCAACGACTGATCCGTAGTGCCCAAGTTCAGGAAGGAGAACAGCCGCCTGAACTACCACAGGAGCTTTTGACCGAGTTGGAGGCGATCGCCACTGAACTCACCCGTCTGATCCAGCGTATCAATCGCACCAACTCCACCACCCTTTTCCAAAATGCGCCCTTGGCCAATGCCTTGGCCGAGCGCGATGTCCTGCGGCTGAGACGATCGGCCTACGACAGCCTGATCAACGCGGCAGCCATGCGGCAAGATCGGTATATGCGATCGGAACTCCGGTTGGTCAGCACCGTTGATGTCGCTGAATTGCAGCAACAGGTCGATCGGATGGCCAGAGATTACCGGGAACTGGATGCTCAGATTCAGGCCATGAACTGGGCGACGGATCTGATCGAGGATGAATAAACAAGGGAAGGATTTGTATGTAGTGGCTGCGACACACAAATTCTTCCCATTAATCACCAATCCCGAGTAATCTGTTTGAGAATCAGTTGGTAATTCCATCAGCAAAAGCGAGTACAAATCCGCCAACTGGACAAGTTGGAAATCGGTTGAAAACCGACTCTTTGGTCGCACTGGGGCAGTGCGGATAGGTTCGAATTCCTACATCCACAGCTTACGCCCAGTATTGTCACAAGTGTATCGGGTATTGTCACCGTTTACTCCCATGTACTGGTTTGTGGAAGGAATGAGGGCGGGTTTGGGGAACTGATTCACAAATGCAATCCCTTAACGGTCTTGGATAGGCTCAGTGTTCAGAACATTCTGAACAGTACTCAGCAGTTCCTTGACCGTGTAGGGTTTGGGTAAAAAGGCTTTCACGCCAATCTCGGCGATCGCCGCCAACTGACCATTCGAGGACAATCCACTCATCATCACCACACGCACATCCGGATTCATTCTGCGGAGCGTGCGAATTGTTGTTAATCCATCCATTCCTGGCATCATCATATCCATCAGGACAAGCTGAATTTGTTGTTTATGTTCGGCGTAGAGGGCGATCGCTTCTACTCCATCATTGGCGACTAAAACCTGGTATTGATGTTCTTCTAGGGAGGTTTGGGCGACTTGTTGAATCAGGGCTTCGTCATCGACGACTAAGATCCATTCGCCTTGGCCTGTGAGCGGCGGACGTTCTGGGATAGGGGCGATCGCCAGCGTTTCAACAGCGGGCAGAAAGACCTTGAACTCGGTGCCTTGGCCAACCTCACTGGCTACTTTGATGAAGCCACCGTGACTTTTGACAATGCCGAGGGCGGTGGAAAGGCCGAGTCCGGTGCCTTTGCCGACTTCTTTGGTGGTGAAGAACGGGTCAAAAATGCGATCGAGAAATTCTGGGGGAATGCCCGTTCCCGTATCGGTGACCGTGATGACCACGTAGGCTCCCACCTGGGCTTCTAAGTTGAGGCGGGTGCAGGATTCATCGACTTGGACATTGCTGACCGAGAGGCTCAGTTTGCCGCCGTTGGGCATGGCATCACGGGCATTGACATAGAGATTCATGAACACCTGATGCAACTGGGTGGCATCGGCGGTGATCGGCCAGAGTCCCTGGCTGGGAATATCGGCGATGATTTCGATGTTTTTTGGGAAGGTTTGGCGAGCCACATGCATCACTTCCAGGAGGACATGACGGATTTCCAGGGGGACGCGCTTGCCTTCCATGCCCTTGGCAAAGGCGAGGATTTGCTTGACCAAATCGGCTCCACGTTTGGCACTGTCCTCGATTAGCTTGAACAGGTTTTGGGTGCGGGGGTCGAGGGGCGGCAGTTTCAGCGGCAGGAGCTGGGTAGCGGCCAGGATGGGGGTGAGGAGATTGTTGAAATCATGGGCAATGCCGCTGGCCAGTGTGCCCAGACTTTCCAAGCGTTGGGCACGGCGGAGGGCGGCTTCGACGAGTTTGCGATCGGTCATGTCTTCGGCAATGCCCACGACCCGGTATGGGATGCCTGCGTGGTCGCGAATGGGAAAACCGCGATCGCGAATCCAGCACAACGATCCATCCGGACGAATGACGCGGTATTCCCGATCGTAGGTGCCGCGTAGTCCTTGTTCAAAGAAGGCCGTTTGAACCTGCTGGCGGTCTTCTTCGTGAATTGCTTCGAGCCAGTCCTGGAAGCTAGTCATGGAATTTTCGGCGGAGCGTCCCCAAATTCGCTCATAGGCAGGGCTGACATAGAGAAACTGACGGGCGATCGGGTCAGCCATCCAAAAGACGCTCTCAGGGATATTTTCAGCCAGTTGCCGAAATCTTTCTTCACTCTCGCGCAGGGCTTGTTCAGCCTGGTTACGCTTGCGGCGTTCTTCGGCCTCGCGCATTTCCCGTTCGATCGCCGGAACCAACCGCGCCAAATTTCCCTTGGTCAAATAATCATGCGCCCCCGCCTTCATCGCCGCGACCGCCGTCTCCTCCCCAATCGTCCCCGACACAATGATGAACGGCAAATCGCGCCGCTGCTGCTGAAGCAGTTGCAGTGCCGCTGGCGCACTAAAAGCAGGCAAGGTGTAATCCGCAATCACCACATCCCAGGACTGGCGATCGAGCGCCGCCTGCATGGTCACAGGCGTATCGACCCGCTCAAACTCCACCTCATAACCACCCCGACGAATCTCCCGAACAACCAGGAGCATATCGTCCTCTGAATCTTCAACAATCAGAACTTGCAGGCGGGGGGGCATGGGGGGAGGTGGATGGGTGGATGGGTGGATGGGTAGAACTTTTCTAAGCACAGGGATTACATTTTGGTAGATTTAATCGTTCTTTAGAGGCAACCTTTATCTTAAATATCATTTCATTCTGTTGTGACCAATCTTTGCGCTTTTAAACAAAACAAATCTCTAAACCACAAGGCCACCCATCGGTATTGCTAGAACAAAATTGACAATCCAATCTCCTGTTCCTGCGCTTGCTTAGGGGCTATATCTCTCTCAAAGATGCAACAAGGAACTGGCCTAAACAATTTAGATCAAATCCAGCTTGATCGTTCTACTCACAAAATAAAAGGCAAAAAAGAGAAAAGAAAGGTCAAAAAAAAGAAAGTTTCGCTGAAAAAAGATAAATCCGCCCCTATTCACCCATCCACCCATCCACCCATCCACCCATCTACCCGGATTTCTCACAAGCTCAACTCGAAAAGGCTGAAACCAAGCATCTAAGAGCGCTCTAGCCAGTTGTGAAAAAAACGCAGACTGTTTTTTCGGCATCCGGGATCTACTCTCTAAACCGGCGGCGGCTGGTTCATCAGCAGCCAATACATGCCTAACTGACGAATGGCTTCGGTGAATTGGATAAAATCGACGGGTTTGCGGATGTAGCTGTTGCAGCCTCGGCTGTAGCTTTCGAGCATGTCTTGCTCTTCGCTGGAGGTGGTGAGGACGACGACGGGGAGGAGGCGAGTGCGATCGTCTTCTCGGAGCCGACGCAGAACTTCTAGGCCATCGATGCGGGGGAGTTTGAGATCGAGGAGGACAACGGCGGGTTTGAGGTTGATGTCGCGATCGGCGTACATTCCGGTGCCAAAGAGATAGTCGAGGGCTTCGACCCCGTCATGGGCGACGATAATTTCGTTGCTAATATGGTTACGCTTGAGGGCGCGGATGGCGAGGGCTTCGTCATCGGGGTTATCCTCCACGAGTAGAATGGCTTTGTCTCGAACCGTTCCCAGCGTCATGGATGGATCTCCTCATCTTGTAGGGTGAAATAAAAGGTTGCGCCTTGTTCGATTGCGCCTTCGGCCCAAGCTCGTCCGCCGTGCCGTCGGACAATGCGCTGCACGGTGGCCAAACCGATGCCGTTGCCAGGGAAGTCGGTCATGCTGTGCAAACGCTGGAAGGGACTAAATAATTTGTCACTATAGGCCATATCAAAACCTGCACCATCATCTCGGACATAGTAAACGGGAATGGGAGAGTCTTCTACCTTCCCAAATTGAATCTTAGCCTGAGTGTGGTGACTCGTAAATTTCCAGGCGTTATTGAGGAGATTTTCTAACACGACTTGAAGGAGGTTGCGATCGCCCTCCACCACCAATCCTGGCTGAACCTCAAACTCAACTGGGCGATCGGGTTGTCGCATTTGTAACTCAGTACAAATTTGGCTCGCTAACCGACTCAAATCCACCGTCTCACGGTTCATGTCGCTGCGAGTGACGCGGGAGAGGGTCAGCAGATCATCAATCAGGTGCCCCATACGCTGACTGGCGGCTCGAATCCGGCGCAGGTAGTCTTGACCCAGGGTATCCAGTTGCTCTTGGCAATCCTCCAAGAGGGCCTGACTAAAGCCGTCAATACTCCGCAAGGGCGCGCGCAGATCATGGGAAACCGAATAGCTAAAGGCTTCTAGTTCTCTGTTGACGGCTCTCAGTTCGATAATGGTTTGCCGCAGACCTTGATTGAGTTCCTGAATGCGCTGTTCAGCCTGCTGTCGTTCGACAATTTCTTCGCGCAGTTCGGCCAAGAGTTCGGCATGTTGGAGCGCAACGCCCAGGTGATTGGCGATTTGGTTGACGAATTCGATTTCGATGGGCTGCCACTCACGCGGAGCTGCACATTGGTGAATACAGAGCAAGCCCCAGAGATGCTGACCTTGCAGCAAGGGCACGACGAGATTGGCTCTGACTTGAAACTGGGACAAAATTTGAATGTGACAATCGCTAAGTCCCGCCGCGTAGATGTCCGCCACGGCCTGCACTTGGCCTTGTTCGTAGTGAACTGCAAACTGATCGCCGAAACAATGGTCGTGAACTTTTTGAGCGATCGCCGAATTAAACCGCTCATCCACATCCTCCGACACAAACTCACCATCATCAAAGCCAGAGTCCGGGTAGAAGCGAAACATTCCCACGCGATCGGCCTGGAGCAGTTGCCGAACTTCGGTGGCAGTCGCCTGGAAAAGCGTCGGCAGGTCAATGGATTGTCTGAGCCGGGTAATCACCCGAAACAAGGTTTGCTGCTGGGCGATCGCAAAATGGGCGCGATCAATTTCCTGTTCCAAGGGCTGAATTTCATGATTCAGCATTTGGTTCAGCAGGTGTTGCATCTGCTGAAAGGCGGCTTCATCACGGCAAAGAGGCTTTAGAGTCGCAAGTTGCTCGGGGGTCATAGGTGCAGCAGCGAAGGATGGCGGAGGCATGTCGTCCCCCCATCTTACCAAACAGAACGATTTAACTCGTTGCGATCCCGCTTCGAGAGATAAATGTAATAAATTCTGAGGTTGTGATGTTGAATTAGAGAGCGATCGCCCGCCAAAACTTAACTCCAGTTTCCGCCCAGATACCACGCTCGCCTATATCTCATTCCCCATCTCATTTTCCCCACCTCTGCGTCTCTGCGTCTCTGCGGTTAATTAGGATTGGGCGTGGGCAGTGATAATGAGTAGATGATTCCCTCATTATTTATCAGCGTTGAGAGACAATGAAAATAACAGTCACCAGCACGACTATCCCAAATAAAATGACGCTTCCGACTGCGACAAAGAGATAGAGTGAGCGAGGGGAACGGACAAGATAATTTTCCTGTTCTAGGGCTTTGAGTTCAATGAAGTGAGCGATCGCCACCGGAACCAACAAGAGAATACCAAAAGCGATCGCCCCCAACCCCACCAGAGAACCCAGTTGAGTATTAAACTGTGAACTATTTTTGGGAAAAGCTTGCATCAGTGCCGCCGAAATTTCCTCGAAGGAGATGCCAAAGCCGATGAGCAAAAGAGAACTGCCAATCCAACTGGCAACCGTGCGTTCAGCGGCTTGTCGATTGCGCTCCTTGGCAAGTTCGGTGACATCACTGGTGGATCTTTGCATGACCAGGTTACGGAGGAATGACGAAGGGAATGATTCAATGAAATAACGCAAATGGAATTATGCAAAAGCGCGAATGAGAATGCCGATGAATGCAAAAATTCCAATGCTGATGAGAGCGATCGCCACTGTTAAACTGAGCGATCGCCGAGGCCGATAAAAATAGTCGCCCTGCTGTTGAATTCGACGGAGTTCCTGATAATGCTCTAGGGATGCCACAATCAGGGCATAGACCCCCAGAGAAATGTAGGCCAACCCCAAGATGCGGGATAGCTGAACGGGACTGATTTCAGTAGCTTGGTGAAAGCCTCGGATCGCGGAAACAATGCGATCGATGCCAAAGCCAAAGCCAATCAACGAGAGGCTAGTGCGAATCCAGGCCATCAGCGTGCGTTCGGCAGCAGCACGGTTGCGCTCCCGAGCGAGTTCGGCCTGAATATTGGGGGGCGGATTGGGAGGATTCATGGCGCGTTTCCAGGATTTCCTTCGATGTAGCACAAATCAAGGCGCAGCATCAGCCAAGATCAGCACCATCCCCACCTCCCCATCTCCCCATCCCCCCATCACCCGATCGGTTCTTCAGGAATCGACTCCAGCGTTTTATCTTGGAACATGGCTGGGGTAAACGTGCCGCTAACCTGCATCAGACGAGCAACACAGCCCGTCCAACCCGTTTGGTGACTCGCTCCAATGCCTGCCCCATTGTCGCCGTGGAAATATTCGTAGAACAGAATCAGGTCTTGCCAATGGGGGTCAGTTTGAAACTTTTCAGACGCGCCATAAACCGGACGCTTGCCTGATTCATCGCGCAGGAAAATTCCAGTGAGGCGATCGCACAATTCGATCGCCACTTCAAACAAGGTTTTGTGCTGGCCTGATCCGGTGGGACATTCGACCTTGAAATTATCGCCGTGATAGGCGTAGAGGAACATCAGCGCCCGAATCAGCAGCAGGTTCACAGGCATCCAGACCGGGCCGCGCCAGTTGGAGTTGCCGCCAAACATGCCCGAAGTGGAATCACCGGGAACATACTGGACTTTGTACTCCTGTCCGGCATGGTAAAAGCGATAGGGATGATCCAGGTGATAGCGCGAGAGGGCACGAATGCCGTAGTCGCTGAGGAACTCAGTTTCGTCGAGCATTCTAGAGAGAATGCGGCGCAGTTTTTGCTCATTGACGATCGACAGCATGAAGCGTCCGTTTAGTCCGGGTTGATTCGGCAGATGGGTGCTGCCAATCAGTTCAGGGTGACGGGACATAAAGAGGTGGGCACGGGCGCTGAAATTAGGCAATTTGTCAAAGACTTCCTGGGGAAAAATGGTCACAGCCATTAAGGGCAGTAAACCGACCATCGATCGCACCTTCAGCCGAGTTGCTGAACCATCGGGCAGACGCAGCACATCGTAGAAGAATCCATCGGCTTCGTCCCAGAGTTCATCCTGGTGATCGCCAATGCGATCCATCGCGCCTGCGATCCACAGGGTATGTTCAAAGAATTTGATCGCGAGTTCTTCGTAGAGCGGATCATGCAGCGCCAACTCAACGGCAATCTGCAACATCCGCTGACTAAAAAACACCATCCAGGCCGTACCATCCGCCTGTTCTAGCCGTCCACCCGTGGGCAGGGGAGAACTGCGATCGAAGACACCAATGTTATCTAGTCCCAGAAATCCACCTTCAAAAATATTGTTACCGCCTTCGTCTTTGCGATTGACCCACCAAGTGAAGTTAATCAAGAGCTTAGAGAAAGCATACTTGAGAAAATTGATATCGCCTTTGCCGTTGTTGCGATCGCGCTCCATCACGTAAATTTCCCAAGTTGCCCAGGCATGAACGGGCGGATTCACATCGCCAAAATTCCATTCATAGGCCGGAATTTGTCCGTTAGGGTGCAAATAATCATCTCGCAGCATCAGTTCCAGTTGATGCTTGGCAAAGTCTGGATCGACGAGACTCAACGGAATCATATGGAACGCCAAATCCCAGGCCGCATACCAGGGATATTCCCATTTGTCGGGCATGGAAATGACATCATTGTTGTACATGTGATACCAATCGCTGTTGCGAACCTGACGGCGATCGCGCAGCGGCATCCAGGGCACCACACCATGTTCCTTCAGCCATTGTTCCAGGTCATAGTAGAAATATTGTTTTGACCACAGCATCCCCGAGAGCGCCTGCCGCATCACATTGGCCGCATCTGGGCTGGCTTTGACCTTTTCGGGAATGACGGTGTTGTAGAAGGCGTTTGCTTCTTCGATGCGGGTGGCAAACAGTTGCTCAAATCCTTCACCAAAGGGGGTACCGATTTGGTTGGGCGGCGTGGTGGTCAGCCGCAGGTGGATTTCCTGGGTTTCGCCTGCGCCAACGGTAAGCTGGTAGTGCGGTGCAACTTTGGTGCCAACTTGCAGGGGGTTGACCGCTGATTCGTCCCCATGAATGACCGCCTGATGGAAAGCGTCTTTGACATAGGGCGTTTTGTTGTCGGTGCCAGAAATCCGCAAGTTGTTGGTTTCGTTCTCGGTGAAGAGGAGGGGGACGACGCGATCGCAATACAAATAATATTCACTCAAGCTAGCGTTCATCCGGCCATCCGAAGGAGAGGCATGAACCACGCTATATCCCATGCCTTCATACTTTTGGAGAACGGGCTTTGAGCCACCCTCTGTCCAAGACCAGGTATTGCGAAACCACAGCGTCGGCAGGACATCAAGACTCGCTGATTCATCCCCCCGATTAACCACACGAATTTTGATTAAAATATCCGTGGCCGAGGCTTTGGCATATTCCAAGAAGACATCAAAGTAGCGATCGCCATCAAATACCCCCGTATCCAACAGTTCATACTCCAACTCATACCGATTGCGGTTGCGATTGGTGTCAATTAGATCTGCGTAGGGAAAGGCGGCCTGGGGATATTTGTAGAGATATTTGAGGTAGGAGTGAGTCGGTGTACTGTCGATGTAAAAGTAATATTCTTTGACATCCTCTCCATGATTCCCTTCACTGTTGGTTAACCCGAACAATCGCTCTTTGAGAATCGAGTCTTGACCGTTCCACAGAGCGAGGGCAAAACACAATAAATTATTATCATCGGTGATGCCACCCAGACCATCTTCACCCCAACGGTAAGCGCGCGATCGCGACTGATCGTGAGTAAAGTAGTCCCAGGCGTTGCCATCCTGGGAGTAATCTTCGCGCACGGTGCCCCACTGGCGTTCGCTGAGGTAAGGCCCCCATTTCTTCCAGGCTACCTCTCCGGTTCTGGCTTCTTGCAATCTCAGCTGTTCGGCGTTGTCTTTGGAGTTGGGGTTGGCAGCAACCATAGCAACAGGGACTCCTTCTCTAGAATCGATGAAGTGATACAGAATACAAGGCATCCAGCACAGCCGACTGAACCAAAACTGCATCATATGATATTTGTCCACTGCTTGTAAAATATCTTTGCTTGGGCGATCGGGGGGTGCGATCGGATAATGTTTGGGGCTTGGAGTGGAGGGGCGATCGGATGTCGGCAAGAAATAGCGTTTCGTTTGATTTCTCGATTTAGCAACAGGAAGAATTGAGTGGGATTTCAGCAGATAGATTCGTTAAAACACTAGTAACATGAGATACATTGAACATGCCTGTACAACGGTTAGAAACCTGATGCATTTCTGCATACTGTCTACACAAACTATCTATAAAAGAAGACATCGCGGTAATTCATGAATCTTAGAAAACCTTGGACAAGAGATGAACTCATCATTGCAATGAATCTATATTGCAAGCTGCCATTTGGTCAGCTTGATCATAGAACACCAATTGTCATAGCAGTCGCAGAAAAACTGGGTAGAACGCCTAGTAGTCTAGCGATGAAACTGAGCAATCTTGCCTCTCTTGATCCAATTCAGCAAGCGCGTGGCATTCGAGGACTAAGTGGAGCAAGTAAGGCCGACCGAAAAATTTGGGAAGAATTTGCATCAAACTGGGAACAACTAGGGATGGAAAGTGAAGAGCATTTCCACAAGTTAGTTGGTTCTGAATCTTCTACCCTCGATCCATTAATCACTCAGCAAAAGCCCAAAACATCTAAGTTGGCCTCAACTAGGCATCCTCCAACCCGAACGATAGATGAAACAGAAGCTCAAGTTACAACCAAAATTAGAATTGGTCAGAACTTCTTCCGACAAATGATTCTGTCATCCTATGGTAACCGCTGTTGTATTACCGGAAATCCGATTCCAGAACTTCTCATTGCAAGCCATATTATTCCCTGGCATAAACAATCAGAGCATCGTCTCAATCCACATAACGGCTTGTGTCTTGCGCGTACCCATGATGCTGCATTTGATCAAGGATTAATCACATTTGATAAAAATCATAGATTAATTCTAAGCGGCTATCTGCAAGAATTTCTACCTGAAGAAACTCTAGAAACGAACTTTGTTGCCTACGCTGGCAGTACACTACGTTTACCAGAGAAGTTTTACCCTGATCCGGATTTTCTTCGTTTTCACCGAGAAGAAATCTTTATTGGGGCTTGATAGGCGATCGAGATGAACCGCCCCATGTCTATATTGAAAGAGATAAGGATAAAGCTCAATTCTGGCTTTAGGGGAAAGTCAGAAATCCTTTCAGCGATGGCTCAATGAGCGGCAAATGAAGGGGCAATAAACCATTACAGCATCGGAATGAAGATTTTTGGCCAGGTGCCTGCCGTTCGCCCTTTTCGCTCATAGAGTCTAAAGGAGGTTTCCCCCGTAGAATTGAGAATGCATTTACTACGGAGTAATTGGGGCGATCGGTTCAATCCTTAGAGCGTATCCTCTAGCTGATTGATTCGCAGCATTTACACCATTGCCCTTGTTAGAGCCATATCGCGTCACTGGCCTTGAGGATTACCAAGTTACAGATCACGTAATAGATGATGGTAAAAGTGCAAAAATAATTTGGTGATAGAAAGGATAAAACAGCGGCGTTACCCAGTAGGATAGGGGAATTCAATTTATTTCTGTTGATTAAAGGGTATGTCTCACGCCTACGTCATTGGTCTAGGAAAATCGGGAAATGCAGCGGCCAAGCTGCTGAAACGTCAGGGATGGCAGGTGACGGTGAGCGATCGCAGCACTCCCTCCTCCGCTCTCCTGTCCCTCCAGCAAGAGCTTACCGCCGAGGGCATTGACATAAAACTGGGGCATTCCTTTGAAGCTAACCCGGCGATCATGCAGCGGGTTGTAGTCAGTCCGGGCGTACCGTGGGATTTGCCAGCCCTGGTACAGGCGCGGCAGCAGGGCATTGAGACATTGGGCGAGATGGAACTGGCTTGGCGATCGCTCCAGTCACTTCCCTGGGTGGGCATCACCGGAACCAACGGCAAAACCACGACCACGGCTCTGATTGCGGCGATTTTTCAGGCGGCAGGGCTATATGCACCCGCCTGTGGCAATATCGGCTATGCGGCCTGTGAATTAGCCTTAGATAGCCATAAACCCGACTGGGTTATCGCTGAACTCAGCAGTTACCAAATCGAAGCCTCAGCCACGATCGCCCCTCGTATCGGCCTCTGGACAACCTTCACCCCTGACCACCTCAGCCGCCACAAAACCCTAGAAAACTACTACAGCATCAAAGCCCAACTCCTAACCCAGTCCCAATTTCAAATCTTCAACGGCGATGATCCCTACCTGCGACAGGCGGCCTCGTCTTGGCCTGATGCCTATTGGACGAGCGTGACGGGTAAGGCAAATTTGTTGGGCGATCCGGATTGTGGGGCTTATTTGGAAGATGGGTGGGCGATCGCTCAGAACCAGCCGATTGTGCCTGTTTCGGCGCTGCGGATGGTGGGGGCGCACAATCAACAAAATTTGCTGATGGCGATTTTGACGGCGAAGTTGGCGGGAATTGAGAAGGATGCGATCGCCCAGGCCGTCAGCACTTTTCCAGGAGTCTCCCATCGATTGGAGTTGATTTGTACCTGGAAGGGCGTTGATTTTATTAATGACAGCAAAGCCACGAATTATGATGCGGCTGAGGTGGGGCTGTCGGCGGTTGAGGCTCCGGCGATTTTGATTGCGGGGGGTGAGGCGAAGGCAGGAGAAGACCAAGCCTGGTTGGACAAGATTCGGGAGAAGGCGGCGTTTGTGCTGTTGATTGGGAGTGCGGCGGGGGTGTTTGGCGATCGGTTAGATCAGGTGGGGTACTCGGCGTTTGAGCGGGTGGAGACGATGGAGAATGCGGTGGTTAGAAGCGTAGAATTAGCGCCGCAGTTGGGTGCCAAGGTGGTTTTGTTGTCTCCGGCCTGTGCGAGTTTTGACCAGTATCAGAATTTTGAGCAGCGGGGGGATCATTTTCGGCAGATTTGTTTGGAGCGGTTTGCTTAAGAGTTGAGGGGGGTGGCTTTGTGGATGGGGGAATTAAACGCAGAGACGTAGAGACGCAGAGAGGGGGG
>JALOOP010000014.1 GCA_025454315.1 Oculatellaceae cyanobacterium Prado106
GGGCGGCAGCGGAAAGTCCCATGGGCGCCAGCCTAATCTGGCACCTGCGGCTGCGCCAGTGCTTGGGGCCAGTGCTTGGGGCCAATCCCAGCCGATTTTGACCTATGCCTATAAAGACCATCAGATTCTGCTGCTGGTGCCTGCAGAACGTCTCATGGTGATGCTTCGGCAACTCTGCCATGAAGCCCTCCAGTCTCCTTCTCGCAGCCACCAGGAGTTGGCACGACCCATCTTGGTCAGCTTAAAGACCTCTCCGTACCAATCCTTTGAACAAGTGATAGAATACACATTAATGTTGTAGGAAATACGGATGGATAGGGCGGCTCTACCACTGTCCTTTTACTTCCTCCGTTGGCATGGATTCTTCTCGTTCTCAAGAATTGGAGATGCAGCAAGTCTTGGAGCAGGCTGGCATCGGGTACTCGATTCGCTCTGCTGCTGATCCATCAATCCGCTGGTCACCTGTCCTGGAACAGCTTTATGGGCTGGAGGTGGGCATGTTTGCAGGCACCTTTGAGGCATTTATAAACCTGGTCTACGAAGCCGATCGCGCTTATGTCCAGCATGAGTGCGATCGCGCCAATCTGGTCAATCCGCAGACCGATACTGCCCCTCGCTTAGACTACTCCTTTGAATGCCGGACAGCGGCTGACCCACAGCGCTGGCTGCATCACCAGGGACGATGGATGGGCAGTGAGACGGGGCAATGGATCAAAACCAGAGAAGTTGTGTCCGATGTCTCCGCCCGACGGTATGCTCAAGCCCAGTTGCTCAACCCCGATCGGCGACTGGAAGGCATCCTCGATGCAAGCATCACCCTCACGATGCAGATCAGTTCCAAGGGGGTGATTGGTGATATCTTGCCTTGCCAACCGGAGGGGCTGGGACTTGTGTTCTGGAACGCGCTGGGTCGCAATTTATCTGAGTTTATACCGCCTGCCGATCAGCCAAAACTCCAGCAGGCGCTAGACCTTTGGGCAGAAGGAAGCGCCCATCCCCTGCGATTTGAATGTCCAGGTGCCGCGCTGGTGGTTGAAGCGGTGGGGCGGCTGCCATCGCCTGCTTCTGGGCGTACAGGCATCGTCTTGACGCTGCGAGATGCGACCCAACAGGTGGCGGCAGAAGCGCGATGGCAGGCTCAGGAGCAGCAACTGCACTCCTTGCTCAACCATCCGACGATCGCCCTGTTTCGCTGTGCGACCAATCCTCAGCGAACGGTGGAGTGGATTGGAGCAGCGATCGCCCCCCTCTCTGGTTATTCGCCCCAGTCATTTGACCGCAAACAAGGCTTGAGTCAGCTTTGCCATCCCGAAGATGAGGTGAGGGTACAAGTCACCCTCCTGCAGGCGATTACCCGTCTGAAGCCTTACCAACTGGAGTATCGGATTTTAACCCAGGCTGGGGAAGTCCGATGGGTTGCTGAGCAAGGGCATCCCCTGAAAGATCCCCAAACTGAGTCGCTTCAACTGGAGGGTATGATTTGGGACATGAGTCCGTTCCAAGCTCAGCTTGCCGAGCAAAAACATTCCCACTCTTTGCTAGAAACGCTGATTGAATCGACCGCAGATGGTATTCTGGCGATCGACGTGGAGGCTAAAATCACCCATTACAATCAGAAATTCCTGAAGATTTGGCGGTTGTCTAAGAGGGCGATCGAAGGCTTAAATGATTCGGAATTAGTGTCGTTTATGACCAGTCAAATGTCTGATCCGGCTCAATTTTGGCATCAGGTGCGGCAAGAAGCCTTTCGACCCAGGTTAAAGGGGCATGGGTGGATCGACCTTAAGGATGGGCGGCGGCTGGAGCGGTATTCTTATCCCCAGTGGTTGGAGGGCAAGATTGTCGGACGGGTGATCAGCTATCGAGAAAGGAGAGGGCCGCAGGGGGGAAAGGCAAAGCTAAAATATGTCTTGAGGCGATGGATAGGAGCACTGTTTCCGATGATTCGCGATCGCTGGGGTGATCCCGCAGCAGGAACTCAGTTGCCGCTCCTGATGCACCGGGAGAAGGCGCAGCGCCTCAGACCCAGAAGGAGACTTTTTTAAGGATCTGTGACAACGGCTCGACTTGGCATTGGCAATGACAGACACCCAGGATCTCAATTCCCTTATTCAAGCGTTTCAATCGCTCTCCTCTGAGGAGGTGACCTCCGTGCTGCAATCCCTGTCACGATTGGAAACCAGTCATGTCAAAATAATTCTCAATCTGCTAGAACCTCGGCAACGAGTTGAGATCGCCAAACATTTAATTTTTTCAACCAAGTCGGAATATATTGAAGACCTAAAGTACGCGATAACGACGGAATATGAGTTACGCAAAAGCCGGGGAGAATTGTTTAAGGCTCCTGCTCCCCGGATTGGGAAGACCAAGCTTGAAATTAAACGGATTCCTTACCATCACAAAGGTGTTTCTAAGCGCTATACCTATGTTTATGTGATGCGCTACCGGGATAATGCATTTCGTTGCTTAGGACGGTTATTTCAGACAGAGGATTCCCATGAGTATCGTTACACCTTGCTCGAAAATGGGGGGCTGGCCTTCTCAGAACGGGAAGTTTTTAAGTTGACTTCTTTGCGGCACCCGGAGCAGTCCAAGCTGATTCGACTTTTACGGCTGGAGGCTCCACCTTTGGAGTATGAGTTTCAAGATAAAAGTGCATTGGGGTTGCAGGTGCCCCTGGTCTATGAAATTCTGCATCCCGAGACGTACCAACCTCAACGCCAGCAGCGCGTTGATTTTCCCCACTGCGTGAATTCGGGCAGCTTCAAAAAGCAACTTTGGCAGGTCGAAACCGTTGACCTGCTGGCCATCACCGATGCCATGTGGTCTGCCGCAGAGACGCGATCGCCATTATTGCAACTGGAAATTCCGATGCAAGCGGCTCAAAAGACGATTGCTGCGCTGACCCACTGGCAGCGGTTGAGTGAAGTGGCCTTTTCTGCGCCCTGGTACCTGTCGTTAACCCCTGCTGCCTATCGGTTAGTCCATGGCCAGGGGCAGATGCTGCTGGAATTCCAGATCCGTGAGCAACGCCTGTGGAGTCACCAATTGCCGAAACAACTGGCTTACTACTTTGAATCGTTAGGGTTAGCGCTGGTGGAAAAGTCCCAGAGCGCTTCCGATGGCCAAGTTCTTTATCAAGAAGGGACAAAACTGGTCACCCAAATGCAGTCTTTTCAAACCCGTAAAGGGCGATCTGGGGCGAATGTGCTGCAATGGCTGCTGGATGTGGCCTCCGTGTAATTTTGTCTTTCAGTATTGTTAGATACCTGTAGTCCTACGGAAGATGTTAGGATAAAATCAGAATGCTTCGTGATTGTCAAAAAAATAAAGGGAAGCAAACCTCTTAATGCGTTAGTGTGATGGACTTAGAAGTAATACGAGATTCTCAGGATTCGTTTTTGCCCTCAGACATTTCCCAGGAGGCATTCGCCTTTGGCTGTCAGACGACTGGGGTAGGCATTGCAGAGTGGGATCTCCAGGGTGACCAGATTCGCTGGTCGCCGGAGCTAGAAGCCCTGTATGAGCTAGACCCAGGCACCTTTGCGGGTACCTTTGCGGCGTTTGAGGAGTATGTTCACCCGCAGGATTTACCCTTGGTGCGGCACACCATCGAGCAGGCTATCCGGGAGGGTGGCAGCTATCAATTGGAGTTCCAGGTGGTCACTGCTACCGGGGCGGTGTCGTGTTTACATTCAATCGGCAAAATTGTGCAGCAGCAGGGGCGATCGGTTCTGCTTGAAGTAGTGCGACCGAGCCAGCATCAGCCGGTTGTTAATGACCTGGATATTGCTCTGCAGGTCAAATGGCGCAAGTGGATGGGCTATTCGCGGGATGTCTTCTTTCAAGTGGTGGCACCCGATCAGATTGTATGTGTTTCTGAGGCGGTTCAGAAGGAGTTTGGCCATTCACCGCTGGCCTTGGAAGGTCAGTCTTTTCTGTTAAATGTGCTTCGTGAAGACCATCCACAGGTGCGATCGGCGTTGCAACAATTGTTTCGCTTTGGTTCTTCCTTCACCCTTGAGTTTCACTATTGGCATCATTCACGTCGATGGGTGAAGGTCGAAGGCTATGGTCTTCGATCTGAAGGGGATTCAGAACATCTTGTTTTCATTCGTAATACCGCTCCGTACCAGGGGGGCGATCGTTTGTAAATTCCCAGGTAACGCGAAGCTTTCAGACCTCCTACGGCAGGTTGGCGTTCATTTTCAAGAGCTAAAACAGGTGCAAAATGGCTCTAACGTTTCCCAAATGTAGAGCTAGCTTCTAAGAGAAGTTGCAGCACTAAGTTGGTCGGTTGCTCTTGATGCGGCGTTGATGTTTCCTGTTGTGCTATCTGGGAATACATTCGAGTCACCAGCCTTGCTCCTTCCTCACGAGCTTGCATATGGGGATGGTGCAGCAGAGCGTTGCCGAATTGCTGGAAATATTGTGCCAATTGGAGGGAGGCTTGCAGACCGTACAGTTGGCGATCGCGAGTACAGTACTTTAAGAGCGGTTGGCCATCACTGTGAATCAGTTGATAGTCGTTGGTGTGGACTGTCAGACACCAGAACTGCTGAGGAAAGACAAACTGGCTGAGCTGCTGCCAGCGCGTTAGAGTTTCGATCAGTTGCTGTGAGTGTTGGGCTGGAATAGTCAGGGGTGGCATGAGCGTTGCTTCAGGTTCAGTTGCCTGATGAGGTGCAAATGTTTCAACCTGCCACCATCGTCTTTTAAAGATGCCATCGGTAAAGCAATGGGGAAAATCGACCTGCTTTTGACTCTGGGGATGGTAGGTTTCAGGGTGCAGCACTTCATAAAGGAGCGGCACCTGGAGATTTAATCGACCATCGCTGGGGATATTATAATCGAACGGTGGAGCTTCTAATTTTAGCAGGCGAATGAACATAACTTGTTCTGGATGGTGAACACGAGTGAGTTTGAACACTTCCCGTTCAGAGAAAACAATGCCACCATTGTCGAGCAGCCTATAATCGTACTCATGGGAGTCATGGGTTTGAAACAGCCGTCCTAAGCAATGTTGGGTATTCTGACGACGATGCAGGACATACACATAGGTATATATCCTGGTGACTTGTTTACGTCGATAAGGGATTCGTTTAATTTCCAGTTTTGTTTTACCGAAAACAGGTGCAGCTTCGCCCGTAAGTTCGCCTCGGTCTTTCCGGAGTTGATATTCTGTATTGAATGTGTATCTAAGTTCCTCCATATCCTCCGGCTTAGTGGCAAAGATGAGCTGCTTAATCAGGCTTACTCGCCGTCGAGACGGTAAATTATTCAGAAGCTTTTTTAAGCCTCGGGTATCTAGTGGGGGAAGTGACTCAAAAACCAGGGAGAGTTCCAGGAGCGAAAGATTCTGAAGGGACTCAATCAGATGTGTGAGTTTTCTAGCGCTGACCATAGCATCCAAGAAAGAATTTAATCCTAGAATTAGGGGGAAGAAGGATTCAGCAGTATGAATGACTAAGCGCCACTCAAAACGCTGAGCGATCGCTCAGTTCATCACATACTGTCAGGATTGCTTTGTTTCCAGATTGGGTTACTCTAGGAGGATTGCGAATCACTCGTCTCGTAATCCTACCGGCGATCCATTGAGTGAGTCTTTGGCTCAATAAAGGGGTAGTTTGGTAGAACAAAGAATTTCTTAGAAGCGTGATAAGAATTGACAACAAAAATTATTTTAACCAGTATCGATGGATCAAGTGGAAATGGCAATAGTTCTGTCTGAAAAACTGCTTCCGCAGGCCGGGGATGACGCATTGGAGAAATTTCCATGATTGTATCGACTATTCAAGCCCAAGTCAGTTCCGCGACCCTCGGCAAAGTGAGCCGCTTGTTCAATGCCAGTCTGACTGATTGCCTCAATGAATTGTTGCAAAATGCCCGTCGAGCGGGTGCTACAGGGGTGTCCCTTTCTCTGACAGACGATCGCCACCTGACGATCGCAGACGACGGTATCGGTATCGCCAATCCCCAAACTCTGTTGACGCTGGGTCAAAGTGATTGGTCATCCCAAACCCAGCAGCAGGAAGACCCGGCAGGCATGGGCATCTTTTCCCTGGCCAGTCGAAACGTGACGGTGCGATCGCAGGATTGGCAAGTCCATCTGACGCCAGAACATTTCTCGGGTGGGGCGATCGCTCCAGTGGAATTCTGTGGGGCGATCGCGGGTACTGAGATCGGGTTTACGTTGACTGATGTAGAAGCGCGATCGCTCCATCCTCGAGTACAGCAAGTTGCTCGCTTCTACCCACTGCCGGTGTGGCTAAACGGCGAAGAGATCTCTCGTGAGGACTTCTTGCATGGGGCACTGTACGTTGAGGAGTGGCAGGGCTTGCGAATTGGCGTTCGTAGCCAATCTCAGTGGCAGCGGGATTGGACGATCAACTTCTACGGGTTGACGCTGGGTCAGGTTTTGCCCAGCCTCTGCTGCAACACTCAAACCTACTATGTGCGGGTGGATGTCCTGGATTGTCCTGACCTCAAACTTGTGTTACCGGCTCGAAAGGAGGTGGTGCAGGATGCGTTCTGGACTGCCTTGACCCAGGAGCTTCGCCGGGTGCTGTATCGCTTTGTGGCCACGTTGCCCCATCATAATCTTGCCTATACTCAATGGCAAAAGGCCAAGGCGTTGGGGGTTGATTTGCCGATGGCACAGGCGGTTCTCTATTCCTTTGGTCCGGCGATCGCCAATGTCTACGAAAACGATCGAGGCATACCGGAGGCGATCGCTGACAACGCATTGGTGTTTGACATTCGGGATTTCTCCTGTAGTCAACAGCAGGTGTTCTGGCGTGCGTTTGAGCAGGCCAATCTGGCGTATCAACCTTTGGCTCCTGATGTCAATTACATCGGTTATCCCTGGTATGATCGGTTGCCCCGATTGAGTCAGGTGCGCTTTGAAGTGGAGCAAGCCGGGGTGAGGATGGATCTGGAGACGTGGGCTGAGGGGCGATCTCGTGGGGGTGTGGAGCGGGTGACGCAGGTGTGGGCGATCGCTCAAATGGGTGATGGCTCTAGTTATCAGGAGATGCGATTCCCCAGTGATTTGGTGCTGGTGGACGATCCGGATTGTGATTTCGATCCCGTCGAGCAAACCCTGATTGTGCTGAGTGAATCTGCCCGACTGGAGGTGGAAGAACTGGCTGAACTGTTAGAAGTGGCCTACTTTGTGGTCAGTGATGACAGCGATTCAGACAGTTGGTATACCCAGCAGCAGGACTTTCAAGAGTCAGCTTATGAAAGAGCCGCGAGAGCGCTGTTGAATGAGCAGGCTGCACTTCTAGCCAGGTTGACGATGGCGGCGGAACGGCATCTGCGATGGATGGTGCCGCCGCGTCAGAAACTGGAGATCCGATTGGTTCCTAGCGTTGGGAATGAGCGGAGTATTTCAGTGACGGTGGGAGAGCAGGAGTCGTGAGGGTGGGGTGAGGGGGCGATCGCTCTAATTCAGGTACAGCCCGTTTAAGTCTGTCAACAACGGATTGAACGGGTTGTATCTTTCCCTGTTTATTCAACGTTAATTTGGATCAATGAATTCCATGTTAGATCAATTGTGGAGGTAGATTAATGAATGATTCTGAACGGGCTAATCTTCTGGAGCTAATAGCGTTTCAGCAGAGGGTTGCAGACGATACGCTCAATCGTTACAAAATTCGTCCTGATTTGACGCTGGAGGAATTGGCGCAAGTGGTGATGTATTTGAGCGATCGGCTCAAAGAGGAACAGCGCCAGCGCCGACTTTTGGAAACTCAACTGATGGAACTTCAGCATCGAGTTCAGGCGTTAAGATAATGGCTCATGCTGTTGGTGTGTCTTGGTAGAACAATAAATGATAGGAGGACAAAATGATTCAGGGATGGGAACTCAACCGGATCATCTGGCTCGGATCGTTGAGCGGATTGTTCGCTACTGTCAGGAGCGGAGTCCTGGGCGTTGAATCGATCCTGGAACATTGCCATTAATGAGTTGAACATGCCAATGGCTTTAATGTAAACGATTTACCCCGTCAGATGGTGAGCTTGAATCCAACCGTTTCCTTGGAACCTATAATCTGAGGATTTCAGCACGAACTTGATCGCGATCGTCTTCGTAAATCAGGTCGATGAATGTGTCAAAGGTGCCTGCGAAAACGCCGGGTGGTAGTCCGTAGATCTGTTCTAGCGTGGGTGACCAGAGGATGGAGATGGGTTGAGATGAAAGAGTCCAAAGACTATGGCCTAATTTTGCGGATTCGAGAACGTTCCTCAGTGTTTGGTCGTTAAAAAGGGGGGAAGTCATTCGGGAGTCGAAGATAAAGGTTATGCCAAACCTTTGCGGTTTGGGAACTGAACGGGTCAGAATATCATCGGTAGATCCCCTTCTCGTCCATCTGTAGGACTCATGGCGCATGTTCCAATCCCCGCTCAGCTTTCGGGCTGGGCGCTACCTGTTGGGCGATCGCGCTGCCCAGGACGTTGGTATAGGTGTTCCAATCCTCGCCCAGCCCGAAAGCTGGGCGCTACGATTCGCGATCCGTGGAAGGATGGCGAAAGGGCTGGAAGTAGCTATAAAATGGAAGCAGCAGAATTTGCTAGGGTGTGGACTCGGGTACTGTTTTATTTCTCTTCCTCATCATGAAAGCGACAGCAACAGAAATTGATTTTATCAACGACGATCTCAAAGCAATCGCCGTTGATGTCGCACTTGGCGAAGAAGAAATCAGACTCGAATTTGAAATCCTCCCTCTTGAAATAGAGATTGATAGCAATTTTTGCATTATTGATAAATTCAAGAATGATCTCCTGGATTGCAATCCAAAAGCAAAACGAAGCCTCTGCAAGTTAGTCGCGCATTTTTATAAAAACAAGGTGGTGGATTTGCCTGTCGATCTAGGCTCTTTGCGCTCGATCGAAGATGCAAGAGAGGACTTTAACCGCTTGAGGCATCAAGCTGGCCGGAAGCCCTAGCAGTCCGGAGTGCGATCGCCCACCTAATCCTCCCGACTCTCGCACTGCACAGCCACCGCGGCTATCCGATGCGCGATCGCCAACACCACCCCAAACAGCCTAATCAATCCAAGACCAAAAATCCAAGCTCCAATCCTCGCCCAGCCCGAAAGCTGGGCGCTACGTACATTGTCGATCTCCCCTGGTGCTGGGTAGGGCTGATTCATTCTTGCAAGAGGATTTCTATACTGAGAAGTAGGAAGCATTGAGGTCAAAAATATGACTTTAATTGAAGCCCTAAAAACTATTCCAGATACCCACTCAGGTTCGGGACTGCGCTATCCCTTATGGGTGTTCTTACTGCTGATTATTCTTGGAACCATGAGTGGGTATCGCGGCAATCGTGGCTTAGCTCGGTTTATGGAGCGTCATCAAGCCCATCTTACCGCTCGACTGGGGTTGCCCCGACCGGAGTTGCCGAGTTATGCGACGATCCGTCGTGTCCTCAATCAGATTGATTGCCGGATGGTTGCAGCAGCCTTGAATCAGTGGGCTAAAGCGGCTGGATTGTTGCAAACCGGAGACGATTGTGCCATCGACGGCAAAGGACTCAGTCATACCGTGAGCGATCCTTACGGCTCCCAGCAAAGCTTTATCAGTGTCGTGTCAGTCTTTCAACTCCAACAGGGGTTGGTTGTTGGCCAAGCGGCGTTTGATAATGGACAAAGCAGTGAAATCCAAGCCGTCTATGAATTGCTAGATCGGTTGCAACTCTCGGGCGTGACCATGAGCCTGGATGCGCTCCATGCTCAAAAAAAACGGTTGAGTTAATCATTGACCAAGGCAATCATTACGTGATTCAAATCAAAGGCAACCAAACCAATCTGTTCAAACAATTGCAACAACTGGCTGAAACGAATCTGTTCAGTATGTATCTTGACCATGAACGCACCCGAGATCGTCTAACCACGCCCGTGGCAACGGTGTTTGAGTTGACTGAGGAGATCCAGCGATTGTGGCCAGGGGCTCAACTTGGGGTTGAGATCATTCGCAAGGGGACTCGCAAGGGCAAGCCGCATTTGAAGTCTCATTACGACCTCACCAGTTGGCAGGCTCCAGTCGATCAACCACAAGCTCGGATTCGTGCCCACTGGGGCATTGAGAATCCGTTGCACTGGGTGAAGGATGTGGTTTTAGGAGAGGACGACAGTTCCTTTTGTGCCCGATCGGCTGCCATCACGATCGGGTTCATTCGCAACCTTGCAATTACCTTATTTCGACGAGATGGAAACTGGAGTATCACGGCGGCTCTTGGCCGATTAAGCAATGACTTGGAGCAGTTGTTACGCATTACGGAGTTTCTCTGGATAGAATGAATCAGCCCTACCTAGCGGGAGGGACGGGGGGGTGCTTCTCGCTCTGACATTGCTGGGTTTCCTCTTGAGCTAGGGTTTGACTGGCTTGGATGCGGGCAACCGTATCAACCAGTCGCAGCAATCCATTGACTCCAATTTTAGGCGGCTGAGGTCGCTTGGTATTTACGGGGTGTTATGGCTGGCGGATGGAGCGTTGTTTCAACCGTCTCAAACAATTTTGTAGAGTGGCAACGAGATACGAGAAAAATGCGGCAAACTACCTAGCCATGCTGACTATAGCCTCTATCGTCTTGTGGCTATAGTTTTAAAACACGCCCTAGTACGTCACATTCCTAGTCGTTTCTTAAGGTTTGTAACCTACTGCTCTCTACGGGATTCGTCTCCTGTTCAACGGTCATACATTTCATCATTGCTGAAATCATAGAAAAATCTTGTTGACCTGACCCTCTCCCAGGCCATGCAAACCCTGATCTGATCTGTTCTGTAGCCAGCCCTTTACCTTGTGAGACTACCTAAGAATGGAGCGTCTGAGCTTTGAATCCAGCGAACTGTCCCAGCAATATCCAATAAATAGCTGCTAACCATCTCTAGGACATAGTCATCTGGCAAAGCCTGTTGAAACTTACTGAGACGATAGTTAGGCAATTGCTCAAAAATAAATCGAGTGGTTGAGGGGTGCTGCCAGAACTCAGCATGGCTCATGCGATCGATCGCCAAATCTAAAGTTGTTAGGCTCACGCTATCGCCTTCAATCTTGAGCCTAAAGTTATCCGCAATGATCTTCCAGTCATGGTGGAACTGTAGCCCATACTTGAGTGTATGGTTGATTTGTCCGCCCGCAAATGTCCACCAGAGGAGACGATCGCTCTCGACTTGAATACTGCGATCGCCCTGAAGCAAAGGTCGTAAATCTGCCCGATACTCCTCTAGAGCAGTTTGAGTCAACGCATCAAGATAGGGAATTTCATGGTCAGCCAAAATCGTTTCGGCAATGCGCTGACAGATTTCAAAGCCCAAGAGTTGAGGTGCAAATCCGCCCCAACTGGGTTTCTTGCCGCGTGGCGCAGGGATGACTCGGATTGAATGCTCTTCAAGATTAATGTGATCAACAGTCCAAGCACGTCCACCCAGCAGAAAAGAACTGATTTCTGGAACCAACTTATCGACAAAGGCTTGTTCTAAAGAACCAATAATGTAGCCTGCTTTAGTTTGCACTTTATAGAGCACAGGGCTGCTGAAAACGGCGTAGAGTTCCATAAAATTTTTGCGACCAAACACTCTTTCGGCCTGCCCTCCCATTGAGAGCAGTCCACCTGCACAAAATAGATAGTCGTGTTGGAGCATGTGTTTGATCAGGGTGGTAAACTCAGCTTGAGTGATGCCGGAAAAATCTGGAACAACGGAGAGTTGCTCCCAGCAGCGTTCTGGGCTAATGGCTCCAAATTGCAGCGTTAGGGCTAGAAGTTGATGCACTAACACTGCCCAGGTTCGAGTTTGGGTGGGAACGGATTCGATCCAGCCTTGGCGGGCAAGTTCGATGATGGCGATCGCCTGTAAAACGGTTTCAATATTTTCGCAGTAGAACGTCGTATTGGCTCGTTGATTCGCGCGTCGTCCGGTGCGTCCTAGCCGTTGAAGAAATGACGATACTGTGGAGGGAGCGTTGGCTTGAAATACTAAGTCAAGATCCCCTACATCAATTCCTAGCTCTAGCGTAGAGGTACAGATAATACTGGCATTTGTACCCTGATGAAATCTTGCTTCGGCGACTGTCCTTTCTTCAAGGGACACCGAGCTATGATGAACAAAGACATCCGTGCCTCGGTTGCGCATTCGCTCTGAGAGTGCTTCAGCGAGAGAGCGGCTTTGACAAAAAAATAGGCTTTTCTTGCCTTGGGCACTCTCGCTGGCATGGGTGGCGATCGCACCCAAGGTATCTTTCAAATAAACCCGTAACTCCTTGGAAGAAGGAATTTTTGGCGGGTCAACAACACAGGCTTCTCGGCGAGAGGTTCCTTGCAGCCATTTAAGAATATCTAGAGGATTGCCGACGGTCGCACTGAGTCCAACACGCTGGATATCGTTTGGGGTGTATTTTGCGAGTCGTTCTAGCACAGAGATTAAGTGGGTGCCGCGATCGCTGCCTGCTAGGGCGTGAACTTCATCGATGACCACAGCGCGTAAATCGGCAAAGAGTTGGGTATGGGGAATGCGAGATGAGAGCAGCATGACTTCCAGCGATTCGGGTGTCGTCATCAGGAGCGTTGCAGGTTCTTTGAGGAATGCTTTTTTTTGGGATTCTTTGATATCTCCATGCCAGAGAAAGCGCTGTAGTCCGACCATTTCGGTATATAATCCTAACCGCTCGGCCTGGTTATTGAGGAGTGCTTTGATGGGTGCAATGTAAATCAGTCCTACCCCTTGAGGCTCTTGTTCCATAACACTGGCAATGAGCGGAAACATCGAGGCTTCAGTTTTGCCGCCTGCTGTAGGGGCTAAGACCACAGCATTTTTGCCATCTAGAATGGCGTGGCTGGCTAATTCTTGAACAGGGCGGAGGGATGACCAACCGAGTCGAGCGGCGATCGCTTCTTGGAGGCGAGGCGGAAAGCGAGAAAATGCAGAAACCATAGGTGATACTTAGCGATTAAAACTCAACTAGTGAATAGCCCTTTTCATCTTCTGGCTCCGCGTCATAGGGAGGTAGTCCTTTATAAATTCGCTCCTCATTTTCATTGAGCAGTGCAGGATCAAAGCCCTCAACGGTCATGGGGTCATAGTCTTCATGCTCATTGGCCAGATCCAGCACATTGACAAACTGACGCAGGAATTGGCGTGGAACAACCCCAACATCCCCCTTGAAGCCTGCGGTTACTTTATCGACGAGTCGTTCGATGAACTCTGCGGTTACTTTATTGGTAATGTTCGTCCGATCCTCTGTAGGAAAACTCTCACGTAATCGAATGGCGACTTCTTTGAGACGTTTGGCATCAAAGGGCTTGAGTTCAAGCTGGGGCTGGCGAGGGTTAGCAAAGCCTCCAGGGGCCAGGAATTGGATGCGATCGTGCAGGGGCTGGAGTCCGGCCACGCCTCGGTTCGTGTCAAAGAATTCGGGGGTGCCTGTGAAAATCCACAGCAGGCCGCGATAGTGATCGGCAGCATCGCAGATTTGCCGAATGCCGTTGAGCGACTTACCTCGGATATCATGGCGCATTCGGAGAATGGTTTCGGCTTCGTCGATAATAATCACTAAGCCCTTGTATCCTGCGGCTTTAACAATTTCTAAGATGCCTTGGAGATAGTCCAATGCTTCTCGACTACCGATATCACCTTTGATCCCGGCGGCTCTTTTAGCACTCGCTGCGACGTTCTCACTGCCTGACAACCAAGAAATGAGTGCGCCCGCTTCGGTAATGTCGCCCTTCTGTTTGCAGTTGAAAATGGTGCGGAGGACTCGTGCCATGTCTTCGGGGGCTTTGCCTCCGGTGAGGGATGCCAGTTCTTCCTCCATGCGTTTTTGAACTTGAGTATCAAAGTCATCGCTGTCTTCATCGGCTCCAGCCGAGATCAGGGCATCTTCGACTTTGGCAATCCAGCGATCGATGATGTCACTGAGGGCACCTCTAGGGCAAGAAGCCGTGCCTAATTCTTGGACGACTTTGCGGTACACATCGTCGAATTTGTAGAAGTGCAAATCGTTATCTGAAACGACCACAAAGCTCGTGGCAAATCCTTTGGTCTGGGCATCGAACAGCGCCAGACGAGACATGAAGGTTTTGCCGCAGCCGTAGCCACCTCGCAAAAACTTGAACACCCCTTCGCCTTCTTCTGCGAGTTTGAGTTGACGTGCGATTTCGGTGCGTTGTTTGTCGATACCAACGGCGATCGCTTCTAGTCCGCGCTCAGGTACAGTCCCTGAACGAAGCCGTTCAAACATATGTTCAATATCTCGTTGACTCATTGCCATAGTCTGAATTCATCCTCGCTGTTTGATAAATGCTTAGAGGTTTGATAAGTGCTTAGAGATGTTTAACATACCGTTTCCCACTGCCAACTGTTTCAATTTTCACTAAAAACGGGACTTGTTTAAGATACTCTTCAAAGTTCACCGCAAAACGTCTGACTTGTCTGGGATTGCCAAGCATTTGATTGAGTTCGGATTCGGTGATGGAACCATGTTTTTGCAGATGAAGGAATACTTGACGAACGCCTTCATCGGCGAAACTATCTTGCCAATTGCTGATGACGACTTCTGGGGATTCTGCTTCGATTTTACGGGAGCCTGAAACCTGGAAATAGTCTGTTGGACTGGTGGGGTCAACATCTTCAACCCCGTCGGGATGGTAGACCTCGATGCGAACCCGTTCATCTCTTGTGCCCTTGAGATCAAACAGAATTTCGATCCAGTCCTTGTCGGGTTCGACTCGAATCTGTTGGTTGCTGATTGTGGCACCGGGCGCGTCTCTGAGGCTAATTTCAATATCGGGGCGATCGGCAACGCGCAAGGAGAGATTAATCTGTTTGGTTCCGGTGAAGCTGAGTACACCTTGAGCCACGGGAGCAGGTTTGACACGGACTTGAAGGCGCTGGCAGCCCAGCGGTTCTGGATTCGTTTTTGCTTCAATCTGGTATTTGACTAATTTGAGGGTAGAGGGATGGCGGTGGGAAATGGCCAGAACCGGAATGATTCTTTCTTGTAAACTGTTGCCGCCGTGGACAAAAGACGCACCCGGATTTCCGGTGGCAAATACAGCGGTGTCTTGCCGGAAGAGGAGGTAGCCGGATTGCCCTTCGTAATTCAGCGAACTCAATGAAACAGTGGATGATCCGGCTTCAGAACGAGGGTCGGCAGAGAGGATATGTCGCCGACTGGGATCTCGCTTGTTGCCATAGGAAATGGCTTGGGTGGTGGGATCTTGGATCAGGAAGCCGTGATCGGCTGTAATCAAAAATTCGTTCACACCAATCGCTCTGAGATGGCTCCAAGCGGCTTTAATTTGCTGGAGCCACCTCTCGAAGGTGACCAGTCCGACGTTGGCTTCTCCAGCAGCATCAATTTCGGTACTGTGAACCACCAGCAGATTCGCATCGGCACAGGTTTTCTTGAGTTTACCGGTGGGAGTGGTACAGACTTCTGAGAGGGAGAGTCCTCGAACTCGACGGTGCCCTGCTTGTCCGCTCTGGTCGCTGCTGCGTTCTCCCATGGCCCGTACTCGATCCTCTGGGGTGCGGACGGTGTATTCTCCAGTTTTGAAACCCTTGAAGCATTCGCCGCTGGCGAGTACCAGCCGTCCTGATTTGTTGACTGGGGCGAGAACATTCATGCCGACTGCTGTAAGGGTGGGGAGTTCGGCGTAGCGGGCTTTAAGCGTAACGGTCGTGCCAGCACCTTCGAGTTCGGGAATGAGTTCGGTTGCCATTTCGTAGCGGAAGGCATCGATCAGGAAGTAGGCGACTTTGGCGTTGCTTTGGGTGAGGGGATGCACAATTTGTTCGTAGAGCGATCGCTGCTGTAAGTCCGATCCAGGGAGAAACCCTTCTTGTTCACAAAGCTGGGCGAAGGCTTGGGCGAGTTCGTCGGCCCAGGTTCGGTAGAGATGTCGGAGATGGTTGGCGGTTTCCAGGAGTTCGCTAAAGTGAGGTAGGGTGGGTTCGAGCAGTTTCGATCGCTGTTGTTCAAATCGACGATGGGCGCGATCGCATTCGTAGCCGACCTGAGTATAAATTTCTAGGGCATCTCGTAGAGTATGGACGGTTTTGAGGCAGGACCCGACTCGCGCCAGGGTGCTGCCGAGGATGGCCGCATCGCGGATGAGTGCCCATTCGAGTCGTCGAACCGGATCGCGGTTGAGCCAGAATGAATCAGCTTGGAGGCGCGACTGTGCCCATTCCAGCGCTTTCAGCCACGCTTCTGATTTGAGCGCGTCAAGTGCGCCACCGAGGACAGCGGTTTCTTCGCGTTGGAAGGTGTCGATTTTGCCGAGGTCTTCGGGCAGGATGGCGCTGAGTTCGGGGTCGAGACGGACTTCGACGATCGCCGCTTTTTCAGCATAGATATCGGGGTGGCGTTGGCGGAGATGGTTGAGGAGTCGATCGCAGGTTTTTCGGAGGGGGGCAGAGAGGGATTTGAGCGGTTGGAGTTCGGGGCAGTGGGGGAGGCGAGTGAGGTCGTGGACATATTCGACACACATCAGCCATGCGGTGCAGGTATCGGCAATGGCATTGAAGCTATCGGCAGGTTGATTGAGGTAGAAGGTGAAGAATGTGTCGTCGATTCCGGTGTGGCGATTGAGGTGATCGATGAGTCGGGGCAAGTCGTTTTCGCATCTGGATTTGAGGGTGCGATCGGGATTGCTGGAATCACCCAGCAGTCCTTCTACGAGCCATTCCAGGTTGAGTCCTTCGAGGTAGTCGGTGAGGTCGTCTTGGGGTTGGGCGATCACGGTTTCTAGCCATTGGACGGCGGCAGCAAAGTCGGTGGGGTGAGACAGGTAGCCGTCGATTTGGGTGGGGCTGAGGTGTCCGGTGGCGGCTTCGCGGATGAGGGTGTCGAGGGCTTTGCGGAAGCGGTGTCCGGCTCGATAGAATTCGAGGATGGGGGTTTGGCGAATGGTTTCTTCGGTGTGCCCTGGCATGTGGATGAGGAGGCGATCGGGAATTTCGCCGTTGCCGTAGGGTTCGAGGGCGAAAATCATTTCGAGGTAGCTGCCTCGGAAGGGGATGACGGGGGCGAAGAAGGTGCCTTGGGCGTGGCGCTGGGCGAGGGCATCGACATAGGCCGTATAGTGGCTGTCTTTGTCGAGCCAGATGACGATGCCGTAGTGACGGAGCTTTTCTTTGATTTCTTCTTCGAGGGCAGTGGCGATTAGACTCATAGGGGCGATTGGCTGGGCTGCTGAGTCTTTATGGTATCAAGCTCTTTGGAAAAGAGTGCCATTTCGACAAACTATTAAGATATCGGAGTGGCGATATAATTGGGGTAATGTTTCCTACTGGGAAGAGGGTTATGTCTGAACCAGTGCGTTATATCACAGATGAACTCGGTAACCGAGTCGGCATGGTGCTAGATTTTGAACGGTATCCCCACTTGGCGAGTCCCTTAGCACTGGATACAGATTGTTTATTAGGATTGAGTTTGGATGAATTAAATGCTTTGGCGCATTGTCGGCTGGCGAGTGACGATCAGACAAGATTGAATGATTTACTGCAACGCAATGGTGATCCGCAACTGTTGGGGGGATTGACTGAGGATGAAGTGGGTGAGATGGATCGACTGCTGGCGGAGGGGGATCACTTAATGGTACTGAAGGCTCGTGCCCGATATACGCTGAAGCGTTTGTCTGAGCTATTTCCAGATGATGTTTTGAAAGTGTCGTAAGCGCTTATATTCCGGTTGAGTTGCAGCGTCGAGTACGCGATCGCTTTCAGAACTGCTGTGCTTATTGTCGAACAGCGGAAGCGTTAATGGCAATGACGTTTGAGTTTGAGCATATTACGCCTCGATCTGCGGGTGGAGAAACTGTATTTGCAAATTTGGGGCTTGCTTGTCCACCCTGTAATCGCCATAAAGCAGATCGACAAATGGCTGTAGTGCCAGGAACCGATCGACAAGTGCCGTTATTTCATCCGCAGGTTCAAGTGTGGGCAGAGCATTTTGCTTGGAGTGAAGATGCTACAGAACTGGTAGGACTGAGTGAAATTGGGCTGGTGACGATCGCCGCTTTACAGATGAATCGTGCTCAGTTGGTCAAGGCACGAGGAATGTGGGCAAGAGTTGGAGAGCATCCGCCGCTGATTTGAAGATGAATTAAATCACTCTTCCTCTTCTCCCAATTCCTGCTCAAACAATGGTCCAAATTCATCGCCACCTTCCTTCTTCCGTTTCCGATCGCGCCGTTTTTCTTCCTTCTCTCTCAAGTCCAATACAACTTGTGGATAGGTCGTTTCAAACTCTAACCGCAGGCGATCGCTCTCCATCTCATCAATCGTAAAATCGGGGGCAATCTCATCTTGCAGTCGCAGTTCCCATTCGTAGGCTTTGGCGGGGTGATATTTCCAGAAGCAGCCGTGGGCGACGGCGAGGGAGGGGTCTTTTTGGCATTTGGCATCGACGCGATCGCGGAAGTAGCGGGCGGCGAGGTGTGACCAGTCGTAGTCTTTTTTGCCTTGGGCGGTGCAGAGTTCGCTCCACCAGGTTTTGGGTTTTGTCCATTGGGGTTCGAGGAGGTTCCAGAGGGCAGCGCTGTTGATCATGACGCCGTCGTCGAGATCCAGGGTGAAGCGGGCGGCGGTTTGGCAGTCGGGATCTTTGGGGTTGGCTTTGGGCGGGTGTTGTTCAGCGGTTTGGCGAATTTGGTCGATGAAGGTTTTGAGTTCGTCACGCAGTTGGAGGATGTCGCTGTAGCGTTTTTCGGCTTGGGTTTGGGCTTTGGTGTCGCCTTGGCTGCGGGTTTCCAGGAGGTCGGCGAGTTCGCCTTCGAGTTGGCGGAATTCGGGGATGAGGTAGTCGGAGAGGAGGGTGGTGAGGGTGGTGTCGTGCCAGCGGTGGATGCTGATGTGGGCGACGAAGTTTTTGGCTTTGGAGGAGAGGGGGAAGTAGATGGGGCGGTTTTCGTATCTGCCGAGATGCACGTCTTTGAAGAAGTTGTGGCGGAGCCAGTGGTTGAGGGTTTTGCCTTTGGCGATCGCTCTCCCATACTCTGTCCAGGCGGTGTGAATGGGTTGGCTGGCGGGGTGGCTGAGGCTGTCGGTGTTGGGATTGTAGGCGGAGAGGTAGAGAATGCCGTGGGGGAGGGTTGGATTCTCGTGGTTGAGGGTTGGATTCTGGTCGGTGAGTATCAAAGACTCGGCAGTGAGAGTTAGAGACTCGTCGCCGAGGGTTAGAGACTCGTCGCCGAGGTTGGGGGTGGGTTGATCGAATCGACCCAGGGCGATGCCAATGCTGTAGGAAAGCCAATCTTCTGGGATTGCGGCTTCATACACGGGTTCCCAATCAGGCAACGGCGCTCCGGCAGGACGATCGACGGCTTGTTGTGCCCAGGCTTGGGCGTAGTTCCAGCAGGTGGCTCCGGGCTGTTGGAATTCGACGGAGGTTTCGCGGGCGGCTTCGTGTTGGGTGAAGGCGCGATCGAGTTGGGCGAAGATTTCGTCTGCGGATTCGATGGGGAATAGGGGGAGGCGGTTTACGTCACCAACTTCAAAGCCTATTCCTGGATTTAGAGATTCAAGCACGTAACGAGCCTTACTACTATTGAGTAAGCAAAGACAGTTAGCCAAAGCCTTGGGGAATACAGAGGAACCTTTGTGTCCAAACACACTTCTGAAGCGATGCACTCTAGCCGTAAAAGTTGCTCCGACCATTGAGAACGCAATTCCTGTATTAAAGTAGTAACTTTCATTTTTTATGGTTCGGCTATAACTTCCATAAAGTTTTTGTGCGTAAGTTTTAACAGTTAACCCATGCTTAGACCACTCAATAATATCAGACATTGGTTCAAACCAAACTTTGCTTGCAGCTCCCTTGATGAAAGGAATCCACTTGCTGCAAGGAATCTGCTCTACATCTTCCATTACTGAACATATGAACACATTTTTTAAATCTACCTCCCAGACTTTTTTGACGTATCTTGTATCGTTAGAGGTAGCTAAGCCTTGACGAACATCACTTTCATCCTTCATTTTTGAAGTCTGAGCATACGCCTTAAAAAACTCATCGTCCCACCAATAAACGAAAGGTTGTCCTTTGATGACTCTGAAATCACTTAGATAATGTTCAAAGACTTTATTCGGAACCATCAGTCCTGAAATATTACGCTTGATCTGACTCGAGTCCCGAACTATAAGATCACTTCTTACAGGTTGTAAGAAATAAGTTAGCTCATCTTGAGTATTAGGTGAGTTGACCAAAATAGACATTGTAACGGATACATCTTTCATTTCTGGAAAAGCCCCAAAATGAAGATCTGCAATTCTTGAGACAGTCTTCTGCGGAAGGACGAAGGTTCTTAATCGCTCAAACTCCTTGATAAACATCCAACCACGCATTGTGATCATGGCGGAAAAACCACGAAGCTTTGAAAACTCAACCATTTCAACACCTCGTTGCAAAAAAACAGCATATAAATCTGATTTACTAATGGAGTAGTTCTCTTCAATATATTTTCGGTCGGACATCTTGGCAGCGCCTAAGTATGGTGGATTGGCGATCACTAAATCGTACTCACCTTTTCTGACTAATTGAATGAAACGGACACCTGCTGCAAGTTGTTCACCTTTCAACCGTAGCCCTAAATCTTCACTGCTAGTGCACCGTTCAAGGAATTTGACAAGATTTTCAATAATAGATTCCTTAGCTTTCTCATCTGCGTAAACACGTTGAGTACGATCAAACTCACTCTCACCAAGAAGCATTTGTCGAGGTTCCGCTAAACGTCTGTACTCTGCCAGCACATCTTGAACAGCTTTATCAATTTTTAGAAGTGAGCCTAAATGATCAGCCTTTTGAACAGCATCAAGAATAATATCAGTGAATTCCTCTGGAAGATCAATTCCATCTTTGAGTGCCCGTTTGAAGTCAATAATAGCTGGATCATCCTTGGGCAACTGTGCTAAACCAAAGTTTGAAGCAACTAAATTAATAGTTTTTGGTGCTGCATCCTTTGCGTAGACTTTAGCTTTCAAAAATAGTGATGCGGCAGCAATTTGAACCGCACGTAGATCAATATCCACACCATGTAGGTTCTTCTCGATAATCCATTCCGCAATTTGTTTTGATGTCCAATCTACACAAAGATGACGAGCTTCTTCTTCATAGAATGCTGTCAGGAGCGTAAAAGCGATAATAAGAAAATGACCGGAGCCTACTGCTGGGTCTAAAATCTTGAGAAATTGAATGCTTCTAGGAATATCTTCAATAAACTCTTCGGACGGCATTGGCGGCATCCAATACTTCCAGCGATGTTCTTCTTCAGTGAGAATTGGCATTATCTCCTCCGGACTAACATGCCCCGATTCTCGTTTCTTTCGCCATTCTTCTCGTCGTTCTTCTAAATCTTTTAGGACTCCATTAGCTTCTGCCTCTGAAGTCCAGCCATTCTTATTGCAAATGGCTAACCACTGTTGATTCAGGCTATTCTGTAATAGCCACTCCACCATATATCGCTCAGTAAAGATTTGAGTTTTCGAGGCTATCTCGTAGTTCTCGATCTTGCCACCCGCTGCTACTTTCTCATCCAACGCCTCCCGCTCCGGATCATTCCAATACTGATACACCCATCCCAACGTCGTATCATCCAACCACGCCCCCGCCAGCCCCGGCGCATTCAACGCCTCCACCACCGATCGCAACGTCCCCGCCCCCACCGGAAACAACTCCGTCAGCCCCACCCGCCCAAACAACCCCGGCAGCTCGATCGCCAGCTCGTCATACAACCACTGCAACAACGTTCCATACCCCTCCGTCTCATCCCGACACAAATCCGGCGCAAACTCCCGAAACTCCTTATACGCCCGACTCTGCCACCCACCCGTCACCACCGCAGGCTTCACCCATCCCTGCGCCTCCATCTGCTTAATCACCACCAACCGATTCACCATCGTCGCCGCCGCCAACGTCAGCGCCGATCGCAAATGCCGATTTTTCAAAACATCCCGCTCGCCCTTCTTCCCCGCCTCCGCTCGCACCTGCTCCTCCAACCATTGCTCCAACCGCTGCCGCTTACGATACGGCTCCTCTGCTAATCCTGCCTTATCGATCGCCTTAATCGAAAGCCGATAGGCGCTTTCTGTAGCGTTGTGGAGATCCGTGAGGAGGCGATCGCGCAGACTGCGAATCGTACTGGAGAGCTTGTTTTTAACTTCGGGGGCGAGTTGAGACATGGATCAAGAAACCGTTTGCTGAATGGAGGACTAATAAAAAAACTAGACTGTCGAATCCATACCCGGCTCCTGTGGAGTATATGAGGCTGAAGAACTAGGAGTTTCATGAGGTAAGGGAATCTGATCCGAACTCAAAACCACAACTTTGCCATCTTGCCAAACTGCAATCGACTCCCCTAACTTCCGATGCCGTTCCAGCGCTTGGGCGATCGCATCTCTCGCAGCTTCTGTAATCTGGTCGTGCAGCGTTATTTGATTTTCTTCAGGCATATTGTCCATTATTCGATACCCTCAGCAATTTGAGTCCAACTTTCTAGATCATAGACAATGGGCTGTCCATCAGAACCACTCTGTGCCACAGCATTAAGACTGGTTCCAGCATTATTGTAAATAATCCAACGATCACAAAGAGGAAGGTACAGTTGCATCAAATTTTTCCGTCCTCGCTCATAACGTCTGCGTACAGTCGCTTCAGGAATAGAGTGTCCACCACTGGCAACCCGCTCCGCGACTCGTTGAACGGCTAAATCAGGACTTGAGAGCCAGAAATAGATTAGATTAATTCGGTATCCCCTCGCTTTACAACTTCGCAAAAATGGAACAAAAGTCCGAGCCGCCAGCGTCGTTTCAAAAGCAAAATCTGTTCCTGCCTCTGACAGCACATCCAGCCGCTCCAGCATCAGCCGCCCTGCTTGCATCGCCATCACATCTGGCTTCAAAGGTGATAATCCCGCCGCAATCGCATCTGCATTCACATATTCCATCACCCCCAAAACAGGCAATATCCTCAAAGCAACCGTCGTCTTCCCCGACCCATTCGCACCGCCAATTATATACAGTACTGACATCACCCCACCCCAAACTACATCAACCGAATCCGCACATTCTCCTTCAACTGCGACAACAAGCGATCGCGTAACTGATTCACCAACACCTCTACCTCCTCCGGCGTACTCACCTCCCGCCCAACTAAATTCACCGCCACCTGAATCACCTGCTCATCGGTCACCTGAGAAATCGCATCATCCAAATAACGATTCGCCCGTTCTGCCGCCTTTTGCAAACTCAACACCGCCGAATCCCGTAGCTCAATCAAGGTCGGGAAAACGGCGTCCTGCGTTGTATCATAAGTTGCCTCTTGAATCGGACGTAGCACATAAGCCGCCTTATCATCATTCAGCTTAATAAACCCCTGCCGCTGCTTCACCTCCGTCCGGATCGTCTCTGCCTGCCGTTCTTGCTGCTCAATCAATTGCAGGCGCACCGCCCGATAATGCGTCTCGATCGCCTCCAACTGCGGCTGCAAAACATGAATATCCCGCCAGGGTCGCTCCAACCCCAATTGCTCCTCCAATGCTGCTACCGCCGCACTCACCTCCGTCAGCCGTTCCACCTGACGCAACTGCACCACTTGGCGATCGCGAATCGTGCCTGCCCTCGCCACATCTGCGATCGCCGCATCCGTCAAATCCGGCAGCAAAATTCCTAGCTCCTGAATCCCATCCGCCAACGCATCCAAATGCTTCTTCACCGCCTTCACCGTCTCCTCTACCTGCCGCGATCGCGTACATTTCTCCAACGCATCCCGCAGCTTAATCAACGTCGTGGGCAACTCAGGGCGATCGGGCAACCGATTATAGCGCTGCTCCAATTCTTGTAGCCGCTTCGCCTGATTCGGAAAATGTTGAAACACCGCATCGGCGATCGCATCATTTTCCCGATCCAGTGGAATCCCTAACGAATCTTCAAAGAACTGACAAATTTTTACCCGGTCCTTCGGCTTAATCGCCACTTCACTCGGCGGCAGCAGATCAGCACGTTTTAGATCTCGATCCTTCGTAAACATATCCTTCGCCCCCGGATCACGAACCGAAGTGAGCTCCTGTCCTGATTCCGGTCGAATCCGAATCTTGCTGCCCCGCAGCAGTCCTACCAAACAAGCCTTCACCATATCAGCCGCATAGCCATAGGGTGCACTACCAAAATGCGTCAGCAAAGCGCTCCCCGAAACCCCATTCTTATCCAAAATAAATTGCTCAATCCGTGCCGGGACTTCGCCACTACAGGTTGGCACATATTTCCCCGCATCCAACTCCAAAATGCCTAACCCCTCTTTCATAAACTTGTAAGAAGGCCCCGAAAGATTTGCCTCCAATAACTGAGTTAACTCTCCCACTGTCACCGCCAAATCGACATAGCGATCGTACAACTCAGACAAGATACTTTCACCCAATTTCTCCAGAAGCGAAGCAAACCCCACCCCATACTGCTGCTTGTCAATCTTCCGACCTCTGAAATAAAGTTCGCCTTGCAAAAAGACCCGGGCGATTGCCTCTTTCACCTTCGTCTCCAAATCGTCACAGCGCCCCTGCTCATCAAAAAAGAGCCGTTGCTTATCCCGTGATAACGCTTGCGATCGCGCCTGATATTTTCTGACCATGTGACGCGACTTTTCCAAATCCCTCACATGGCGATCCAAATCATCTAAATTGCCAACAACCCAAATCAGGCGATCGCGCAAATTCTGACTAGCGCTTGCTTGAATCCAAGCGGTTTGATTTCGTTCTTCTTGATTGGTCAAATACCGGAAGTCAACCGTTACCACTGCCAGATCAGAAGGCATCTGCATTCGTTCATCCTGCCGTTGCTTACCATCGCTGTAGTAAGCTGCCCATCGAAAGGTGTTTCCTTTATAACGCAGACGCTCCAAGCCTCCCAACAGCTCCTTCAGCTTTTCCGCCACAATCCCACTCATGGCATCCGGAATCACGCTATAGGCATCTCGTTCCCGCTGCCACTCTTGCCCCGCCGAACTCTGAATCTTATAGCCCTGCTTTTCAGAATAAGACAACAATCCCAAATTACGCAGCTTCTCCAACGCTGCCGTCACCACAGGCTCTTGATTGCCCAGCCCCAATTCCCGATAAAGACACTGACTCACCAGCACTGCCGTCGTTGGCTCCTGTTCCTGAATCAACTCTAGCAATGCCACAGCCTTCGCCACCCGAATCGCCATCTCATCACTCATCACGGCTTCATGATTAAACATCCGCGCCAACGTATTCTGCACATCCGCATCCAACGCCGACTGCTGTACCTCATAGATATGATCGAGCGCGATCAACGCTCCTAGCGGCTGTTCTCCTAATCGCTGCTCCCGAAATAACTCGCCCAAAAGCTGCAATAGTCCTCGAATCGCATGGTCATCCCCCTTCGCACGAGTCGAGCGAGTCCGCAAATTAGTAGTAATCTGCATCAACAGATCCACATATCCCGGCAGCATGGGATACACCTCTAAAAAATCTAGCTCCGTAATCGATTCACACTGGTAACCATACAGTTTCAAATCACTCCGATGTTGTTGAAACAAAGCCCTCAGTTCAGGTTCTTTTGCAGGCGCTTTTTTTAACAACCTTTTATGCACCACATCTCGAATATTCGTCGGAGCCAAATGCACCCGCAGCTTAGGCGGAAACCGATCCTTCAGTTTGCCAATATTACTTTCATCATCGCTATCTTCCAACTTCTGCTGCCCCGTCGCCAACAGCCACACCTTCCCCTTCAGCTTCTGCCCCAAATCCGACACAAACGACTGAAGCTTCAGCATCCGGTTCAAATTCTGGTAGATGTATTGACTCACCTCATCCACCACAATAAACAACGTCTTCCCCTTTGCCCGTTGCTTTAGCATTCGGGCGATCGCCTCCGTCGTCTCTCCCACCGAAGTCCCAATCCCCGTCTGCGAACCCGCCCGACTATCTAACCACGCCATCGGATCAACATAGCGACTCGGATACAACCCATGCATCACCTCAGAAAATGCATCCTCCACCATTCGTTCCTTCAGTACCACTGCCCAAGGTCTGCCCAGTGTCTGCTCCGCGCAAGCTAAAAAGGCATCCCACTGACCATCCAACTCCAGCTTCAACTCATCATCCGCCACATAGTGACTCACACTGCAATAACCTAGCCGTCGCTGAATTTCCCGCTTCACCGCAGAATGAATGTGTTCCTCATCGCGAGCGATCGCCCCGATATCAAAGACAACGGCGATCGGGTCAACCTGATCTCGAACTTTTCGCCAAGCTTCTCGAAATTCTTGATTCGCCTCACGGGTATTGTCGTCCCGCGATAGCAGCGCTTCTGACATCAGCCGACCATCGGGCAGCACCAGCCCATCCAACGCCAACCCCAGCAATTTAGCAAAGCTTGACTTCCCCGATCCATAAAAGCCAGAAATCCAAGAGGCAGGTAACTCAGGGCCATTGGTTTTCTTCAATTCATCTGCCAATCCAGTCAGCAATCGCACAAATTGTTCGTGAATGCCAGCCGATTTGACCGTTCCATATCGAGGGTGTGTAGCAGGATAGCCACCCGTAATGATGTACTCCGACACCTCCTCAGCAACCTTAGCAGGTTCCTGTTCGTGAAAATAGATGACAGGCGCAATATTGCGAGTGATGTCGTTAGCAAAGATGTCCTTAAGCTGCATGTTTACCTTCCTGCGGCGATCGATACGAACTCAACCTGCAAATCCCACCCCAATCCCACCCCAATCCCACCCTAATCCCACTGTGGATACACTCACGCCTTGCGGCTATGAATAGATCCGGGGGCGATAATCTCGATCAGACGATAGCTCACCCATAAACTTCAGGGCATTCAACTCCCTCCTTTCGCCAGGATAAAGCAGAACCACGGGAAGATTACGAGTTTTACCATCAATTAACTTTAATAATGCAGACGAACGAAAGAAAGGATACAGTGCCCCAGTCCGCCCTAGCAGGATTAAAGTACGATTGGCTGCGGTTGGATGATCATCGGCAAACTGCCCAATTAAATCAATGACATCCCTGGCAATCCCATCAGCCCCTTCAATATATCGAGCCAGCTTGTCCTTCAAATGGTTTAAGGCGCGATCGGGGTCACGCCCATAAAGCCGATGTTCCATCCGAATAATGCTCTCCACCACTTGAGCATCTTCCTGCTTCAACCGCTCCAGCAGCAATTTTTGCAGCGAGATCGATAAAACATTCCAGCCCTGTAGCCTCAAGTCATCTGTCAAATGCCGAATACGCCCCCGCAGCTTAAATTCTTCGGTTGGGTTATAGAGCAAAATCGCAAACCGATAATTCCGCATGGTGCTGATTTTAGGGCTATCCCCATCTAGCAAATCACTGCGTAGTGCTTGAATCGCTCGATCCAACGAAGCTGCTTCAAATGCAGATCCGGTCATGCTTCCACCTCCCAAACCAGGTCTAGAGTGGCGATCGCCCAACTCTTGAGATCCTCATACTGCCAGTCGAACTCATGTAAATCGCCCATCCTGTTAAACGATAACCCCGGCAATTTCCGTAAGCGTTGCTCTAAAAATCCCTCCGTTAAGCCGACTGACAGCAGATAAGGATTGCTCAGCAGGGTTCCTTCAAACGAAAGATGGCGTAAAAAATAAAACCAGTACGTCAACGCCTCATCCGTGACCTTGGGATACAGCAAGCTACGACTTTTTGGATTCTCCGCACAAAGTCCTGCATCCGCCGCCGAGGTGATCAACCCTGTCGCCATCCGTTGAATCGTTGAAGTAGACCACTCTGTCTTCAATTGCTGTGCCACCCACCGCGCCGCAATGTCTCGCTCAATACTAGGGGTTGATTGCCGACGCTGCTCCAAAAAACTTCCCGTGAACAGGCGGTACATCGGGTCTGCCAACTGCATATGCCAATGGCAAATATTTTGACGAGTAATTGGATCGCTCGGGCACCAGCGCACCAGAACTTCCAGGGTCGCCGGATAAGTTTCATAACGATGACTAAATTCAGCCAATAGCCGCCGCACCCGCTCCATGCTCTTGCTTCCAAACCATCGCTCCTCAAAAGCAACCACCGCCCGTTTCTCTTTGGGCAGTTCTAGCCGCAGATGTTCCCAATAGGCACGATTCTCCTCCACTGCTAAAGACACCCGCAGCATTCGAGTGTGAAACTGAGTCACTTCAGCACCATAGGAAGGCGCTAGCTTAGTGGGCATGGGACACCCCCAAGCGGTAGAACGGCATCGGATAACGATGATTCAAGGGCAGCAAAGCCGCCGCTAAATTCCTGATCCATAATTCAGGGGACTCTGGCATCGCTCCCTTCAACTCTCGTCCCGATGGACTAACCTGAAATTCGATCGCTTGTCCAGGAACTCGCAGCGCCGCCTCAAAATCTGCTTCAGAAAACCCTTTCTTGAAATCCAGGGGGAGCGGCAAAATAGTTTGGGGTGCTTCTCCGTTTCGTTTGTGGGTCATCAATCGATCCGCCAATTGTTCATCCAACTCAAATCCTAAGAAAAAAAGGGTTCGAACCTGATCGGACTGAGCCATGTCTAATCGAAGTTGACGATCGCGCTGCACCGCTACCTGGCGTACCGCCTCCAAAGATGTCCACTGGAAGGTTTTTGGAAAAAGCCGTTGAAATAAATCCCTACCCCCATCTTCATCCACAACATCCGTCCGCCACCAGTCAAGGCGTTGGGGGTCACAGAGTCCCTCCCCCGCCCAGGCCACTGTGATTTGTAGAGCAAGAATGAGGTCAATTGCACTATTAGTCATGGGATTTGCAGAAATTCTACGCTCAACATCCTCGTTATACTAGATCTCCAGATACTTCATACGCAATCTGTTCGTTTGCTGATTGGTGCTATGTAATTTTGTTGAGCGCGATCGCAGCCTATCTCTCAAACAAACTGCATAGTTTGAATGAGCCAACGCCGCTGATTCTTCAGCAATTCTCATTATGTCTTTTGACGATTCAAGGCGATGAGGACGCGGTAAGGTGAGAGTGAAGAGTCAGTTCAGCGAGTCGAAGACGTTGCCCCCGACTTTCGCGACGTGCTACAAGCGTTACTGGACAAGCGCGCGGGAAAGAATCCCCCTATGGCATAGAAGATTCGGCATTGAGCGTTTTCAATGTGTTCTTCATGCAAAGCCTCTCGGTCTACCCATTCAAATCCAGGTTAAGGCTCTCTCTTAAAGAAACAGGTGAAGAGTTTGGGAGAGGCATTCCTATACTTCACGACTTTGGCAGACCTAGGGCATTTGTTAGCACAGTAAAGGGCGATCGCCTCTCGCATAATCAAGAGGGAGGCGAATCAGCCATTTTTGCGTTTTAGAGTGTAGCTAATTCAAAAATCCGGACAACCAAAAATTTGAATTGGCTACACTCCCCACATCCTGTTGAATATGTTGTTCTTCTGAACTTCTCAACGGAAAGAATTGTCAATTCCAGGTAGCTCTCAGCCTAATCGATCGCCTTCCCCACCCTCAAATCCTTCCAAACCTCCCAACATCCCAGGATTTAACTGCGACCAGGCGATCGCCTCCGCCATCAAAATCGGATCACCCGATCGCAAATACCGCCGCATCCGCTCCACCTGCACCCGCTGAAACGCCTCCTCCTTAATCCGCTGTGCTTCTTCCCTGGCCTGCTCTGCTGCTGCCGCTAACGTCTGCTTCCAGTCCTGGAAGTCCATCACTGGAATCGTTTGTCCTAAAACCTCAGTCTCACCCGCTACAGCCCCTTCTGGAGCCTGCTGCGTTGCTTCCAAATCCACAGCCGATGCGGCATTACCGGGAGAATCCTCTGAAATATCGAGAGTGCGATCGCCCAACCCCTTATCCAGTGAATCATTACGGGCATCCAAGGATAATAAGCTTGTAGGATTGTGCCAGTTGGATGCGCCCTTAGCGCAATCCAACTGACTATCCTCATATTCAGCCGGGGGGTCTGGGGGGTTTTCCACAGGTGCATCATTGAGGAACAAAGGATGCCAGAGATCCTTGTGACGATACAGCGTTCCACCCCCGATGCTGAAGGTTTCGGTAAGCAGTCGATAAC
>JALOOP010000294.1 GCA_025454315.1 Oculatellaceae cyanobacterium Prado106
AATGGACTGCGGAGGCTGGAAAGCTCTCTGGACATGTCTTTCAACCCATTTTAATGGGTTTTGTCTATTAGCCCGCAATTCATTCGCGGGTGAGTCTGGAGCGCAGCCATTTCAGGTTCTTGAGAGATGAAACAGGCATCAGCAATGCTTTTGAAATTCGCCACCAGTATCATTCATTCGCGGGTGGGCTTGGAGTGAAGTCAATGTCCGGCACCAGATCAATAGCTAAACCAAACGATCGCCCGAGTAGATTGGAATTGTTTGTCCTGTAAAACTATGGTCTTTTTAATTGCCAGATTATCAATTTGGTAATTCTCTTCAGTCAACACATCACTAAAGTGGTTACTACATGCCTGTCACTCTGAGATCGAGGTACCTATTGAGTGCATAGGCGATCGCCCCCCAGATCTATAGCCTAATGTTCATTGATGTTTATGGATATTTATGGATATTCATGGGCGATCGGTTGTTGGGCGGACTGGGACATCTTGATGGAACTAAAACAGGAATGAGGACTATGCGTAGTCGTGATCGACTGGCTAATCAATTTACGATCTTGCTCTCGATCGCCTTTATTGGGGGCATGGGGTTGAGTGGATCTGTGTTGTCTACGGCTCTAGATCACAGGGCGCAAGCTGAGGTCAGCTACCGGAGCCAGGTGTTGATGCAAATGATCAATTCGGTGAGTACCTACACCAACGATCGCATCACGCCTCTGCTGCAATCTAAACTGGTAGACTCCGATCGATTTATTTCAGAAACCATTCCCAGTTTTGCCGCCCGGTCAGTGTTCGCTGAGTTTCGCAAAGATCCTGACTATGCCAGGTTCTTCTACAAAGATGCCATGTCCAATCCGACCAATCCTGCGGATCAGGCGGATTCTTTTGAAGCTCAATTAATTGAAAAATTTCAGCTAGAACCTGCTCAGCAGACCCTAACTGGATTTCGAGACTTTCTAGGAGAACAGCTTTTTTATAGCGCTCAACCGATCGTCATTCGTCAGTCAAGCTGTCTACGCTGTCATTCTACGGCGTTAGAAGCGCCTGCTAGTCATGTGTCGCATTATGGGGGCGATCGCGGCTACGGCTGGAAGCTCAATGAGGTGTTGGGTACTCAGATTCTCTATATCCCAGCCCAGGAGGTGTTCAACCATGCGCGACAAGCGGTGTTGCTGTCTGTCTTCATTTTCATGGGTGTCTTTGCTTTGGTCATTGGTCTATTGCATCGACTTTTGCAGCGACGAGTGATTCAACCACTGCAACCGATGGCACAACTGGCCGAAAAGCTCAGCACCGAAGCGCTCACCTATGACGAAGCCCAAACCCTGGAACGCCAAGGGCTTGGTTCGATTAGCCGTCGTCAAGATGAGCTAGGTCAACTGGGACGCGCTTTTCAGCGGATGGTGCATGAGGTTTATCAGCGAGAACAGAAATTGAAACAACAGTTGCAATCGCTTCGGGTACAGATTGATGATAGGAGGCGATCGCAACAAGTCCAAGAAATTGAATCCACGGAGTATTTCCAAAAGCTTCAGCAAGATGCAAAGGAGATGCGACGGCAGAGTTAGGGGATGGGTGGATGGGTGGATGGGTGGATGGGTGGATGGGTGGATGGGTGGATGGGTGTTTTAATGCATCCCTTTTCTTAAACACAAGAAATTCTATAAGAGTGAATTTTTATATGCGTGGGTGAGTCCATCCTTCTTTACCCATCCACCCATCCACCCTGTTACCCATCCACTCCCCACTCCCCACTCCCCACTCCCCACTCCCCATCTCCCCACTCCCCACTCCCCACTCCTAAACAAATGTCTAAAATCCTCTCTATCCACTCCTTCCGAGGCGGTACTGGAAAATCGAATATTACAGCTAATTTGGCGACTTTGATGGCGCGATCGGGGTATCGGGTGGCTGTTGTGGATACGGATATTCAGTCGCCTGGGATTCATGTGCCGTTTGGGTTAGATGAAGGTAAAATTTGCTACACGCTGAATGATTATCTGTGGGGGCGTTGTCCGATTGAAGCGGCTGCTTGTGATGTAAGCGGGGTGCTGAAGGGGCGATCGCCCAATTCCAAAGGAAGTTTGCATCTGGTTCCTTCTAGTATCAAGATGAACGAGATTTCGCGAATTTTGCGGGAAGGGTATGATGCCCGGTTGCTCAATGATGGGTTTCAGCGGCTGAAGGAGAAGTTGCAGTTGGATTATTTGCTGATTGATACCCATCCTGGAATTAATGAGGAAACCTTGATGTCGGTGATTTTGTCTGACATTTTGGTGGTGATTCTGCGACCGGATCAGCAGGATTATCAAGGGACTGCTGTGACTCTGGATGTGGCGCGTAAGCTGGAAGTTCCAAAGATGATGCTGGTGCTGAACAAAGTCTTGCCTGCGCTAGTGACAGATGCTTTGCGGCAGCAGATCGAGTCTGCGTATCACACGCCTGTAGCCGGAATTCTTCCGGTGTGTGAGGCGATGTTTGAACTGGCTAGCCGGGATATTTTCTGTTTGCAGCATCCAGAGCATCCTTGGGCGAAAGGGGTGGAGGCGATCGCCCAGCAGATTGCCCCGCCCCCGCAGAAGTTTGGTTTGTTTAAGAGAACCGCGCCTGCGACCCCAGCGCCACTGCATAAGCCCTTTTTTGCCAGATCTATAGGGAGATAACGGCACCTAACGCCGTTAAGATTCGCAGAGTTCGCCTGGTTACGCTTGAATTCTATGAAAGAGGTGAAAGAATGAGAAGGATGTAAATGTGTGCATAGGTGGATCAACCGTGGGTTCTGTCTCAAGATACTGGCTACTGGTCAAAATTGATGCGACGGGTAAACGTCGAACCAAGGAAATCATGGAGGCGAAAACCTTTTTTCAGCAACAGTTTCCAGAATGGTGTGAGCAAGCGGATCTTTCCGATGCTGCGGTTCACGGTCAACTTTGGCACTTCGCTCACGGAAAACAGGTTGCTCTCCGGGACGGGGCTGAACGGTGTCTGCGCTGCTATGTGTCCCATCAAATTGCCCAAAACTGTATCCAACTCGTGGCCAAGTTTGGCAGTTTGCATCGGTTTACCGCCGATGAATTGTATCCCCTGGTGCTGGATGATGAGGGTCAGCCCACGATCCATGCGCCGGAGCGCCCCTATCAATCCCTGGCGACGCGGATTCTCCAAACCTTTGACCCCAGTCGAGGCTCGTTGAATTCCTGGGTTGCCCAATATGTCAAGCAGCAGCCTGCCCTCCGCAAGTTCCTGTTGCAGCAGGGGATTTACCTGCTTACCGACTGGGCGATTCTCAACGATACTCCGCCCCAGCGGCTTCAGAATATTCTGTTTGAGTTCTTTGCGCTCACATCGGTGGAAGTTCAGCGGTCTGTGGCGGTACTCAACAGCTTTCATGCCGTTTACCGCGAAGATCGCTTGACCCAAGGGGCAGGCAAAACCGTCTGTCAACCGCCCAATCCCGCGCAACTGGATCGGATGGCGCAGATTCTCCAGGCTCAGTCCAATCGCCCCATTCCCCCCGATTCTATTCTTAGACAGCTCCAGACGATCGCCACCTATGTCCGGAAGTATCGAATTGCTATGCAGGGTGGTTCATTGCCCACCGAATCACTGGAAGACCCGAACATCAAAGCCTCTGCTGAACGGATCGCTCCGGTTGAAACGGACGAAACCCAGACCGAATTCCTGACTTTTTATCGTGAACAGTTCCTCATTTGTCTTGATCAAGTGGTTGCCGAAGTAACGCGCGATCGCCTCACCGTTCTCAAACGCAAGAGCCCCCCCAAAGATCAACCTTTTCTAAAAGCACTCTATCTTTTTCATTGTCAAGGTCAATCCATGAGCAGTATTGCACCACAAGTGGGCTTGAGCAAACAGTATGAAGTCACCCGTCTCCTCAAACTTAATGAGTTTCGAGCCGATATTCGGCAACGACTTCTGGTCATTTTGAGTACTCGTGTTCTCGATCGCGCTAAATCCTACGCTGATCCGCAGCGCTTAGCAGGCTTAGATCAACAGCTTGAAGCCGCCCTAGACGAACAGATCGGCACCTTCATCGCCGAGGCCGAAGCCGAGGCCAAGACGGCATCCCGCACTTCCCAGGTTCAGAGTCTCTTTGCTCGTCGCGTCTGTCAATCTTTAGATCAGTTAGACGAAGATGCTTGGGGAGGAATGAGCCATGACTAATTCATGGACTGAAGCTTTTGCTTCCGAACCGCTGGACTCATTTGAAGATTGGAACCTGCTCACTGAGGATCAAATTGAGCTTTCTGCTGAACAAGTCACCCAGGCTAGTCAGTGGGCGCAAGCGAACTCTGCCCAGCGTTGGGAGAAGTATTTATATCTTTTGGCGCGTTTTGCAGTGCAGCAGTGGTTGAGCGATCGCGCCCCCGATCTCCAGGTTCAAACGGCTTTCCCTTCTGCGCGATCGCCCATCTCTGAAATCAGCCTGCTGCAAGTCGGTGCCTACCAACTCCAGATTCTTACCGCTGGAACCTTCCAGGATGCGATCGTCAGTCTCCCCCCGAATGCTTCTGGCCATCCTCACTTTTATGTCCTGGTTGAAGTCATTGAGGAACAACAGCAAGCCCGTGTTTTAGGTGCTTGCAATACTCTGTCATTGGCTCAACCCACAGTGGCTTCCATTCAGGGAGAGGGCGATCGCTTGGGGAGTATGGCGCGATCGCAATTCACCCTCGACGCTAACGCTCTCCTCCTCCAACTCCGCTGCCTCCACCCTAGCGCCTTCCCCCTCACGCCCCTCCTCCTCACGCCCCACGCCCTCCTCCCTCCACTCATCAACGCCGCCACCTGGCTCTCCAATCAGCTTGATGAATTAGCTCAAGATTTAGATTGGCTTCTGCTCCCGGTCAGTTCGGGTTCAACCCCAGCTTTTCGAGGACAGGAACAGCTCGAACAAATTCGGCAAGCCCTGGAAGCTGTCGCGGTCACCATTCCCCCAGAAGCCCGAGGAGCCAGCCGAGAGTTGCGCTGGGAGGGCGGCTTACTCCGTCTCTATGCCCTGGTATGGGAACTTTCTAATGCCGAATGGTCGATGCTGGTTGTGGTCGGTTCCGATCGCGATCTCCGACTCTCAACGGGCATTCAACTCCAAATCCGCGACCAGTCCCAAACGCTCATTGATCAAACCGCTAACACTAGTCTGACCAATACTTGCCTCTACGGCCAGGTCGTCGGCGATTGGGGCGAACCATTCTGGATCACGGTCACGACTGAGGATGGAGCCATGTTTGAGATTCCTCCCTTTACCTTCGATCTGGGAAACAACGAATGAAGGGGAAAGGGAAAAGGGGAAAGGGGAAAGGAATGACACGGATCGAACTAGGAGTTTTGAAAAGATACGTAGACAAACTGAGGTACCATCCAAGACTCTTCAAGGAGAACTAACGTACATGAACGAGAACAAGGACAAAGAAGATAAATGAAGAAGATTTCTCAGAAGATACAAGTGTAGACACAGAAATCTCAATACAAATTGTCCACGAAGCCCACAGCACAACAAACATCGAACCCTCAAAATTCAATCCCCCTTTCCCCTTTCCCCTTTCGCCTTTCCCCTTTCGCCTTTCCCCTTCCCCCCCTAAGCCATGTCAAAACCTCACCCCCTCATGTTTCGCTTAAAGGTTCAACGAATTGAACAGGTGTGCTTATTTGAACTGTCCTGGGGACAAGCTCAGAGTCTCACTGTTCAGTTGGTGTATCCGGTCATGCTGACAAGGTTGTACCAGGAGTGGCAGCAGACCTATTTGAGTTTTTATCAATCGTCTCAGATGCGCGGCAGGGCTGTTGCGGAGGGGAAGGCATCGCTGACGATGGATTGGCACGCTGAGTTGGTCAAGGCGGAAGCGAAGTTGCTGTATGAGTTTCATCGTTGGCTTCGCAGTGCAGAACTCTACGAAATTCGAGCTAAGATTGCCCTGGCCAGTCAGCAACTCGCTAAGCAGAATCCGGAAGCTCCAGAAGCAGTCTCGGTTTTTCTCACCTGTTCTCCCATTGAACTGGCGCGGTTTCCCTGGGAAGCTTGGGAGATTGGCACCGAATTTTCTAATCAGGATTTGTCCACGACGGGGGCGGTACGGGTGATTCGTGCGCCTCTGAATATTGATGGGGAGGTGGGGAGATGGGGCGATCGGGGGAGTGGGCGATCGCACCCTCGACGCAGCCGAACCAGAATTTTGGCAATTTTAGGTGATGATACGGGGTTGAATTTTCAGGCCGATCGGGAGGCGGTGCGATCGCTCCTCAAAATAGCCGATGTCACTTTCTTAGGCTGGCAGCCCAACCAAACGCCTGCTCAGGTGATGCAGCAGATTAGTGCGGCGATCGAGGATGAACAGGGCTGGGATGTGTTGTTTTTTGCGGGACATAGTAACGAGACAGACATGACCGGGGGCGAACTGGGAATTGCGCCGGGGGTGTCTATGTCGATTAGCGAAATTACGCCGCAGTTGATTGCGGCGAAACAGCGTGGGCTGCAGGTGGCGATCTTTAATTCCTGTAGTGGTCTGAGCATTGCGGATGCTTTGATTAACATTGGTTTTAGTCAGGTGGTGGTGATGCGGGAACCGATTCACAATCAGGTGGCTCAGACTTTTCTGGTGCGGTTTCTACAAAGGTTAGCGAAACATCAGGATGTGCAGGAATCTTTGCTGAATGCGCGTCAGTTTCTGCGATTGGAAAAGAACCAGACCTATCCTTCGGCCTATCTGGTGCCTTCGCTGTTTTGTCATCCCGAAGCGCCGATTTTTCGGATTCCGCCTTTTCGTTGGAAAGAGCGGTTGCTCCAGGTTTTGCCGACGAAGGGAGAGGCGATCGCCCTAGCCGCCCTAGCCGTTCTCAGTTTTATTCCACCGCTCCAGGAAGGGTTGACGGCGGGACGAATGATGCTACAATCTGCCTATTGGGATGCAACCGGACAGCTTCCTTCAGAAGGGACTCCCCCCGTTGCTTTGATTCAAATAGATACCAAATCGATTAACCAAGCAGCACTCGAACAAATAACGCCGATCGATCGGCGTTATTTAGGAGATTTGGTGACGCGATTGAAAGAACTAAACGCCGAGGTGGTGGGCATTGATGTCACCTTAGATGTGCCTCAAGAAACACCTCCCGATGGCGATGAAACCCTCGCGAAAGCGGTTCGAGAGTCGGTGGCTGAGCAAAATACCTGGTTCCTCTTTGCTGCCTTTTTGAACGAATCCGCTGAAATGGGCGTTGATGTCAGAACGGGCATTGCTGATCCCGATTGGAGTCTGCAAGGGTTTACGGATGCGGACTTAGCCAATACGGTGGTTTTGCCGTTCCGGGGGGTGAGTTGTGATCGCCTCTGTCCGTTTTCTTACCTGCTTTCCCTGGTTCAAACAGCACGCCAGGAATTGCCCGCTAGCACCCTGCCCCAACCGCAGCTCAATCGCACCCGCAGTCTGCGGAGCGATCTGCTCACTTCGATTTACAGCCAGAATCCCCAGGACAGCCCGCTTGCCGCCCTGATGAAGACTCAGCTATCGCCGATTAGCATGTGGTCACCCTGGCTAACGCCGCTGATTGATTTTTCGATTCCGCCTGAGCAGGTTTACCAAAAGATTCCGGCCTGGAAGCTGCTCGATGTCTCCAACCCTGCCGCCTTTGCCCAGCTTCCCCAACAGGTGGTGCTGATTGCAGGCGGTGATGATCCTCGTCTGGGGTTTTCGCCCGGAGAACTCGATCGCTCTCCCATGCCGTTGGCCGCCCAGTATTGGGAACCGAATCAACTGTGGTTAACGGGGGGTGAATCGTTGGCGTTTATGGTGCATCACTTTTTGAATCAGCGCATGATCACGCCTGTTCCTGATGTGTGGATGATGGCGATCGCAGCTTTATTCGGCAAGATCACGCTTGGGTTTGTCAAACGGCAACAACCGCACGGGTCACGCAAACAGCGCGTTCAAGTTTTAGCAGGATTAACAGGAGCGACTGCCCTTTACGGGGCGGCGAGTGTACAGCTTTATGTGACAGCAGCGTTATTACTTCCGGTTTTACTACCGACTGCTGTGTTTTGGATTTATCTATTCCCGGTGTTAAGGAGAAAATCTCATGGCTAAGTTGATGAATGTGCGTTCCCTGATGGTTCTACTTTTGTTACTGGGAGGGCTGCCGCTAAGCATGTCTCCGGCGATCGGGGTTGCCAACCCATCACCCGCAGCCCCTCAACTTGAATCCCGTTCTCTGATTGCAGGCTGGGGATCGGTGTTTCGTCGTCGCAACCGTCGCTTGACGATTCGTGGTGGGGTCTGTGCGATCGCCCCTGGTTTAGTCGGCCCCATTCAGGTGTGGAGCGATCGCCCTCTCTTTGTCTGGCAAGGTTCAGCCCAGCAGTTAAACATTCGATCGCACGATACCCGTGAACCCCTCTGGACAAAAACTCTGGATACCCCAGCGGAACATTTAACCTATACCGGGAACGCCTTAGAATCGGGCAAGTTATACCAATGGCAAGCGCTCAATGAAAACCCCAGTGAATCGGATAAGTCTCAGTGGTTTACGTTCCAGGTGATGCCCCCGGATGAGCGCAATGACATTACTGTGGATCTTCAAGGAATTGAAACGGAGATGCGAGGGGAGACAGAGGATGCGATCGCCCTTCGCAAAGCGGAGTACTTCACTGAGAAGAATCTTTGGTCGGATGCGCTGCAAGTTCTGTATACGATCGAGAATCCTTCTGAGGCGATTTTGCAAACACAGCGATCGGTCAGGAGTCAGTTCTGTGCGCCGCAGTCGGCGGAAGCCACGACTTAAGGGCTTGTTAAAAAATAGCTTCACAGTTTGATCAGGAATAGGGTTTAATTCCTGAGTTGGCTTCGTTTCTAGCCTGCCTGTTGAGGAATGATATCGGTGGCAAGTTCAGAGCGATCGGCTCGGCTCCGTTTACAGCCCGCCCGTAGATGAATCACGGGCTATTAGCCCAAAGTCCATTAAAATGGACTGCGGAGGCTGGAAAGCTATCTGGACATGCCTTTCAACCCGTTTTAATGGGTTTGCCGATTAGTCCGCAATTCATGATACTGTTGGCGAAATGCTTTGTAACCTCTCCAAGCTCCCGGTTCACCCCCGAGCTTCAGAAAGAATCCGGAGGTTCGGTTCCCTCCCCTTTGCAAGGGTAGGGCTGATTCATCCTTTTGAAAGGAAAACGGAATGCCTGATTTTATCGTTAGCTGCCGAAACCCATTCAAACGGAGGAATCAGGAGTCTGAATT
>JALOOP010000015.1 GCA_025454315.1 Oculatellaceae cyanobacterium Prado106
CTTTTTCAGACTTGTCTTCTTCAAACCCGCTTTAGTTCAACTTTTTTCGCTTCAGTTCAACTCGACCCACTGCTTAACAGAATGCGATTTAACTGAACGCGATTTAACTGAACGCGATCGTTTTTAGCCTTTCTTCAGCGTTATTTCAAGTCCGCCTCGACTCCCTAGACCTAGACCCTAACCCTAGCCATCATTGAGAGCAACATCATGGAAGAAGTCCAAACCGAACTCCAAGACATCAAAGCCTACCTCCGGAGAATTCAGGCCAACGAACACCAGGAACCATCCGCTGCCCCCCCCTCCCGCGATCGCCAATCCACTCGCCGCAAAACTGCATCCAAAAACACTGCATCCAAAAATACTGTATCCAAAAGCACTGCATCCAAAAACATGGCTCCAGTGACGCGCCTCGAATCCCCCTCTCGCGAGAGCAATCGCAGACCCGCCCAAGGCCAGCAGTTCCAGGAACTCCATCCCCAAGCCGACTGGGCAACGGACTGGGCAGAGTCTCGTCAGGCTGTGCCCCAGCCGACCTCCCTGAAACCCTCCAGCACCTCCCCCAGCCCCCGGAACGCCTGGAATTCTCAGCAGCTTGCCAGCGAGGTTCAACGGCTCAATCACATCACCAGTCGCTATGTCCAACAGCTAGAGGCCGTTCCCCAAACCGCCAAGCAACCCGCTCCCGTTGCCCCCCTTTCTCACAACCGGACTCAGGATCTAGACCATGACTTGGACAGTGCTTTTGACCAGCTAGAAGCCAAAGCTGCACAAGTTAATCAACTCTCTGCGGATCAAGAAGCCGCCATTCTAGAACTCAAAGCCCTAGCCGATCAAATTGAATACAACTGGAAATTGCAAGATCAAGAAAGCGCCACCCGACTAGGCGGAAACCCGGTTGATCTTCAGGCCCCTCCGATCTGGGATTACCAGGAGGCTAGCGTCCCCCACTTTGAAAAAGACGAGAGCGGCGTTTTTGTGTTGACCAAACGTGCGATCGATCTCCACAAAGCAGAACGCGAAGCCGCCCTAACAGCTCAAGCATTGCGCCATTACAAAAAGCGCGAAACCCGAGACCACAAAAGCCACCGCAAAAATCGGGAAGGCCACACCACCCTACAACACCAACTGAATAGACCTAATCTTTTCCAGCAAATCGAAGCCTGGTTAACCGGGAAAGCAGAACCAACTCGCAGCGATCGCCGTCGTGCCCAGCGCCGTTCCAAAAACGCTCCATTTAGCATTCGTCAAGCCGTTGTGCTATTCGCTGGAGCCTTCGTGACCAGACTCATGTTCGACTTTGTTCTGGCCATGTTTCCTGGACTGTGGTTTCCCATGATGGCGCTGATTGTGACACCGGGGGCGATCGCCGTTTATCGCAGCAGACAAACCCAGGACTCTGGCTTTATCTGGGGCTGTCGTTTGGTCGTTATCATGCTGGGACTAATCCTGGGTGGACGCATCTAAGGTGAACAACTTTCATCGAACAAACCCTCATCCCGTTCAATGGAAACAAGGATCACAAACTATGACCCACCCTGAAATCAGCCTTCCACCTGCCAAAGTGTTCTTGACGGGCGCAGTTTTACTGATTCTCGCTCCCTTACTACTCATGGATTTTATCCACCTTGGTTCTTTGACGGGTGGGCGATCGCAGGCTCAAGAGTGCGACGGTGAAACGAATGGAGGAGGCGTGATTACTCGGCAACAGCTAGCAGAGTTTCTCACGATTTCTGAACGGGATACGCGATCGCGAGTCGAAGAAGTCTTGCCGACCGCCCATTGCCAACTCCCTGGTATTGAAGCCCGAGCAGGAGCCACGGCTGAACGCAAAGTCTACCTTTTGGACTTTAATACTGAAGCCAGACTGATCGTGCTATACGAAGGCGACGAGTATGCCGGGTTTCAATTCCTGGTGCAGTAAGGTTCACTTTCTTTTCAGTTTGCTAATTCTTTAACATTTTATGAAGTTTTATGATGACGTTCACGAGAGCGTCTACGTGGGTTTACGGAGCAGGTATGCAGTGCGGTTTTGCGGATGGATCGATGGGACAATTTAGGGACTGGCGCACAAGCTGGATAGCAGGCCAGATACCCCACTGGGCAATTTACTGGAAACGCTTAGGGCTACTGTTTATTGTGCTACTGACCCATACCGGATGTTCCGTAAGCCCATCGGCTGAACCGCCGCGTAGCATTCAAGTTCAGCAGACCTGGCAGCTTCAACCCGGAGATAAAATTGGCACGCACTTGGTGGTCGCCGGACTCGGTGATATCTCGATTGACCTGAGCGGCGAGAGTGCCTATGCTCCCTTTGACGGTCGGGTTCAGCCCATCCAACCCGCCATGCAGAACTGTGTTGTCTTTTCTAGTCCGGAAATTCCGGCCTACCTTTTTCGACTCTGCGGCCTGCAAAATCTCAGGCTCGGAGCCGTTTACCAAGGGAACGTCATTGGTCAAGGTGCCTATTTACATTTTGCTACCCTGCGGCGGCAAACGGACGGCACCTGGGCAATGGTCGAACCCGCACGCGATATCCTCGAACGAATTTTGCGATCGCCATGAAAACGAATTTCCTGTGTTTACTCGGCTTGGTTACGTTTGTCGTCAGCTATGCACCTGTTGCCCAAGCAGATACTCCAACGGATACCCCAACCAATGCCCAAACCAATGCCCAACCGGATGAATCTCTTCAATTTGACGAGAGTTCATTCAGTACGGTTCCTTGGGATACGGCTTCCGCAGCCAATTTACAATCTTCTGAATCAGCAAGAACAACTCAAAAGAACAGTTCCGGGACACTCAAGGTACCAGAGTTAGAAACGGTCATTGCCACTGCTTCGGTAACACCTCCGGCCACGACTGCGATCGCCACTTCTCCCTTCCCAGTGATCAACCCATCGGGGACGATATCCGGGACAAGATTAGCGTCAGCCAGCGATCGCCCCCCTGCTCAACCCCGTGAGGCTGCGGCTCCAACTCGTCTCGATCCACCGATCGCCAGCCCCGTTTCCACCTCAGCCGCATCCCTCAGCGAAACTGGCATCGAAACCATTCCCGTCACCGTGATTCCCCAGCCTGGAATGGCCACCTCGCCCACTCCGGCCAAACCTTCTATCCCCACGGCACAAGAGGTGCCGCCGCCACCGCCAGCAGCCGAGAGCAGTTCCCCCGAAAACTACAACAGTTCAATCGGCGCTGCCATTCCCAGTGCCTCTGGCATTGAGCAATCCAAAACAGAATCCTCAAGCACAGGTTCATCGAATCCTCTCGACTCATTGTCGTTCCAGACTGCCGACACGCTGCAATTTTCCCCAGCAACAGGTCAGGCTCTACCCCAACCCTCGAACGCATCCGAGAACGGATCTGCGAGTATATCTGTAAATGAATCTGCGAACGGATTGTTGAACGGCACTTCGAGCGCAACGGTGAACGACTCTGCGATCGCACCTGCACCAGATCAACCCGCGACAAAACCTGCTAGACCTTTGGAACTCGGGTTTGACCTGCCTCCGGCTCAGCCTCCTACGACTCCAGCACAATCGGCTCCAGTGCAGTCAGCGGCGGCTCCGGCGGCTCCCAAGGCCACGAGTGCGACCATCCCCCCTTTGGTGATTGCCACAGGAGAGACGATCGCCCATATCTTTGAAGGTTCCGCCAACTCTCTGGTGGCTCGGGCGGTGGGCAGTGCAGAAGGCACCCGCACCCCTGACGGCAACCTGACTCCGGCCTACTACGGCCATGTTGATCCAGGCAATCGCGTTTGGAACCTGGGCAGTTTTTCCTATCAGCATCAGGCCAAGTCGCCTGAAGATGCCGATCAGCGGCAGTTGAGTCGTCTGCAACTCCAGGCCAAAATTCTGGAACAAAAAGCGGCTGCTAAAGGGTTGAAGTTGTCCCTGGAAGAGAAGCTCAATGGCATTGATCTGGCCAACCAGGCTCCCAAAGCGGCTCTGGATCGACAAGGCTATGTAGATTGGCTGGTGACAGCTCGACAAAAAGGCATGAAGGGTTCAGAAGCCGTGCTATGGGCGAGAACCCGTTCCTTCATCAACCCGGTGACTCAGCGCTGGGATGCACCCGGTCTGGGCAACACTGCCGAAAACATTGGGCGCGACCAGGCTAGACGGATGGACATGATTGCTCGGGCGATCGCCTTCAACCACCAAGCCGCACAATCCACCCAGGTGGCCCAAAACCCCAACGCCCAACCCACCCGCAACCCCTCACCGCAACAATCCCAGGTCACCCAACCCAGTGCCTCCCAGGAACCAGAATATCGAGGCTTAGCCCGCATTTTGGCAGAACAGGTGATGGACTTGTTTAGCTCCAACGCCGTTCCTGAAGCCTCTCGCCCCGTTGCGAGTGAACCTTCTGGGATTCAACAGTTGTTTAACTTCTGATGCTTAAGGCGAATTTCAGCCAATAGCTCCCCCGAATTTGAGGAGAAGTACGCAGCGAAGCCGCATACTTCTCCTTAAATTTGGGGCTTTCTTTTTGCTAGGAATTGCTCAAAGCTCATAGGATGGCTTTGAGTCCTTGAACCAAGCGACCGACAGCTTCGGCGGCAGTGGCATTGTCTAAGGCTCCATAGGCTACCCGTAAATAGCATCCCTGAGTCAAACCAAAGGTTGAACCTGGAAGGGCAGCGACCTGATGATCTTGCACCAGTCGTTTGACCAGTTCCAAGGAATCGAGAGGGGTGGGAATTTTGAGCAGAAAATAGAACGCGCCTTGAGCCGGGGGGGTGGAACAGAGATCGGGAACGCCTTCGATGACCCGCAGAACGGTTTGGCGCACCTGGGCGATCGCACTCACCTTCTCCTGACAAAACTTCCACCCCGCTTGCAGCGCGCCGTAGGCCGCATACTGGGAAATCACAGGCGCACAAATCAGATTGGTATCCTGGATTTTCTGTACCGCTGTCGTCAGGTGCGCCGGAATCACCATATAGCCAATCCGCCAACTGGCAAACCCATAAGCCTTGGAGAGGCTGTAGAGGGAAATGGTGTAGGGGTGGCTATCGGCGATCGCACTCACCGAAAAATGCTTTGCCCCGTCGTAGGTGAAGTATTCATAGGTTTCATCGGCGATGTGATACAGACTCGCTTCCCGACAAAGCTCGTTGACGGCTCGCAGATCGGCCTCCGGGTAAACCGCCCCGGTGGGATTGTTGGGAGAAATGGTGACGATCGCCCTCGTTCGTTCCGTGATCGCCTGACGAATAGCCACCAAATCTAACTGAAAGTTGGCATCTGTGGGGACAATCACCGCCCGACAATCGGCCAGTTGGATGGCCATCTCATGGTTGAAATAGTAGGGGGATTGCAGGATAATTTCGTCGCCGGGGTCCGCGATCGCCAACACCGCATTCAAAAAGCCCATATTGCTCCCCGCCGTCACCACAATCTCGCGCCGATCGTCAATTGCAACGCCGTTGTCTGCCATCAGTTTGGCTTGGATGGCCTGCTTCAGGAGCGGGATGCCTCGCACTTCCTGGTATTTGTGATTTTGGGGTTGCGATAGGAAGTCTTGCAGTTGGGCGATCGCTTCAGGCGGCGGCCCGTAGGAAACCACGCCTTGTCCCAGCGAAATCGTTCCGGGAGAGTTCCGGATGAGTTCGGCCACCACTGGAATGATGGGAAGTTGAACGGCCTGCACTCGCAGGGATTCTACAGGCATTGATTCTACAGGCATTGATTCTACAGGCATTGATTCTACAGGCATTAAGGAAGAGTTCAAGGAAGGGTTCATGGTCAAGCGCGTACCTCATCGTCAGTCTGCCAGCGATCGCACCCCTCATCCAGCCTCGATTCCAGCCACCTTGCGCCGGGTGCTGGGGATTTTGGTGGGGGCGATCGTCGGCATCTTAACACTGCTTTTCTTCAGCGGACATCTCTTAATTGGCGGAGTCCCCTCTTCCATTGTCCTGGAGTTTCTGCAAGACCAACCCGCTTGGACCGCTTATTGGCAGGGCGATCGCCAAGCCCTGCACGATCGCCTCAGTGAGCTAGGGGTCGAAGAACAAATCAAAGCCTACTACCGTCCCCAAATTCCCGATGAAGTCAAACTGGATCAGCATATCCATCAGTTGTTGTACCTGCGAACAGGCTATGTGGGCGAGGCGTATCGGGTGACAGAACAAGGATTGTTGGTTTTGAAATCGTCATCAGAAAAAAATCCTTAACAGAACAACTTTGCCACGTCAAACGCGGTAATATCTAAAAATTGCAGGTATTAATTATCCATGTTGCAGGTCTACGGTTCTCCTCATCCTTACGGAGGAGTTTCGCCAGTTCTGTCGCATCTTGTTCTTTTTCAAAACTCTAATTTTTCAAGTCATGCCTTCAATCTAGTTTGGGATCTGTTTCACCTGAATGCTCAGAAATCAAATCACAGATTAATCGAGGCTGTTCCTTTTTTGACCACCGATTCTCTTGATAAACACTGCATGGGCTGGCCTGGTTTCTTCTTCCTGGGAGTGCAATATGCGGCAACGATTGGTTAGGTGGGTGCGATCGCCCGGTTTCAAACCCACTCATCTATGGATTGGGTTAGGGTTACTGCTGAGTTTGACATGGGGTGGCTCCAGCCCGCTGCTGTCTCCGGTTCAGGCCGACGATATCTACACCGAAGAAATCGCCTACCTATCGCAGTCTACAGAACGCTGGATTGAGGTCGATCTAACCTTCAGAACCTTGACCGCCTGGGAAGGCAGCATCCCGATCTATTCCGTTGATGTGTCCACTGGCACGGATGATGACCCGACCTATGAAGGTATCTACGCCGTGCAGCTCATGTTCCCAGAGGCGCGGATGGAGGGCGAAGGAGCCGATGGCAAGCCCTACGACATTAAGGATGTGCCCTATGTCCTCTACTACGACGGCAGCTACGCCATCCACGGAGCCTACTGGCACGAAACCTTTGGCTATACCATCACCCACGGCTGTGTCAATGTCCCGGTTGAGGATGCGGCATGGCTCTACCACTGGGCGGGTGTGGGGACACCGATCGTAATTCACTGGTAATTCTTGGGGTAGGCCGGAATGTTTTAAACGCAGCGACTCGGAAGGGAAAAGGGAAAAGGGGAAGGGGAAAAGGGTTTTCCAGGAGATATCAAGGAGCATTTCAAGAGGATCTAAATCAATCAATGATGCTCAGGGATTTTTCCAAAGTAATCCAAGCAGGATACGACAATAGTCTGCGGATAAGTTAAACGACTTTTAGTTTGCACAAACCAGATTCTAAAACCGTGCCACGATAAGGGAAAAGCTATCAATCTAGATGCCAATCAGCTTATCACTGACCTATCCCCGAATCCCCTTTTCCCTTTCGCCTTTCCCCTTTCGCCCCATTCCCCACTCCCTAACTCAACTGCACCACTGCCCGATCGCTCACCAAAGTCTGGGCGGTTAACAAATCTTCGACGGTCATTCTGAGGAAGCGGGATTCATCGACACGGAAGAGAATTTTGATGCGATCGCTGCCTGGGTAACCGGGGGGAGTGAGTTGGGCAATGGTACGGGCGGCATCGCTGTCGTTGAGGGCTTTGACGGCGGATTGGCCAGCGCTGACGGTGCGGGTGACGAGGCGATCGCCATCAAAAAAGACTTCCGTACTCCCGGTTTCGCTGCCCAGTTCGCCAATCACCAGTTCAATGCTGGGCTGATTTTCCAGGGAAGCGCCCAGGAACAGTTCGACGGGCTGCGGCATGGGGTAGGGTTGGCCTTCTTTGATCAGGGGATGCCAGCCGTGGCAGTTGTTGCGTCGATCCCAGTAGCGAATGCCGTAGCTGTGGTAGAGATAATCCTTGACCTCCATGCCTTGCTCAATCTGGAGGGCACCTTGGGCGATCGCCTCAAACGGTCGCTCTGCGCGGATCTTTTCGACAGGAAAGTGCTGCTCTAGCCAGGTCTTCACCGCTGGAATCTGCGCCGTCCCGCCAACCAACAGCACCGCATCCACATCTCCCGGTTCCAATCCCTGGCGGCGCGCCTGCTGCAAAACCTGATTCATCGACTCGTCCAAGCGGGAAAAGAAGCCGTTGGCCTGCAAAATGGATTGAAAGCCTGCTCGATCGAGTTGTAGTTCGTAACTTTCCAGAGTGGCATCGTTGAAGTAAACTTCGGTGGCCTGTTCCTGCTGGGACAATTGAATTTTCAAGCGTTCTGCCAATCGCAAGGTCAGGGGACTGGTGGACAATCCCTGAGTAGCGGCGAAATGCTCCACCAGCCATTGATCCAGATCCGCACCGCCCAGATTTTGACCCGCCTTGGCTAAAACCCGCGCAATCTGCGGTCGCTGCGTGGACTCTTCCAGGACTTTTTGTCCCCACTTCAACAAAAATCCCAGAGGCTTGGTCTGCCCCGCACGGCTACTCTCCAACTTCACCAAAGACAAATCCAGCGTACCGCCGCCAAAATCCACCACCAACAGTGTGCCTTGCTGCGCTAAACCGTAGCCTAACGCCGCAGCAGTCGGCTCATCCAACAGTCGCACCTGACTGACTTGCAGCCCCTGACAGACCTGGGTTAACCAATTGCGATACGCCTCAAAGCTATCTACCGGAACCGTCAGCACCAACCCGTCAAACTGAGGGTCGATCGCCCGGAGTTGCTCAATCACGGTGGTCAAAAACCAGCTTCCGGCCTGCTCAAAGCGAATCGTTTGGCCGTCCAACTCGGGCAAAAATCCTTGAATTTCAGCGCCAATGCCCCGTTTGAAGTTGCGGAAGAAACGGCGATCGCCATTCACATCCAAGCCGCGATCGCGCACCACCTGTCCCGCCAGCACCTGCCCCTGCTGTCCATTCTCGACATACAGCAAACTGGGAACCAGGGGCGGGTTCTGCCCTAACTTGAGGGATAAACCGGGGAGAGTCACCGTTTCCGGCTGCTGAGTCACAGCATTCCACCGGGCAATGACCGTGTTGCTCGTGCCAAAATCGATCGCGTAGACCATGCTAATTCTTGTGAGTGCGAGGGTGAAGAGTGGTGATGGGGCTTTTGTCCTATGCGCTATGGTTTCGCCAATGACCAGCAACACTCTGTTTTGTCATCCTCACATCTAGTCCTACCCAAAATCAAGCGACGGGATGGGAAGAACATCGGCTGGAATTTTTTTCAACCGCAGAGACGCAGAGACGCAGAGTTTTTTTAGTGTCCTGGGGAAAGACACGAGATGGCTGCATGTGCCCTAAGTTACTGATTTCCTTCTAGCCAGGGATGGATGCGATCGCAAAAAAACAAAGTCCCCGCCGCCACACAGACCGGAATGGCCAGCAGATTAATCAACGGCACGCTGACCAATCCCAGGCAGACCAAACCAAAACTAGCGCTAGCAGGCAAACTGCGCCGCACCACGCCCAACTTTTGCCGAAACCTGAGCCGTCGCCGTTCCAAGGTGGAGTCGAAGAAGTCCAGGCAAACAATGGTGGCGGTCAGGGTGATGCCGCCGATGGTGGCGATCGCCGTCCCAAACCCAGGAATCAGGTTAAACAGCAACAGCGGCAGACCAATGCCAATCAACAGCACCAGTTTCTTCAGCTCATAGAGAATCGCCCGCCCAACATCGCGAAAGGCACTGCCCAAACTCGATTCTAGAGGCGGCAATTTCCCCAGCCGCAGCAGTTCCAACTCCTCCGACAGTTTGCCGTACCAGGGCGCACCCAACAGAACGCCAAATTGCAGAAAAATAAAGCCCGTGATCAGCAACAAGAAGAACACCAGAATCAGCCGCAAAATCCAGAGGAAGGATGCCCCCAAGAGGTTGGCTATGGCGATCGCCCATCCCGGCACCTGAAGCCTGGGCAATTGCCAATTCGGCAGTTGCCAATTAAAAAGCTGCCAATCAGGAAGCTGCCAATCGGGAAGGCGCAGCCAGTTGGGAAAATGCCAGTTTGTGAGCCAGTTGGGCAAAGAAATCTGCCATTGCGGCAACCCCGGTAGCCAGTCCGGGAGCGAGATCCGCCATTCCGGCCATTGCAAGTTCCTCGACCACTCGGGCAAGTGGGGCGGCGGCAGGTGAGCCAGATTGCCCGTCCAGTTGGGCACATCAGACACAATCACATCAATCAATTTGAAGCCCAGAAAGAGCAGCACTGCATAAATCGTGGTACCAACCAACAGGTTCAGTAAAATCGGCCACAGCACATACCCCCGCAACCGAGGATGCTGCATCAAGATTTTGAGCGCCCGCAAAGGATAGGTAGCGCCCACAATCAAGCTGCCCGGCCCTTTCAGCACCGGAGGAATGGGTTGGGGTTTAGAATTCTGGGGCGACATAGCTGTATCCAGGTGTAGAAATTGAGGAGCAATTGCGTTTCCGAATTATCTCCCTGATCATGACAAAAGTTAAAGCAACTGAGCATTGGAAACAGACTCAGGATCAAGAAAAGAAGACCAATCCCTCTGCGTCTCTGCGTCTCTGCGGTTTATTCTTTCCAGCTTATTGGCCTCCTTCCCTCAATGCGATCGCACCTCCCCTCCAAACCCATCCCCCCAACTTAGACCCAAACTTAAAAGACATAAACTCTCCCCCAGCAAAAATAATCTGCTAGATTTAAAAAATAAATCAGTTGAGAGATCAATGGGTGCAGCCTCTTCGGAGGCTGCTCTTTTTTGCATTAAGGGGAAAGTGTAAGGGGGAAAGGGAAAAGGTCAATCATTGACATTCCCCGACATTCCCCCCTCACAACCAATGAATGAACCCGAAGGTCGGCACTGATGCTCTGAAGTATCCAGACAAAGAATACAAATGAGCCAAGCAAGGGCAGAGGCCAAAGTAGAGAGCCAATGACAAACAATGATAAACAATGACCAACGACGAGATTCTGCGATCGCCCCTTTCCCCTTTCCCCTTTCCCCTTTCCCTTCCCCTTTCCCCTGAATCCACCTGCGGTATGATGAGGGTCTATTCCGTGAGTTTTCAAAGGAGCTTCAAAGCTTGGCCTCCCGGTTATTGGCACTGCGTCATTTCTTCCAAGCACGATTGTCTCGACGCATTGTGTGGTGGGTGTTTGCCAGCATTGTGGTGATCGAGGCGCTGATTCTGCTGCCTTCCATTTATCGCCGCCAACAAGAACTCTTGGCCTACCTCAAAGAAATTGCTGCCGCAGAAACCTCGGGGCTATTAGAAGGGCTGCCCGCCAACGAAACCGAATCCCAGATTTTAACCCGCTTAGAAAAGAGCTTGCAAAATGCCAAAATTCGCGGTGGAGCCTTGTATCGCATCAACGGCGAACTCATCGGCATCTTTGGCACTCCGCCCCAACTGGACTTTCGCACCCTGCAAGCCAATCCTCAAAGCACGCTGTACCAGCAACCTTACTTCGACGCAGCCTGGAACATGGCACCCCTTAAGGGACGCTATCTGCTGATTATTCGGCATGATGCCACCCAGGTTCAGCAGGAAATCCTGGCCTTCATGGTTCGCATTGCCGGACTGGTGCTGATTATTGGGATCTTTGTCACCTTTGTCACGCTCTTGGGGCTGGACTCCCTGCTGATTAGCCCAGTCATTTTGCTGCGCCAGGATTTGCTCAATGCCGGAGCCGCCATTCGCGCCGACCAGGAACCGCCCAAGTTTGCCTCCCTACAACTGCAACGCCAAGACGAACTGGGTGAAGTGATTGCAGCCTTTAGCCAGATGTATCAGCAGGTTTCAGATGCGATCGCCGAACGCAAACAAGCCGAAAAAGCTCTGGCCAGCCTCGCTGAAGTCGGCGAACTCTCCGCCATGATTGTCCACGAAGTCCGCAATCCCCTGGCTACGGTTCTCCTCGGCCTTCAGTCTTTCCAAAAACTCGACCTATCACCCGCCTACCAAACTCGGCTGAAGCTTTCGATGGAAGAAGCCGATCGCCTCCAGCGCCTGCTCAACGAAATCTTGCTCTACACCAAATGTCAGCGGCTCCAACGGCTCGACTTTGACCTCAACCAATGGCTCCTAGACCTGCAAGACTCGCTGCACACCCTCTCCACCGCCCAAAGCCGCACTCTCAAGTTTCGCCTTGCCGATTCCCCGCTCTGGATCTGTGGCGACCAAGACCGACTCAAGCAAGTGCTGATTAACCTGGTCAGCAACGCCTGTGAAGCGATCGCCGAACAAGAACAGGTCACCTGCTCCCTCCACCCCCACCAAACCTGGATTCAACTAGAAGTCAGCAACGGCGGCAACCCCATTCCCCCCGAAAAACTGGCTCAAATCACCCAACCGTTCTTCACCACCAAACCCACAGGCAACGGGCTAGGATTGGCGATCGTCAAACGCATCGTCGAAGCCCATGATGGCAGGCTAGAAATTGAATCGGGAGAGGCGATCGCAGGCACCCGCGTCAGAATCTACCTCCCCCTGTCAAACGCCCAATATCAGCCCCAACCATAAATAACCCAATCTCATTCCAAAAAGCTCTCCCAACCTCTTATCTCTGCGCCTCCGCGTCTCTGCGGTTTAACAGAACCATCCCTCTCCGACAAAGTTCACCCAAATCAGGGAATACTAGGACGAAATTTCGAGGGTTCCCACCATGCGACGCAAGGCCAACAAGGGTCAGATTCGTCCCAAAATCAGCACCATGCCTCGCCAACAAACCGAGGCTGCCGCCTATCTCGACATCTATAAATTAGTCATTGAGAAAAAACGACTCCAACAAGAATTGACCGACATCGACCAGCGCCGTCAACAAATCTGCGATCGCCTCACCGTCCTCAACCAGCAAGTCACCACCCTAGAGCAATCCGCCCACCAGCTCCAGAACAGCACCACGATAGAACCCAAAGTCCGCCCCTCGACCCCATCTCCCAGTCACCCTCCAGAAAAACCGCTCCCGCCCCAGAGCTTTGACACCCTGATGTTAGATTATTGACTTGTTAGATTATTGGTTTCACCAATTAAAAAGGGAGGAACGGCTGTGCCGTTCCTCCCTTTTTTGGTTCAAATTTTAGACTCAAAGCTCAAAACCGCTTAGGGTTTTGCGGCTCCAGCCTGTTGGCCACTGCGCTGTTCAGCGATTTTTTGTCCCAGAACTTCCATGGCTCGGTTGTACTGGAGGTCATCTGCCGTGCCAATCTTGTTGCTAGCACCAAACAACTCCTCGCGCTGCTGTTCGTTCAAGTCGAGGATAATATCGGGCTGGATGCCTGCATGGTTGATGTCTCGACCGCTGGGGGTGAGGTATTTGGCAACTGTCACGGCCAACCCGGAACCATCGCCGAGCGGACGAACGGACTGCACTAGACCTTTGCCAAAGGTTTTGCTGCCGATCAAGACGGCGCGTTTGTCGTCTTGGAGTGCGCCGGAGAGAATTTCGCTGGCGCTGGCTGAACCGCCATCCACCAAGACAACCAAGGGTTTGTTGGTCAGGGCAGAACCATTGGCGGATTCTTGCTCAGAAACGCCATCCCGATCGACCGTCGAGACAATCACCCCTTCTTGAATCCACATGCGGGCAATGTCGATCGCCGCATAGAGCAAGCCGCCGGGGTTAACCCGCAAATCCAGGACATAGCCTGAGACATCTTGCGTTTCCAGGTTTTGGATAGCGTCTTTCATTTCATCGGCGGCGTTGGCGCTGAACTGGTTGAGGCGAATGTAGCCAACCTTGCCGTTGGGAGAATCCTTGGTGGAAAACTTGACGGGGTGGATTTCGATGCGGGCGCGCTTGAGGCGGAAGTCGAGTTCGCGATCGCCCCGGCGAATGGTCAGGGTGACTTCAGAATCAATCGGGCCTCGAATCAAGCCGACGGCAGTGTTGGAATCCATGCCTTCGGTGGATTTGCCGTCAATTTTGATGATTTCGTCCTGCGCCAGAATGCCAGCTTCAAAGGCAGGGGTGCCTTCAATGGGAGAAACCACGATCAGTTTTTTGGTTTCTTCGTCTTGGGAAAGTTGGATGCCAACCCCGGTCAGTTCGCCCGAGGTGTCGATTTGCATATTTCTGAACTCTTGGGGGTTCATGAACCGCGTATAGGGGTCATCCAGCTTTTTCAGCATTTCGCGGATGGCAGTGTAGGCGGCTTCGCGATCGCTGTATTCCCGTCCCAGATATTCTTGTCGGACTGCGCGCCAGTCGGTTTGGTTGAAGGTGCCATCGACATAGTTGCGATCGATTAGCTGCCACACTTCATCAATCAGTTGCTTGGGGCTTTCCTGAAAAAAGGCTTGGCCTTGTGAGGAGTGTAAGCCCGCACCGGTTACGGCAACAGCAGTGACACCCACGGCTGTCGCGCCTAGAATAATTCCGCGCTTTGTAATTGACATATTTCAATTCAACTGAATGAGGAAGAGGACAGACTGCAAGCTGGGTACGCCCAATCTAGCACAGCCTCAGTCTAACGGCAGAGAGATCTGAATTTTGCCGCAAAACTTGAAGTTATCTTGCCCCATCTAGGGGCAAAGCATTTGCATCAGCCTAAATCAACTCGATTGAATCTTGATTAAATCTCAAGTGAGGCTCAATCGGTTAAACATGCGCCTTCAATTGTAGTACAAATGATTCACCCTGGATTAGGGATCAATCCAGCGATCGTCAGCCTTGATTAAATTGATCAACTCCGCCACACCCTGATCTTCCGGAACTCGTTTAATTTCTTCACGTCCTCGGTAGAGGGCAATGAAACCCGCCTGTTTGCCGACATAGCCATAGTCCGCATCGGCCATTTCGCCGGGACCATTGACAATGCAGCCCATGACGGCAATGTTTAGCCCGGTCAGGTGGCTGGTGGCTTCTCGGACTTTGTGCAGGACTTCTTCCAGGTTGAACAGCGTCCGGCCACAGGAAGGGCAGGCGACATATTCCACCATGGTGCGCCGCAGACCCAGCGCTTGCAGGATGCCGTAGCACACCGGAATTTCTTTTTCGGGGGCTTCGGTGAGGGAAACGCGGATGGTGTCGCCGATGCCTTCGGCCAGGAGGGTGCCAATGCCTGCCGTGGATTTGATCCGGCCATATTCACCATCGCCTGCTTCAGTAACGCCCAAATGCAGCGGGTAGTCCATGCCCAGAGCATCCATGTGCTGCACCATGAGGCGGTTGGCAGCAATCATGACGGGGACTTTGGAAGCTTTGAGCGAGAGTTCGATGTTGTAGAAGTCGAGGGATTCGCAGATGCGGATGAACTCTAGAGCCGATTCCACCATGCCTTCTGGAGTGTCGCCATAGGTGAACAGCATCCGTTCTGCCAGGGAGCCGTGGTTGACCCCGATTCGCATGGATTTGTTTTGTTCGCGCAGGGAGATGACCAGGGGTTCTAGGGTTTCGCGGATTTTGTCGCCAATTTCGTCGAATTCGGCCTGGGTGTATTCGGCGCGTCCGGACTTGGGCTTTTCAAAGACATATAGCCCTGGGTTGATGCGGACGTTATCGACATGCTTGGCGGCTTCCAGGGCAATTTTGAGGCCGTTATGGTGGACATCGGCGACCAGGGGGACGGGCTGGTAGGAGGAGAACAGCTTTTGGCGGATTTCTTCCATAGCCTTGGCATGGGCCATGCTGGGGACGGTGACGCGGACAATTTCGCAGCCAATTTCGTGGAGGCGGCGAATTCCGGCGACTGAGCCTTCGACATCAAGGGTGTCTTCGTTGATCATCGATTGGACGGCGACGGGGTGGCCACCGCCAATGGTGATGCTGCCGACGGGAACGGGGCGCGTCTTGCGGCGATGGATGCTGCCGTCGGTGGGAAGTCCTAGGGAGGAGGGGGGTGGGGCAATTACAGGATTAGGAAGAGTTTGCATACCCTGTCGTGGGGTGAAGGATTAAGGGGTGAATTAATAAGGTGCATTTGTCCTATTTTGGCTGGAAATGGCACAGAACGAGCCAGGTTTCTCAACAAATTCGGACATTTGTAGAATGGGTGATCCTGATGGGGATTTACCGGATGGAGATTTAGAAGATGGAAGAAGGGGCGAAGTTTTGTCACCCGTTGAGTCAGTGAATCAAAAAGTGAATCAAAACCAGTGCATCAAAACCAGTGCATCAAAAGCTTTGTCCCGTCTCCATGTTCCAGAGTGCCACAGATTGGGACAAGTTGGGCAGCGAAGGTAAGCTAGATTACCTGTTCTGGCTTCCGATTTGAGTCTAGGGGTGATTTCTCAGGTCGCTCCATCAGCGGGTCATTCACTGGGGGTTCGCCATACCAACGAACGGCCAGATTGTAGAGGCGATCGAGGACTTCAAAGAGTTCTTTGCCGCGATCGCTTAATCCATAGGTCACCTGCGGCGGAATCGTGGGTTCATAGTGCCGAAACACCAGACCAGCGGCCTCTAGCGATCGCAACCGCTCCGTCAAGACTTTGGTCGAAATCCCATCCACCGATCGCCGCAACATGCCAAATCTGAGATCCCCCTGCGTCGAAAGAATCCACAGAATATACAGCGTCCACTGACCAGAAATTTGATCTAGGAGCGTTTCAAGGGGACAGCATTTGGGTTCAGTCATTGGGTTCAGTCGTTGGGTTCAGTCACAGGAACTTGCAGGGAACCAGGTAGATACGACCGGGTAAGCCAGTTACCTTTTAGTACCTACTTTACTTTAGAAACTACCCCCATTAAAGTTTTTGGGACAGGAATGCGATGGATGCAAAAGGCAAAGGGCAAAGGGCGAAAGGCATGTCATTGACAGAATCACAAGATCTCATGGATGCTTCTGGATGCTTCACGGTATCCCCTGAAGCCCACCCCAATATTTCCTAGACACTCCCTTTCCCCCTTCCCCTTTCCCCTTTTCCCCTTCCCCTTTCCCCTGCTTCCACCCCTTCCCCCTACTTCCACCCCAAAAAACCGACTGCCAGCCCCAAGGAGACAATCAATGGTCAAAATTTTGCATCTGGATGCGAGTCCTCGCGTGGCTTCTCGCTCTCGCCAACTGGCTCAGGAATTTGTTCAGCAATGGCAAGCCGCCCACCCCGACGATGAGATTGTCTACCGCGATTTGCAACAACAGCAGATTCCTCACATCACCGATCTCTGGATTGCGGCTGATTTCAGCCCACCCCCGGCTCATACGCCTGCAATGACCGAGGTGATTCGACTCTCGGACGAGTTGGTGGATGAGTTTTTGGGGTGCGATCGCTATGTTTTCAGCGTCCCCATGTATAACTTCGGCGTGCCTTCCAACGTCAAAGCCTACATTGACCAAATTGTGAGAGTTGGGCGCACCTTCACAATGGAAAACGGCCAGTTTCGGGGCTTGGTCGAAGGCAAAAAGGCTCTCTTCATCACCACCCAAGGCGCAACCTACGGCAACGATTCCCCCTTCGCGGGTCTAGATTACCAAACGCCCGCCATCCGCACCGCCTTCCAGTTCATTGGCGTGCAGGACAGTCACTTCGTCACCGCCAGCGGCCTAGACATGGGCGATGAATTCCGAGACAAGGCGATGGCCTCAGCCCAAGCGGAACTGCAAACGCTAGTGACTACTTGGTGAAGGATGTTCAGGCAAAAAGTAGGGTGGGCAATTCCACCCTATCGATCTACTCCACCCAAACCCTGATAATCGACACGGTGCAAATAACAACTTTCTTATCTCTGCCCTAGGATAAATCAGTCACTCGTACTAACGCTTTAACAGAATTGCTTTTAGTCCCACTGCTTTAGCGCCTTCGTAGTCCTCTCGTTGGCTGTCGCCGATGTGCCACGCCTGGTGCGGTTGGCAGTGGTGTTTGGCGAGGGCGGCGTGGAAGATTTGGGCATCGGGTTTGGCGGCTCCGACTTCGGTGGAGACGGTGACGGAGGTGAAGAATTCGGCTAATCCTAGAACGGGCAGCACCTGGTGCAGGCGAGAGTCAAAGTTGGAGAGGACACCCAGTTCAATGCCCTGTTGTTTCCAGGTAGCCAGGGTTTTGACGATATCGGGGTAGACGAACCAGGGTTCGGCAGTGGTGAAGTGCTGATAGAGCGCCGCGAAAAAGGCCGGAAAGTCGGTGAAGTGGTCAAAGACCCGGGCTTGCTGGAAGGTTTGGATGGCGATCGCTTCCCACCAGACATACTCACAGTAGGGAACCTCCTCCGGCTCAACCTCGGGAAAAGCCATAGGAGTAGCCTGACGGAAGCTTTGGAAGAAGGCGCGATCGAGAACTTGGGGGTCAGCCGTAACCCCGAAGGAACGCGCCAGGTTGCCATAGATTTCGCCGACGCTGCCCTTGACCCCAAAGAGGGTACCAACAGCATCCAGGAAAATGACTTGGGGGCGATTTTCGGGCGTAATCTTCATGAATTGGGGGAAAGCAGCGATCGCAACGGTTGGACAATCCAGTTTATGCCGACTTTGATCTGGTGGTCTAGTGTGGGCATCCGATAGAGATAGACCAGCCGACGCGCGACATGGGCTAAGGGGCCATCCAACTGGATGCCTAGTCCGGCCAGCGTAGCGTTATCGGTGCCCAGACTCATCATTTCGCCCAGTGCCTGGTAGCGGAAGGGCAAGAGCGGACGGTTGGTGATCGCAGCCCAGAGGTTCCATCCGGTGTAGTCCGCCTGCTGAAAAGCTGCCTGAGCCGTCGATGGAACGCGCTGACCTTCGGCATCCACACATTCCGCCAGGTCGCCCAGTGCAAAGATCTCAGGGTGATCAATGACCTGTAGGGTGGGCAGGGTAACGAGTTGGCCGCGATCGGTATGCTTTAGGGGCAAATCACGAATCACGGGAGCCACCTGTGTGCCCACCGTCCACAGCACCAACTCGACGGGGATAGTATCTACGCTATTTTTGTATTCCAGGGCGATCGTCTCTGCGGTGACAGATTCAACTTTGGTTTCCAGGTCAACCCAGACTTGGCGATCCTCCAGGGCTTTCCGGGCTTTTTCGCGGTTAAATTCTGGGGAGTTTCGCAGAATTTCATCGGTGGCCTCGACCAGGCGCACTCTTCCCTTTTCGCCCAGACGTTCGGCCAGCTTGCAGGCCAACTCAACGCCGCTGTAGCCTGCGCCAACAATGGCCACCCGGATGCGATCGCCCCCCGCCGCTTCCAACTGACGCAATCCTTCTTCTAAGCGGTAGGCATCCTGGAGCGATCGAAAAGCAATGGCATGTTCGGCCACACCGGGAACCCGATCCATCGGCGTTTCGCCGCCCATAGCCAGCACCAGATAGTCGTAGTCCAGGGTTTGGGGTGCGCCGTAGTCGGCTTCTCGGGACGATCGCAACTGCACCTGCTTGGCCTCAGTGTTGATACCTGCCACCATGGCTTGACGAAACTGAATCGGGGTATTGGCCAGTAGCTCGGTGTAATCTGGGGCAATTTCCCAGGTTTCTAGTTCGCGGGTGACCAACTCGTAGAGCAACGGCAGGAACAGGAAGCGATCGCGCTGGTCAACCAGAACAATCTCCGGTTTTTCGGCGGGAAGCCAGGGAAGTTGGGCAAGGCGCAGGGCAGTATACAAACCACCAAAGCCACCGCCAAGGATGCAGATCCGCTTGGATTGCTGGGTCATGAGTGCAGAGGGATAGCGACCTCTTCAGGATAACAAGATGTGATTTGAAACGCGGGGCTAGCGGGATTAACTTTCCCGTTGATAGCGCATTCCGGGCAGTTGGGTGATGACCCCCATCAGTTCAAGCTGGGCAAGGGCACTCAGCACCTGACTGGGGGACTGTCCGGTTTCCTGGACAATGCGATCGACCGCTGTGGGTTCTGGCGCAATAGCCTGGAAAATGGCATTTAACTCAGGATGGAGTTGAATTGGCGTACTAGGCAGAGCCTCACTTTCAGGTACCAGGTTCAAGAGGGAAAGTTGGGTGGAGGCATGGAGCTGGGGAATGTTGCTCAGCGCTTCTAGGAGTTCGGCTTCGCCTAGGATCAACTGGGCACCTTGATTGAGAAGTCCCAGGCAACCTTTCGATTGAGGGTTACTGAGGGAACCAGGAAGCGCGTAGACATCGCGGTTGTAGTCGTTGGCCAAACGGGCAGTGATTAGGGCACCGGATTTTTCTGGGGCTTCGAGGACGAGGGTGGCGCGGCTGAGTCCGGCGATGATGCGGTTGCGGCGGGGAAAGTGGACACGGTTGGGGGGAGTGCCCGCCGGATACTCGCTGAGCAGCAGACCAGTTTCGACAATTTGCTGGGCGAGTTCGAGGTTTTCGCGGGGATAGACCATATTAACGCCCGTTCCCAGAACGGCGATCGTCCTGCCGTTGGCCTTGATGCAGGTGGTGTGGGCTTCGGTATCGACCCCTGCGGCTAGCCCAGAGACGACGGTGAATCCGGCCTCGGTAAGGAGTTTGGAGAACTTGCGCGTCCAGAGTTTGCCGTAGTTGGAGGGGGTGCGGGTGCCGACAATGGCGATCGCTGGAATCATGCCTTGATTTTCGAGCGGTTCCACCTTGCCCCGATAGTAGAGGATGGGGGGTGGGTCGGGGATTTCGCGCAGGAGTTGGGGGTAGTCGGCATCGGCGGGTGTCCAGAAGTGGGGGTTTTTCTGGAGATGCTGCTGGAGAAGGGCTTCAGGCTCCCACTTGCGGCGCTCGATGAGGACTGATTCTAGGGTTGCTCCGCCCAGCCCTTGGACTCGGGCTAGTTCGGTGGAGTTGGCTTCCCAGGCGGCGGACAGTGAGCCAAAGGTGCGCTGCAACCGCTGCATGAGGACTGCGCCAATATGTGGAATTTGTGCCCAGGCTAACCAGTAGGCACGTTCCGGTGTCAAAACAGACTTCTGAAGTTGGAGGGTAGCCAAGGGTTGCTCCTGAAGTGGGATAGGGTGAGCGGGGCAGGTTAGCGCTGCAATAGGATGACATAGAGATAGGCGATCGCCTCAGAAAGCACCGACCGCACGCCTTCACTCGATCGCCACCATTGTCGAGGGTCATATTCTTGGGGCTGTGCGGCAATGATGCCGACCTGCCGCTTGGGGGAGAGGGCACGCTGAAACAAAACCCAACTCCGCCGAGCATGGGTGCTAAAGGTGAAGACATTAATCCGGTTAACCTGGGGATAGCGCTGATCCAGCCAACGCCCCAAGGTAAGGGCAGAATTGAGGGTGCGATCGCGCTGCATCAACGGCACCGAAACCCGTTCAATCTGGTTTTCGGGCATCCCCAGCACTACGAGGGTGGCTGCGGCCATCTCAGCGAAGTCTGGGTATTGGGCGAGATAGTGTCCTTGGGGGAGCACCGAACCCAGCGTGACCAGCTTCTGGTATTGGCCTTTGCGGAATTCGGCGATCGCTTGCTGCAAACCATTGTCTGGAATCCAGCCATCGACGACTAGCAGATCGGCCTGGAGCGGCGCACTGACCGCCAGAAACGGATATGCCCCGGTAAAAAAAGATACCTGAGCGATAACTAAAAAGAATATCACCAGCAGCCAACCCTGTAGCGTTAAAGTCCAAACTTCTTTGCGCCGAAACAGGCGAAATTTCGAGGAGCGTCCTTTGGGGTTGGGTTGGGGCAATTTCATGGGAGCTTGGCTTGAGAGAAGACGCCTATTGTACAAAGAAGCGTCGCACAAAGAACCGCCAACAAAAAAGGTCAGGTTTACCCTAGGTCTGCCTGACCAGAGAGAAAAGAGGTGCAGGGAGAACTTGTGTCAGGCTGGGCGGCTGGCAGTTTTTTGCTGCTTGAGGTAGGCAAAAACGCTCTTGTCGCCAATATCAGCGGGAATTTCTTGGAAGGCTTTTCGCAGGGCAAACACAACAAATAGAATCGCCCAAGCGGCTAGCATCATTTGCTCACCCCGAGTCGGCAAAATCCCCAGCAGGTGACCGAGCAGTAGGGCCGGCACCAGGAAGGTCAGCGCTTTGGTTTCGAGACGGTTAAAGCAGAACGCCTCTTTGAAGAAAATGCCAGTGAGCGCAGCAAAGGTAAAGCCAACGCCCAGGATCGTCAGGGGGTGCTGGTAGACCGTGACGGCGAAGGGTTCTGGATAGGCATGGGCGACGACTAAGGCGGCGATCGCCCCAATTCCCCAAAACACCTGAAGCACTCGGTGCAGCGGGACGAGATAGATGTGAATGGTCAGCAGGCTGGTGGCTAAACCTAGACAAAACAAAGAGTAGAGCAAACTGAGGAGCGATCGCACCCCCGGTTGATGCCCTTGCCACAGCACCAAAGTGCAGCCCAAGGCAAAGCTCAAGGCCGAAAGCATTAGCCCGGAGCGATAGAGGATGACACCTTGGCGATCGCTCGGTTCGATTGTAAATTCGCCAAACTGTCCCTGATAAACCCTTGTTTCAGGAGAGTCATCAGGGGAGTTAAAGGATTCGGCTACCATACTTCTACTCCTGGGTTGAGTCGCTGGATTGAAACCTTATGCTTTCATTAATTTAGCGGTATTGCTTGACGACGACACAAAGCATTCAGGCTTTATGCCCTTTTGCCGCCCGACTCTAACCCTTGGAGCGCAATCAACGGATCGAAGCCCTATGGCTCGCAAACCTACGGGGCGAGAATCAACGAATCGAACCAATCTCGGATCATGTCGCCTGTTTGCACCCTTTGAACGATCCATTTGTACATGAATCTTTACGTTTCATAACCATAGCTAATTTTTCATTATCGAACGCATAAGTAAAAGCATAAGACAAGGTTAAAGAAGCCTGACTTTCCTCTGGGGTAAGCATAGGATGCAGAGGAAGAGGATGCGGGCGATGTTTTGAGAGCGGTTCGATCAGAACGGAAAGGATCAAAGCCTTTTTTGGGTTTTGGGTCAAGCACTCTGCTGGCATTTGCTATTTCATCTCAAAGAAGCCGAGGAGCGTTCATGAAGGTAAGTATTGTTAAGGAAATTGTAGAGGGAGAGCGCCGGGTGGCGATCGTCCCCGATATTGTGAGTCGATTGGTCAAACTGGGGCTAGAGGTTTCGGTGGAGTCGGGAGCCGGTGAGGCTGCTTTCTTCTCCGATGCCGCCTACCAGGCCGCAGGGGCAACCCTGAGCACCGACACCGACCAGCTTTGGCAGACGGCTGACCTGTTGCTGAAGGTGAATCCTCCTCAGAATCGCCCCGATGGCACCCATGAAGCGGATTTGCTGAAACCAGGGGCAACCTTGATGGCATTTATGAATCCTCTGGGTGTGCCCCGATTGATTCAGCGATTGGCCGATCGCCAGGTCACCACCTTTGCCCTGGAGCTGATTCCCCGAACCAGCCGCGCCCAAAGTATGGACGCGCTGTCGTCACAAGCCGGGGTTGCCGGATACAAAGCGGTGTTGCTGGCCGCAGCCACCCTGCCCAAGTTTTTCCCCATGTTGACCACCGCCGCCGGGACGATTGCTCCTGCCAAGGTGTTTATCATTGGTGCTGGGGTGGCGGGGTTGCAGGCGATCGCCACCGCACGCCGTCTAGGAGCCGTGGTCGAGGCGTTTGACATTCGGCCAGCGGTCAAGGAAGAAGTCCAGAGCCTGGGAGCCAAGTTTGTCGAGGTCAATCTGGAAGAGGAAACGGTTGCGGCTGGAGGCTACGCCAAAGAAGTCTCGGAAGCCAGCAAACAAAAGACTCAAGAGGCGATCGCCGAGCATGTCCGCCTCTCCGATGTGGTGATTACCACGGCTCAGGTGCCAGGTCGGCAAGCGCCCCGGTTGGTCACTGCCGACATGGTTGCAGCCATGAAGCCCGGTTCAGTAGTGGTGGACTTGGCCGCAGATCAGGGCGGCAACTGTGAAGGCACAGAAGCCGGAAGAACGGTCGTCAAAAATGGCGTATCGCTAATTGGCACCACCAACCTGCCTGCCTCGGTGCCACTCCACTCCAGCCAACTCTATGCCAAAAACCTGCTGACTCTGGTGCAGTTTTTGCTCAAGGACGGTGCCCTCAACCTCAACTTTGAGGATGACATTGTGACGAGTGCCTGTGTTTCCCACGCTGGAGCCGTGACGAATGCGCGGGTCAAGGATTTGCTAGATGCCGCTTTGGTGGGCACTCCCTAGGGATACTCGGAACGTGACACTCGGAATAAGTCACCGAAGCATCACAAATTGAAGTAGTGCAGCTTAAAGCAGTACAGCCTTTTGTTGCAAACGGTTTCATTGCAAGCGGTCAGTTTAGATGCTGCCCAGCAATGAATTGTTTTGCATTCAAGAATCTTTCATTCAAAAAGCTTTTCAGGGTTGGTTTTGCCCCTGCGGCTTTCTTTTCAGAGTTTAGCGGTGCGCCTCTTTGGTGATTCGCTCTTTGGAAAGACAAGTTGCGATCGCCAAAACCTTCCCCCAATGCAAATAGAACTGGAGTCAAAGTCTATGGCTGAAGGAATTATTGCAGGCTTGGTGGTCTTCACCCTGGCCTCCTTTGTCGGATTTGAGGTGATTAATAAAATTCCCCCCACGCTGCACACGCCGCTGATGTCGGGGTCTAATGCAATTTCGGGGATTGCGATCGTCGGGGCACTGCTGGTGGCGGGCGATCGCCACTGGAATCTGTCCGTTGCCTTGGGGTTACTGGGCGTAATTTTGGCCACGATCAACGTCGTTGGCGGCTTTTTGGTGACCGATCGGATGCTGCAAATGTTTAAGAAAAAAGAGGTGAAAGCATGAGCGAGTTTTTGCCAACTGGCATTCAATTGAGCTACCTGATCGCCTCGGCGCTGTTTATCATCGGTCTGAAACAGCTTGGCTCTCCAGCAACAGCAAGGCAGGGCAATGTGGTGGGGGCGATCGGCATGTTGATTGCGATCGTGGCCACGCTGCTGGATCGACAGGTGTTGAATTACGAAATGATCGCCTTGGGCATTGCCATTGGTGCTGGTCTAGGAGCCGTCATGGCCTACCGGGTGGCCATGACCGACATGCCCCAAATGGTGGGCTTGCTCAATGGATTTGGGGGAGCGGCTTCGGCACTCGTTGCGGTGGGTGAGTTTTGGCGCGTCACATCGGTTATGGATGTCGTGCCCCTCAGCGAAACCATCACGATTGTGCTAAGCATCTTGATTGGTGGAATCACCTTGACGGGCAGCCTTTTGGCCTTTGCCAAGCTGCAAGAACTGGTGCCCGGTGCGCCCATCACCTTTCCGTTTCAGCAGCCGGTCAATTTGGCGATCGTGGTCACCTTTTTAGCAGGCAGCGGCATGTTGATTGCCAATCCCCATGATCTGCCCGTCTTTTTGACCCTGGTGGTGCTGTCGCTGATTCTAGGCTTTCTGTTTGTCCTGCCGATCGGTGGTGCCGACACGCCCGTGGTCATTTCACTGCTCAACTCCTTCTCGGGGTTGGCCGCGAGTGCCGCCGGATTTGTGTTGATGAATAATATGCTGATTATCGCCGGAGCCTTGGTAGGCGCTTCCGGAATTATTTTGACCGAGCTGATGTGCCGCGCCATGAACCGCACCCTGGCCAATGTCCTGTTTAGCGCCTTTGGTTCCACCCAAACCGCCACCGCAGGAGCCGTAGCCGATAGCGAAGACAAGACCGTTCGCTCCATCGACTCAGAACAGGGCGCGATGATGCTAGGATACGCCCGCTCAGTGGTAGTCGTCCCTGGTTATGGGATGGCGGTTGCCCAAGCTCAACATGCGGTGCGCGAACTCACCGACCAACTGGAGCGGCTAGGCGTCGAGGTGAAATATGCCATCCACCCCGTTGCTGGACGAATGCCCGGACATATGAATGTCCTGCTGGCCGAAGCCAATGTGCCCTACACCCAGCTTTATGACATGGATGACATCAATCCTGAGTTTGAGCGGACGGATGTGGCGCTGGTGATTGGTGCCAATGATGTGGTCAACCCGGCAGCCCGAACCAATCAGAGCAGTCCGATCTATGGGATGCCGATTCTCGAAGTCGATCGGGCACAGCATACGATCGTCATTAAGCGCGGTATGAACGCGGGTTTCTCGGGTGTTGAGAATGAGTTGTTCTACAAAAACAAAACGATGATGCTCTTTGGCAGTGCCAAAGACGCTATCACGCAGTTGGTGGCAGCGGTGAAGGAGCTTTAGCAATCTCACCCAGTCGTTTCAGCTAAATTCATCGAATCAGGGATGCTGTAAAAACTACGGCATCCCTGATTTTTATAGATGACTATCCAGCGAACGGCTAGCAAGATGCTTGGATTGAAACTCCTGAATGAAAAACTTAGAACGGAATTTCGTCGTAGTCGGGTTCCGCTGCTGGCGCAGGAGCGGCAACTGCTTTGGAGGCCGCAGGTGTTTTGGGCGCGGCTTTGGGAGCCGCTTGGGGGGCTGAGCGAACGGGCGCAGGTTGAGGAACGGCAGGACTCGTGGTCACCGTGGTTTCAGAACTGGTGGTCAGGCTAGCATCAGCACCGACCAGGTGAATCCGCTGCACGGTGAGTTCGGCGCGCTTTTCTTTGAAGCCTTCTGGGCGATCGACCATGTTCATGCCCAGGCGACCTTCCAGGATGATGCGATCGCCCACATGGAACTTTTCTTGAATTTCCTGAGCCAAAGTGCCCCAACCGACCACCTTGAGGGAGGCGGGGGGTTCCTCATCTCGCAGGCCGGGAATCTGTACTACCATTTCGGTGACGGCAGTCTGATTGTCGGCGGTGTAGCGAAGCTGAGGATCTTGAATGATTTCGGCCATCAAGATACAGCTATTCATAATGTAAAAATCTCCAGGCTGTACTAATTTTTCTAGATGTTGTTCTTCAACTCTAGACCACAGTAAAGGAATTCGCACAGATTTTGAAGGGATTTAATGAGACATTACGTTTTTTGGAGGGAGTGGGGAGTGGGGAGTAGGGAGTAGGGGAAAGGGGAAGGGGGAAAGGCGAAAGGGGGGATTTGGGTGGAGGGGCGGAGTTTTTGGGGGGGAAATGGGTTTGGCCGTAGTTTTTTCCTAAGAGGACATTGATGGAGAAATAGGACAGTCCGAGGGAGGCAGTCCAAGAGCAGCAGTCCAAGAAAAAACAGCGAAACTTGCCATTATTCCTTCATCGTTTCCCCTTTTCCCTTTCCCCTTTCGCCCTAAGCCACGATCGCCTCCCAAGAAACACCCAACCAACCTTCCAAGAGGATTTGCTGCTGGGGGGAGGGGTGGGCGATCGCGGTCACTTCATAGCGGGTGGGGCGGGGGGCGGTCAGGGTGACGGGGTAGGTTTGCAACAGATCTTGGTGGAAGACGGTGATGGAGAGGGTGTCTCCGGGTTTGTAGTCTTTGAGGCGATCGCTCAGTTGGTCTGCCTTGACTCGGAGACCGTCAATGGCAAGGAGTTCGTCATCGGTGTCGATTCCGGCTTGTTGGGCGGGGGAGTTGATTTCGACAAACTTTACCATGTCGCGTCCAGCCTCGGATTTGACAGTGAGGCCCAGGAAGGGCGGTTGGTCGGAGGTGTCCTTGGGCTGGAGACAGAGACCGAAGGGGGCGAGATATTCGTCAAAAGGCAGTTCAGCGGTGCTGTGCAGGTAGCGCTGGAAAAATTCGGACAAATCGGTTTCGGCAATCGATTCGATGACCGACTGGAGTTGTTCGGGGGTGAAGCCAATTTCGTCCTGGCCAAACTTTTGCCACATCAGCCGCATGACATCATCGAGCGATCGCCCATTATCCGACTTAGCCCGAATCACCAAGTCCAGCAACAGCGACACCATTTCACCCTTGAGGTAATAGGAAATTTGGGAGTTATCGCTGTTGGCATCGCGGCGATAGAGCTTAATCCAGGCATCAAAGCTGGATTCGCCGAGCGGTTGAACCTGGCGGCCTGGAGTGACGAGGTAGCGGGTAATCTCCTGACTAAGGGCTTTGAAATAGTCTCTGACTCCGTAAATGCCTGCCCGGAACGGCAAAATCAAATCATAAAAACTTGTGGTACCTTCGCTAAACCAGAGGGACGGCGTGTAGTTCTCGGCTTCGTAGTCAAAGACTTCCAGGGCTTTGGGGCGAATGCGTTTGACGTTCCAGAGATGGAAAAACTCATGGGCGACCAACTGCATGAAGCGGTGGTAGCGGTCTTCGGCACGGAACCCGAGGCGCGGGTAGTTGAGGGTGCAGCTATCTTTATGCTCCAGTCCGCCAAAGCCTTGGGCGGAGAGGTGGAGGAGGAAGAGGTAGCGATCGTAGGGCAGTCCGCCAAATAGCTCGGCTTCGGTGGCGATGATTTTTTGGGTGTCGGCGATCAGGCGATCGGGTTCAAGGTTGCCATGCCCCCACACGACAAACTGATGGGGTTTGCCCAGCACCTCAAAGTCATACTGCTGCTGCTGACCAATCTCAAACGGACTATCGACTAAGGTATCAAAATCCTTAGCCCAAAAAGTATTCGCCTGTCCAGGTACCGCAGGCAATGGGGTAGCAATCTGCCAGTCGGCTGTGGGAGGGGCGATCGTCACCTGCATAGCTTGCTGTTCTAGACCTGGAATCCAGAAAAACAGCGCCGCCCCATTAAAGTAACCATGGGTTGCATCCAGATGATTGGTGCGAACGGTCAAATCATTGGCAAAGACGCGGTAGCGAATGGTGATCTCAGAGAGAGGGGCGGTGTTGATTTGCCAGTGATTTTTAGCGAGTTTTTGCCAAAGGAGCGGAGTGGCAGGATTAGCGGAATAAGCCTCAAAGTCCTGGATATGTCTGGAATATTCCCTCACCAGATAGGAGCCAGGTGTCCACACGGGCATTTTTAGATCCAGAAAGGCAGATTGCCATCCCTTCACCTGCAAACTCACCTCGAAGAGGTGGGTTGTGGGCTGAGGCATGGCAACCTGATAATGCAGTTCGATTTGGGTGGTGGGCTGGGGGTTGGGGCGGGTTTGGGTGGCTTCTGTCATGTCCAGGGGTCAGGTTTTACCGGCTAAATGAGCAAGTTGTTTCATATTAGCGAGGTATAGGGTTTGTTGGGCGGTGTCAGATTTGATCCAGCCTTTGGCTTCTAGCTTTTCCAGGATTTTGCTGGCTTCGTCGGCACTAATGTCGCTGACATCGGCCAGGTCTTTGGGCGGGATGGCGAAAATCGCGGTGCCCTGTGGGGAAGGACTGCCGTAGCTGTCGCCTAGGACAACCAGAGTGTTGATCAGTTTAATAGCAGGCGGTTGATGGCGCAGTTGAAATCGGAAGTTGGTCTGGCGCAGGCGGCGCACCATCAGTTGCAACATGCGGTGATGCAACTGGGAGTCTTTGAAGAGGGTTTGGACGAAGCGCTGGGCTGAAATGCTGAGGAGTTTCACCGAAGAGAGCGCCACGACATCGGTGGAGCGAGGGGATTCGTCTAGAACGGCCATTTCGCCAAAGAAATCGCCCCGTCCAAGAATGGCGAGGGTGGCCACATCTTCGCCTAAATGGCGGCGCACCTTGACCCAGCCCGATTCAACAAAGTAAACTGCGTTGCCCCAGGCATCTTCCATCAAAACGGCTCTACCTGCCGGATATTCATGCTCAACGGTAATCGACATTAGCCATTCAATGGTTTCTGGGCTGGCGGCATTGAAGAGGGGAAAAAGATCGTTAAATACGGCAGTCTGCATGGAATGCACTCAGGGATTAAGAGAAGGAATAAGCAGCATGAGCGGTGTCATCCCGCCTATAGTACCCAGGGGTTTAGGGTGAATTTCCTATGTTGATCCCCGGAGTGGGGAGTGGGGAGTGGGGCGTGGGGAGATGGAGAGATGGAGAGATGGAGAGATGGAGAGATGGGGAGATGGAGAGATGGGGAGATGGAGAGATGAGGAGATGGAGAGATGGGGAGTTTGTGAGGATTGCGGGTTGTACGTGGGGGTGGGGGAAAAGCGTGTGATTTTTGGAAAATTTTTGATGAGGGTGAACCCGGAGAATTGGGTTCGTTTGAGTAAACTTTCCTTGGGTTTCTGCGTTCTGAACTTGAACGGCCTAATGAAAAATTTGAGGGATACCGCCTTGTGCAGTATCCCTCAAAGGATTGGATGGCAGGTTGAATGCGATATTTTGCTCAGTGGGATTCGGGGTGAATGCGTGAGTTAGCTAGCTCCACCTTAAGTCCTTGCCTTAGTTCTTCGAGCCACTGATGATGTCGCAAAGCCTTGGAGACATTTTGGGGTGTGACAGTGGCAAGGGTTGCTGGGAGACGCGATCGCCCACATCCACAGTCAGGGAAAGGAGTTGCCCCTCTGACTGTGCCCGCAAAGCCACCTGGCGCGTCTGCCTCATCAACCAGAAATTCGC
>JALOOP010000016.1 GCA_025454315.1 Oculatellaceae cyanobacterium Prado106
CTAATCTACGCCGTTCCCACCCCACAAGCCTTGGAACTGATCCTCATTACTGCCGAGGGACAACCCATTCATGCGCGGGTTGACGAAGCCACTCAGGAGAACCTAACGGCCACGATTAAAACCTTTAGAACTGCCATTGTCGATCCTCGAACCTCGTCCACAACCTATTTATTGCCTGCTCAGCAGCTTTATCAATGGTTGATCAAACCGCTGGAAGCTGAGTTAACCCGTCAGAATGTGGACACTTTAATCTTTTGTCTAGGGTCACAACTGCGAAGTACTCCCCTGGCTGCGCTCCAGGACGGCCAGCAATTTTTGGCTGAACTTCAGTCTGCTCGACCAGCGTCCCACCCCGCTCCGCAACACCCAGGTTCTAGCCATGGGCGCTTCTCAGTTTCAAGATCTGGCCGCCTTGCCCGCCGTTCCTGTGGAACTGTCCGTGATTGCAGGACAATGGCAAGGCACAGAACTCCTCAACCAGCAGTTTACCGTCTCCAATTTGACCCAGGCGCGATCGCGATATCCCTACGGCATTGTCCACCTGGCTACCCATGCTCAGTTTTCGCCCGGTGCCGCCGATCAATCCTATATTCAATTCTGGGATCAGCGCCTGTCGCTGAGTCAACTCACCGAACTCAACCTACATGCCCCGACCGTGCAACTGCTCGTGTTGAGCGCCTGTCGAACTGCCCTCGGAGATAGCAATGCTGAACTTGGCTTTGCGGGATTGGCCGTGCAGTCCGGGAGTCAAGCCGCGATCGCCAGTCTCTGGTCGGTCAATGATCTAGGGACTCTGGTACTCATGTCCGAACTCTACGATCATCTTAGAAACACGCCCATCAAAGCCGAAGCCCTCCAGCAAGCCCAAATTAATCTTCTCAAACGCCAGATCAGCCTGGATCTGTTCACCCCAACCCGTCAAACTTCAGAAAATGCCCCTGTTCAGACGGACTCGGTATCTATCCAACAGATTCAACAAACCGACTTCTCCCATCCCTACTACTGGGCGGCATTTACCCTGATTGGAAATCCCTGGTAAGATTACTGCCATCCTCATCTACCAGACTGTGTTTTCCATGCGTCAACGTCACGATCTCACGGAAATGTTTTCTACGTTTTTGCAGTTTGAGGCAGAACGGGCAAAGGACTGGGTGACCGATCTGCGACTGCGGCGAAATGTTCAGGCATATCTCAAGACCACTTCTCTCCAGGACACTTCTCTCAAGGACACCTCTCTCAAGACTACTTCTCTCAAGACGGACTCTGACGATTCGCTCTCCGATTTTTCTTTGGCGAATTATTGGCATCACCGCTGGCGACAAGAGTTGCAGCCCTCCAGTCCCACCGCTCTAACCGCCCTCGGACATCTGTCCGCCTATCTGCAAGAAACCTGCTACTGGAGCGCCTATCACCTCACGCGCCAAACCCAAGGACTGCTGCACCACCAGCTTTCCGACTGTTTTCAGATTGCGATCGCCGAAGTCCCCAAAGTTCTCCAAGGCCGCGATCCACACCACCCCGGAACGCTGAAAACCTATGCGGGCCATGCGTTTGGTAATATTATCCGCGATTTTCTCAGGCAGCGCCGGGAGTATGACCTGTGTAGTGATTGGGGATTGCTGCTCAAATTGAGCCGCAAACGTTTAAAGGAAGCCCTGGAAGCCTCGGGGATGAACCAGGAAACCCTAGACCAGAGAATTTTGGCCTGGAGTTGTTTTGAAACGCTGTATCTTCCCACTAAAACGCCCGGACTCCGCAAGCTAGCCGCCCCCGATCGCCAGACCTGGAGCGCGATCGCCACCCTCTACAACCGTCAGCGTCACCAGCTTGCGACCCCCGGCCAAGACGGCTCTCCCGAACTACTCGAACGCTGGCTGGGACAATGCGTTAAAGCCACCCGCGCCTACCTTTATCCGGCGGTCAGTTCGCTAAATCGCCCTAAATCTGAAGACAACACCAGTGAATGGCAAGACCAACTAGTGGATGAACAATCCACCGATTTGCTCCACGAATGGATCACCCAAGAAGAAATCGCCGATCGCCAAACGCAGCAACAGCAGCTTCAGTCCCAGTTGATGAATGCGATCGCCACCCTGGAACCGAATCTGCAACAATTATTAACCCTATATTATCAACGGCAATTGACCCAACAGCAAATTGCCCAAGAACTGGGCATTCCCCAGTACACCGTGTCTCGCAAACTCTCCAAAGCCCGAGAAAAACTATTGCTCTCCCTGACGCAATGGATGCAAGCTTCACTGCATATCACGCCGACTTCCGACGTATTAAAAGAAATCTCAGCTCTTTTAGATGAATGGCTGGCCGCTGTCTTGTCCGCGCCAGTTCCCATCCCCTAACCTCCACTCCTCCTCACCATGATGCTTGCCTCCGACACCCAACTCGAACTGGCGATCGCCCCAGATATCCTGGCGCAAACCTGGCAGCAAAGCCAAGCCTATGCCACACCCCGATCGCAATGGACAGCCTTCCTCAACCAACTCTGTCTCGACACTCTATTCCCCTGGCTACAAGCCGAATCCCTGCCCCAGGCCAGACTGCACCGACAGGCTTGGGAACTGGTCAACGGTACGGCTATTGAGTGCGATCGCCAACGATTTATCTTTATCCCCGACAAAAGCGCTGACACCCGTCAGATCACCGTTCCCCAGGAATGGATCGACCTGCCTGATTGGGCTGGGGACTATTACTTTGCGATTCACCTTGATCCAGACGCATCCACGTTAAGACTCTGGGGCTACACCACGCACGCCCAGCTCAAAACCCAAGGGGAATACGATGACTTCGATCGCACCTACAGTCTAGCCGCCCCTTCCCTGATCTCCGATCTCGCCGTTCTCTGGGTGGTTCGACAGTTGAATCCCCATGAAGTGACCCAAGCCGCGATCGCACCAATCCCCCAAGTTCCCGCTGCTCAAGCTGAAAATCTCCTCACCCGTCTTGCCTCTGCTGACATTCACCAACCGCGCCTGGAACTGCCCTTTTCGCTCTGGGGTGGGTTGTTGAGTTCTGGTGCCTGGTGCGATCGCCTGATCCGATCGCGGCAACAGGGAACCCCTGCCCCGACTCCCCTGATCACGCAGCTAAGCCAATGGTTCCAGAATGCCGTGGAAGAGATCATCGAAGGTTGGCAAACTTTAGATCAACGAGTAATGCCAGAACTTGCAACGAGTTTACGGCAAGCTTCAGCGGAGGGCGATCGCCCAACCCAAAGACGGGTAAAGACTCTGCACTTTGGCCAACAGCCGCTTTTGTTGATTCTAGCCATCACGCCTGTGGATGAAAAAATCAGCATTCAAATTCAACTGCGTCCTGAAGAAAATACGGCTTGTTTACCCCCAAATCTCCATCTATCTTTACAAACAATGAACGATGACGTAATTCAATCGGTGCAGACGGGCGATCGCTACAATTCCATTCAACTGAGTCCTTTTAAGTGTCGTCCGGGGACAGGGTTTAAGGTAAAAGTCGGAGAACAGAATCTAGAACAGGCTGAAGGATGGATCGAAGAATGCTTCCAATGCTAGGCTCTACGACCAGCTATCTTGTGGTGTTGAACCTGGGTATGGGCAACTGGCAGCAGGGGTTTGTCACCGTAACCGCCCAACTCTGGGAAGAAACCCGCCCCACCCCGATGCAGTTTATCGGCAGTCTGCCCGCTGCCCCGGAACTGGAACGGCTGTTTGAACAGTGGCGATCGCTCTACGCTTCCCACTATGCCCATCTCAATTGGCGCGGTTCCTCCCTGCGTTCCACGGCCCTAGACGAGTTTGAAGTCGAGGACAGTGCGCCCAGCTACTTTTCCCAGACTGAATTTGACGATTGCTGTCGAACTTTGCAGCAGCAGATTAACCAATGGCTCAACGCAGAGGCTTTCCGCCCCATTGAGCGCCAGCTTCGCACCCGCCTTTCGCCCGACGATCAGATCCGTATCATGATTGTGGCTCAGGATGCGAACCTGCTGCGCCTGCCCTGGAATTTGTGGAACTTCCTCACCGATTATCCCCAGGCCGAAATTGCCCTGAGTCCTCCTGAATATGCACGATCGCCCCAAACTCTCCGCTCTCCTGCTCAAAAGGTACGCATCCTCGCCATCATTGGCAACTCAACGGGCATCAATGTCACTCGGGATCAAGCCTACCTCAACCAACTTCCCAACACCCAAATTGACTGGCTGATTGAACCCGGTCGTCAACAGTTGAATGAACAGCTTTGGCAAACTGGATATGATGTTTTATTTTTTGCAGGACATAGCTCAACTTCGGCGCAATCCACACAGGGTTATCTTCACCTCAATGCCCAAGAACGGCTGAGTATTGACCAATTGAAATATGGACTCAGAACTGCGATCGCCCAAGGACTGAAACTGGCGATCTTCAACTCCTGTGATGGTTTGGGGTTGGCTCATGCGCTGGCAGAACTGTATGTGCCCCAAGTCATTGTCATGCGCGAACCCGTTCCCGATCGCGTTGCCCAAGTCTTTCTCAAAGCATTCCTCACCGAGTTCACCCGAGGTCAATCCCTCTATTTAGCCGTTCGTCATGCGCGGGAGCAACTGCAAGCGATCGAACTAGAATTCCCCTGCGCCACCTGGCTGCCCGTCATTTGCCAAAACCCAGCCGAACTGCCGCCCCGCTGGCAGGACTGGTGTACCGCACCGCAACAGCGCTCCCTCTTTCCCAGCCGCTTCCCCAGCCGCTTGCCCAGCCGCTTGCCCAGCCGCAAAGAATGGCAGGTGCTGCTCCTCAGTAGTGTGGTGATGGCCAGCGGTGTCATCGGTCTGCGAGGGTTGGGCGGACTCCAACCCCTGGAACTCTGGGCCTTCGATCGCCTCCTCCGCCTCCGCCCCGCCGAAGAACCCGACAACCGTCTCCTAATCGTCCGAGTCACCGAAGCCGACATTCGTGCCCAAGGCAGCGCCCCCCGCGAAGCCAGCCTCGCCGATGCCACCCTCAACCCACTCCTCGCCAAGCTCGAACAACACCAGCCCCTAGCCATTGGCCTTGACATCTACCGCGACTTTGCTGCCACCCTGCCCAGCCTCGCCGACCGTCTCCGCAACAGCGATCGCCTCATCCCCATCTGCAAACGCCTCGACATTGAGCATGACCCGGACGGCATCCTGCCACCCCCCGAAGTCCCCCCAGAGCGAATCGGCTTCAGCGATTTTGTCCAGGATCGCGATCGCGCCATTCGTCGCCAAGTCCTCTTTTTCTCAGCCAATACGCCCTCTCCCTGCGCCGCCCCCTACGCCTTCAGCACCCAACTCGCCTTTCGCTATCTCGATGCTCAAGGCATTTCCCCCAGTTTCACCCCCACCGGAGATCTGCAATTCAATCAACCCAATCAACCCTCCAAACAAACAGTCATTCCCCGCATCACCGATCGCACCAGCGGCTACCAGGGCATCGACGCGCGCGGCAGCCAGATTCTCCTGAACTACCGCGCTACCCCCACCCTCGACGCGATCGCCCCCCAACTCACCGTCACCCAGCTTCTCCAAGGCGACTTCAACCCCAGCATCATCCAAAACCGCATTGTCCTGATTGGTGTCACCGTGCCCAACCGAGGCGACTATTGGATCACCCCCTATGGCGATCGCATTGAGCAACGCCTCCCTGGTGTTCTAATTCACGCCCAAATGATTAGTCAAATCCTCAGCACCGTTCTCGATGATCGTCCTCTCCTCTGGACTTGGTCATTCCCCATTGAAATCCTTTGGATTACGACTTGGGCATTCATCGGCAGTGCGATCGTCTGGCAAGTCCGCCATCCCCTCTGGTGCATCCTGCTTCTATCTGGAACCATTCTCCTCTGCATCACCATTAGTTTCACCCTCCTCCTCCAAGGCGGCTGGATTCCCCTCATCCCTCCCATTCTCGTTCTCATGCTCACCAGTAGTGCTGTTCTGTATTTCTTTAAGCCGACTGAGTTGAGTGGATGAGTCAAGAGGCGAAGGGGAAAAGGCGAAAGGCGAAAGGGATATCTTTGAATAAATTCCTCAATAAATCCCTGAAGAATCCCAAGAAAATTTTCCCGTTCCCACTCCTTAATCCCTGAATCCATTCCATAAATGAACCCAAGGTAGCCCCTTTTCCCCTTCCCCCTTCCCCTTTCCCCTTTCCCCTTTTCCTCCCATGACACGTCTCCTCACCATCCGTAACGCTCTGATCGCCAGTATCCTGCTGGCAGTGATTGGCTTCGCCTTCCTCCGAGGTTCCTTTGCCGACCGTCGGAGTTTAGTGGCTTCTGCGATTCAGTTTGTGCCGCCGCCGCCGCCCGATTTGGGGGAGCCGAGTGGACGACCGGAAGGGGGAGGGAGTCGGGGGTGTGACGCGATCGCCCTGGTGCCTCAAACTACGGTAGGTCAATGGGGACAGACCACTGAGGCGCATCCGACTTTCTGGTTTCGGTTGGCGGTTGGCCGCAATTTGACCAGTGGCGATCGCTTAGCCTTCAAACTGATGGATGAAACCAATCAGGTGGTCTATCAGAGCGAATTTGCGGCTCCGGCTGTCGCTCCGGGTGTGGTTAAGTTCGCTTTGCCCAACAGCACACCAGCCCTGCAAGTGAACCAACTTTATCGCTGGGAGTTTTCCATTCGCTGTGATGCCGCCACGATTGAAGACATTCCCGGCCTGGTACAGGGCAGCATTCAACGAGTTGAACTTTCAGAGGCGATCGCCAACACCCTGACAACCCCAACCGCCCCCCTGGATCGGGCAAAACTCTATGCCAGCCAAGGCATCTGGTATGACGCGATGACGACTCTCGGAAACGAGCTACAGCCCAGCAACAGCCCTAACCCCGAGATCCAAACTGCCTGGAATCGACTGCTGGTACAAATTAATCTGAGCAACTTGGAATCTGTTCCCCTAGTATCCTGTTGTTCCACTCGTTGAGGCATTTCCAAAGCATTCTGCCCTCTATGTCAATCCGGTTTCTCCAACGGGTTCTGCTTCAGCGAATTTGACCTTGTGATAGAGATCTTCTAGGGAAATGGTAAACGGAATGCTGATGAGTTGAAGTTGGCGATCGTCACCATCGAGATCTTGCAGCATCCAGCGTTTTGCGGCTTGCTTCGTGTGGTGTTCGATCCGAACGCGGGTTTGGTCAATCAGCACATATTCTTGGAAACTGGGAATTGTGCGATATGAGGAGAATTTTTCTTGGCGATCGGAGTCTTCCGTGGATTCAGATAAAACTTCTACAATCACGCAGGGATTACAAATAATATCCATGCGCTGATTGTGATACTCAACCTCATTTGCGACTACCATCACACCAGGGTAAGTGTAGACTCGTGGCGAGGGAATCCACAGCTTAACATCCGCCATAAAGACTTCGTAATCGACTTGGGCAAAAGCCAAATTTATTCTGCTAACCAGATTGAGCAATATTCGGTTATGGTTCGTTGTGCCAGCCGTCATTGGAATGATTTCTCCATTCCGGTACTCGCTTTTGCTATTAGCCGCATCGTCTAATGCCAGATACTCTTCTGGCGTATAGTGGCGTTTTTCAGTAAATAGACCTTGCATGGCTTAGCCTTCTCCATGAGTGACGTATTAGACTGGACTGAAAGTTACCAAACTAGTCTGATCTTACCGCGTCGAGTTCTTGGGGTTACTTCTTGGGGTTGCTTCTTGGGGTTAGATGATGCTCTAGGACGCGATAGTGATACTCTACGAAACCCAGCCTAGGCAGTTCAAGTGTTTGGGACAAAAGCAAAAATATTGCGGAATTAATAATCTGTGCTTTGCGCCAGAAAACCAACAACAGATCTAGAATGATACGGATAGCTGAGTCGGGCAGCAGATTGGCGCTTGGGGCAAAAAACAGTCTGTTCCCAGGTCACCACTACCTGAATCCCATTCCTAAAGAGGCAGAAGAAACGCAGGATGACGAACGGTTCGTTTGATTACCTTGAGAGCAATTTGATCCCCACCGCGCCCGAAGGCTTTCGATCGGGCTTTGTTGGCATTGTTGGGCGACCCAACGTGGGCAAATCGACCCTGATGAATCAGATGGTCGGGCAAAAGATCGCCATCACCTCCCCCATTGCCCAGACGACGCGCAACCGACTGCGGGGCATTTTGACCCTGCCCGAGGCGCAAATTATCTTTGTCGATACCCCCGGCATCCACAAACCCCACCATGAATTGGGTCATGTTCTGGTCAAAAATGCCTGTTTGGCGATCGAATCTGTCGATATTATCCTGTTGGTCGTCGATGGCACGGTGGAACTGGGCGGGGGCGATCGCTTCATTGCCGAACTGCTGACCCGTACCTCTGTCCCGGTTATCCTGGGGGTCAACAAGGCCGACCAGCAGCCCCAGAACAGCGAAGCGGTCGCCGCGATCGACCAGAGCTATCAGACTCTGGCCAGCGATCGCAACTGGCCTCTAGTCAAATTCTCAGCGCTGACGGGCAGCGGACTCGACCTCCTGCAACCCCAACTCGTCGAACACCTCGACCCCGGCCCCTACTACTATCCTCCGGATCTAGTCACCGACCAACCCGAGCGCTTCATCATGGGCGAACTGATCCGGGAGCAAATCCTGCTGCTGACGCGAGAAGAAGTGCCTCACTCAGTGGCGATCGCCATCGATGTCGTGGAAGAAGCCCCCACCATCACCCGCATCCTCGCCACCATCCATGTCGAGCGCGACTCACAAAAAGGCATCCTCATCGGCAAGGGCGGCAAAATGCTCAAAGACATCGGCACTGCGGCTCGTCAGCAAATCCAAAAGCTAGTCATGGGCAAGGTCTATCTCGAACTTTTTGTTAAGGTTCAACCGAAGTGGCGGCAGTCGCGGAGTCGGTTGGCGGAGTTGGGGTATCGGGTGGAGGAGTAGGGGAGTAGGGGAATAGGGGAGTAAGGGAGTGAGGGGGTGAGGGAGTAGGGGAGTAGGGGAGATGGGGGTGCGATCGCTGTGTAGTGGTGATCTTTCTGAGTGGGAATGGTGAACTGTTTGTTGAGTTAGCCCGCAAGTTAGCCGCTTCGAGGGCTTTCTAGGCGCGTCTGGTGTAGAGATCTGGGGGGAGGTGGGCGATCGGTAGCCTTTGAATTCCTTGGAGTCATTGATGCGGTAACGCGATGAAGCCATTGCAGGTTTCCACTCATTTTTTCGGACAAATGTACTACAAATTTTCCTCGTTCAAGGTACTGTAGAGTCAGTGATTCTTTAAGGCGGATCGCTGACATCGTTCTCATTCCCCTTTTGACTTTGCAATGACTGACAACGATCACCTCTTCAAGGAGCTACTCACAGAATTCTTCTTTGAATTCATGGCGCTGTTTTTTCCGCATAAAAAAGCAAGAGCGTCCTCAAGCGAAGCTAGCTTGTCTACGATTGATGAACCAACTTCGGCTTAACCCTGCCCAGACGAGAATGCTGTCCGGATTTGTAGACACCTATCTGAGATTAGAAGCCCCGGAAACAGAAATTTTTCTAAGAGAGCTTGATAAAATTGAATCTAGAGAGAAGGAGGGCGTTATGGAAGTCGTCACTAGTTGGATGCAAGAGGGAATCGATCGGGGGCGAGAGGAGGAGCGCCAAGAATCCATTAAAGCGTTCTTGGCAGCCAAATATGGGGAACTGACTCCAGAGTTGACTGCGGTCATTCCTGCGTTGATGAAGTTAGATGCGGGCGATCGCGCTCGACTCATTCTTCAGTCCTCATGGGAGGAATTGAAGCAGGCATTGTCCCGATAAACCATGATGAATCGCAGTCGATCGCATGGCTGAGTTGATCACAGGTTACCCCGCTGAAATTCACTGCACCATCGGTGATGGTTCTCCCCAGTGCCCTGCAAAGACAAACTCGGCGATCGCTTTTCGAGTCCGGGGAGAGGCTTCTCGTTGTTGCAGGCGATCGGATAATGTCGCAGGATCGCCTAAATAACCGAGGGCGATCGCTTCTACAGGTTCATTCCCGGCTGGAATTCCATAGATTTCCTTAGCCTGGTCAATATCAAAACCCGCCATCTGGTGAATCTTCAGCCCAAGCGCCGTGGCTTGAGTTGCCAAGTTCGCCACCGCAGCCCCCACATCATGAAACGCATGGCGGTTTTCGGTGCCGTTGCGCTCAAAATGGAGTTTGGCGATCGACAGCATCAAAACGGGAGCATCCTTCGCCCATTCCTGATTGCCCTCAGCGAGACAGCCTAGGAGTTGCTGAAATGCCTCTGGATTGTCCTGGGTCGCCACAATAAAGCTCCAGGGTTGCTCATTGTAGGAGGAAGCCGCCCAACGCGCAGCCTCCAGCAAGCTCTGCAATTTTTCTGGTTCTACGGCTCGCTCCGAGAAAGCCAAAGGACTCCACCGATGCTGCAACACCTCCTCAATGGGGTGCTGGGTATCGGAAGATTTGTCGATCGCATACTCTTCTTTCACAGCCTGATTCACCATCTGCCATTCCTCCGTCTCAACGCAACATAAAGCACAAATTCCTTTCATTCTGGTCTTTGTGGCTGATTTCGCCCTCAAGCTTTGGAGGGATTGCAAACGAATCTTGTTTATGGCCAACTTCCCAAGGGTAGAGGTAAGGAGAAACTTCCTTCAGGGCTTCAAGCTAGTCGTTTGGCCTGCGATCGCGTTCAGTAATTTCAAGGAAATTCAAAGGAAAAGTACCGTTTATCACAAAAAATCGTCGGGGCTTTTCCGTATTTATATTTACGATCTCGCAAAAATAGGAAACGCCATTACGAAAATAGGAAATGCGATTACAAAAATAGGAAACGCAATCGTGTAAATAGGAAATGCGATTACAAAAATAGGAAATACGATCGCGAAAATAGGAAATGCGACTCTGGAATATTGAAACATCATCACGAAAATAGGAAACGTCATCGCGAAAATAGGAAACGCCTTTGTGAAAGATTTAAACAGAAGTCGGTGATCTATAAACCAAGGGGGCGATCGGTAAAAGAAGGGAAAAAATTCCTTTGTTTTCTTCCAAGACTCATACACAGACATCCCTTTCGCCTTTTCCCTTTCCCCTTTCGTCCCTTTCTCACGTCCCTATCGATTCAAGAGATCTACCATTGGTCAGAGGGGAGTCTCACACACAAACTCCTAGGATGGTCGAAGCGATCGCCCAGTATGCTCAACCAGTCCGCCCAACCAGTATGCTGAATACGGATTTGAACAATATCTTTTGTTGTTGAATTGTTGCTGAATTGTTGCTGGATTGGCGGCTGAATCAAGCGATCGCCCAATGAACCGATGGAGGTATCATGACTGATTTATCTCAAGTAAGAGTTGCAGTATTGGCCACCGATGGCTTTGAGGAAGCAGAGTTAACTGAACCCGTCAAGGCACTTCAACAAGCAGGCGCAAAGGTAGAAATTATTGCGCCCCAGACCGAGAAACCTGGACAAATCCAGGCTTTTCAACACCATGACAAAAGCATCACGGTGAAGGTCGATCGCCCACTCGATCAGGCACAGCCCAGTGACTATGATGCTGTCTTGTTGCCAGGAGGCGCACTGAACGCCGATATGCTGCGGGTAGAACCCAAAGTACAGTCTTTTTTACAGCAGATGCAACAGACTGGAAAGCCCCTTGCCGCCATTTGCCATGCGCCTTGGGCTTTAGTTTCGGCGAATCTGGTACGAGGGCGTACCCTGACAAGCTACTACACGGTTCAAGATGATATTCGCAACGCAGGTGGCAACTGGGTCGATCGCGAAGTCATGGTCGATGGCAACTGAATTACGAGCCGTCAACCGAGTGATATTCCTGCGTTCAATCAGGAAATGCTGAAGCTGTTTTCACAGTCGGTTCCTGCAATGTCTGGCGATCGCTAATGCCTAGTGGTCACTAATATCGCAAAAGGGTTGGTTGGAGATTCATTAGGAGATTTAACTCATGTCATCTGCATCACGTAATGAATCGGGTTCGCAGCATTCAAGATAGTTTCCATAAGGGAATTCAGAAACGACTGGAGAATGCAGGCGTTAAGGTCATCGATGCAGAAGCCTCACTCAATACCGCAGCCCTCAACACTACCGCAACCCATGTTGAACTGGATGCCCAGGGCTATGTCAAAATCGATGAACAGTTTCATCCATTCCACCTACGGTGAAGCACTCCCGAGCTTGGCAAGATTACTGGCCACACCTTCTTGAGGGTCTGTTCTCTCTCCTGGATCTTGCGCCCCCCAACCCCCAACTTTGGGGGAGCCGAACCTTCGGATGAGCTTCCGATGATTCTTCAATAAGTTTCCAAGGAAGCCTTCAAAAGAGCAATCTCGGAATATTCAACGAACTCAAAGTCCCCCAAAGTTGGGGGATTTAGGGGGCGAGAACCTTGGAAGCATTGCCAACAAAACAAATATTCAATGAACTCAAAGTCCCCCAAAGTTGGGGGATTTAGGGGGCGAGAACCTTGGAAGCATCGCCAACAAAACAAATATTCAATGAACTCAAAGTCCCCCAAAGTTGGGGGATTTAGGGGGCGAGAACCTTAGAAGCATCGTCAACAAAACGAATATCCAATGAACTCAAAGTCCCCCAAAGTTGGGGGATTTAGGGGGCAAGAACCTTGGAGACATCGTCAACAAGAGTAATATCACAGGATTCCTCACCCTCGCTCCAAAATATACTGTACTGCCTGCCGAGGCGGCAACTCTTCCTCTAAGGTTAATGTCGGAGATGCACTAAGACGAACTGCTGTTGTCGCTTCACCGTATGTTTTCCCAGTCCCAATGCGTTCACCTTGATATTCCCCAGACTGAGGCAGAGTGACTTCAACCTTCATTCGCTGAGGCGTGTTTTCAAAGTTGACAAAATTGAGCAGAATTTTGTTGGAGCTCCCCTGACTTCCAGGCAAGGGAGCCAGCGTGGACGTATCGACCGCTCGGAAATAGACATTCTTGTAGCGAATCGCATCCGGATCAAGCGGCTGATAGGGCAGCGGCGATCCATGGGTGGCATAGGCTAGGGCGAGACGACGGTAGGTTTGTAAACGCGATTCTTCGCCCTTGACACCGGGGTAAACTTCCAGCGATCGCACCTCATGATTTCCCCAGTCTGCGATCGGCTGAAACATACTATAACCGCCACCAAACAGCGCATGTTGCATAATCCGATCGGCTACTGCAATATGGGCACGGAGAATGCGATCGAACTCGGCGGCATGGGGCTGGCTGGCACCCGTGTTGTTCTCGGCATGTTCGTCATTGGTTCCCGTTTCCGTAACCAGGAATTCTTTGGGAAAGCCATCATTGACGACATTGCCGTAGACTCTGAGATTTTCGACAAAGCTGCCGCCCTGGTAGTCATTGTAGGAGGAACCGTAGGCATGGCCATTGGTGAGTTGCGTCAGCGCTTCTACGTCTCGGCGGTGGTTGACATCACGCTCCCAGCCCGGCGGATCGCCGCCCGTCGGCCAGTAAGCCCAGCCCGGAGCAACGGTTTTGACATGGGTAGGTTTGATGGCGTTGACATAGTTGGCGATCGCCACACTCACCGCTTTCGATCGGTCAAACAGCCCCGGTTCATTGTCAATTTCATGGTACTGAAAGCCATTGCTCAACCGCTGAAAGAACTGGTTGAGATTCTCTCTAGCCGCATTATCCAGCGAACCATCGGGATTCAGTTTCACCTGGGCAGTATTGAGCCGATTGGCCACCACCGTCATGTTTAAATCCCGGTAAGTATCCAGGAGTTTTCGCTGCAATTCTGGCGGCTGCAATTGCTGCACATCGGACCAATAGGTTGCCCGCATGGTGTTGCCGCTATAAGCAATCCCCAACCATTTCAAGATGGCAGGGGTATGTTCAATCATTTGCGGATTCAGCGCAAAATTGCTGTCCCCTGCTTGAATCACCGAACCTAAATAGATTGCTCGGCCATGGATGGGTTCAGTAGCGGGCGATCGCAAAGCCGCCAACCCCAGATAGTCCCACTTCAGCGACAGTCCACGGGCATCCTGACCATAGGGATGATTGGGCAGAGCCAGACGCAGATTATTCGTGCCCGATTGCAGCAGTTCCTTGGGAATGTAGAGCCGATAGGTCTGGCGAAACTTCAGCGGATCATGCTCGGGATACCAGGTTTGAATCAGCCCCGCCAAAATGCCATTGGAATAAACCGCCAGTTGTGGCACTCGCTGTCTGGATTCTAGAACTCGCAGCGACAATTCCACCCCATGAGTTGGAACATTTGATAAATGATAGGTGAGATCGAGAGAACGCGCATTTTCAGTTAATCCAGACGGCAGATCAGGCCAGTTGTCCAGTTGCTTCCACTGGGTTGGGATGGTGTAGCGATCGACCTTGCGATTCCCAAATTCAGCAAACGACAGATCATCGCGCCCCATGCGCCACAAAAAGTCCTCCTCCGATTGCGCCACATGGGAAGCAGGCGCAGTCGGTCGGGTCGCATAGTCAGCAATCTTTCGAGTCATCGGGGGAAGGGCGATCGCACTCAAAAATCCAATCAGTAACAACAGTCCAAATAATAGAAGAAAAGGAAAACTTCGATGTTTTTTCTCTCTAAATATCATGGTTATAGGTCCTGCTTCTGCAACAATTCTCTACAGCCGTTTCACCAAATCGCGCCAAAGAGATCCACCCAATCGTCATCAAGAGATTCACTCAATCGTCACCAAGAGATCCACCCAATCGTCTCCAAGAGATTTACTCAATCGTCTCCAAGAGATTTTCATTGTTTGGTTTCTATATCTGGTTTCTGTGTTTCGTTTCTACAGGTATATATTTTTGTAGTCGTACCAGTAGGATGCGTTAGCAGAGCGTAACGCATCATCGACCTACTAAGGCTTAAGGTCGGGATTTTTGGCGTAATATTTGCGAGCCGCCATCCCAATGCCCACAAACGACCACAGCACCATCCCCGCCACCCCCAGCATGGAACTCCCCAATCCAATCTGCACAAAAGTCCCCAATCCGATCGCCAACGCAGCCCCCGCAAACGCATCGAACCGCACTTCTTCACTCTGAAACAGATTGTACAAAAGCATCATCAAACTCCCTAAATAGGGAATTGCTCCCAGCCAACCCAGCGTAAAAAACGTCACCAACAAACCGCTATCAAAAACGATCGCCTCGGGTTTTCCGGAACTAGTGATAAAGTAGGTGCCACCCATACCCTTGCCGAGCGGATCACTGAGGGCGATCGCAAAATTACTGTCGTAGATATTGGTGCGATCGCGCAAACTCCGGTCATCGGCAATTCGCACCAGACTCTCTGCCCGGTCTTGAATCGCCCCCGAAAACGGTTCTAGAGTCGCCAACGGTGCGATCAAAATCAGCATGACAAACAGCGTCGTGAGCAGTTTAATTTGCAGCTTGGGACGCAGCGACAAACTCAGTGTCACAAACCCCACCATCCAGCCCAACCAGGCCGATCGCACCAGCGCCAGCAGGAAAGACAACATCCCCAACCCCGCTGCCGGAAATTTCAATACACCCCTGACGCTCAACAATAGGAGCAACCCCGCCATCATGACGATCGCATAAGGCCCCGGTGAATTCATGGTGCCAAACAGACGAATCTGAAACGGTTCTGGCCGCCCAATGGTCAGCAACTGTGATCCTTCCATCCAGAATTGATCCCACCCAGGCGCAATCATATACTGATAAATGCCATATCCGCCTAAGAGAATTAATCCCCAAATAAAGATGCGCTGAAAGTTCTGTCGATAATTGGGATAATCGCGCCAGTTACAGAACAAATGAAAGCTAAACAACACGGGCGTGAACCAGTCGAGAAACGCTCGAATAACGGTAATGGGGGAGTTTTGAATTGCCCCTACGAGAAAACTATAAACGAGAGCTAGAATAGCAATGACAAAAGGCAGTCCACCCGTCCGAGAACTGTTTGGAAGATGGCGAATGAAGGTCAAAATAGATACAAAGGTGACTAGAAAAGGTGTTAACAAAACCACAGGCTGTTCATCATACACACCCAGGTTATAATCAATCATTCGACGCACCCAAGGCGTGAGAAACCAAATCCACCAGGTAAACCCGGTATACAGCAAAGGAGACTTGAAGTACAGAAACAAGGCCACGACAAAAGCACTTCCCGGAAAGGCAACCCGTAACAAACTGGGAGATCCCTGAAGCAACAGCGCCGAGAACACCACAAACAGCACAACAGCACCCCAGGATAGCCGAGTGTCCATTTCCCTAGCTTGTTCACGCTCCTGCGATCGCCGCTTCTCTGAAACCTGTGAGATGTAGCTTGTGAGATTTTTAGAAAGGTTCTTAGTGAATGTCTTAGAAGACTGACTTGTGTGATTCTTAGAAGAATGATTGAGCGTCGAGTCAGACACATTCGGAAACGAATCTTTGTTGGGTCTAACCATGGAGTCCCTCCTGTTGGAGCGAGGGGGGGCGATCGCTGACCCGCGCCGGAGGCACCCCCATAGAAACGGGTCGATAAATTTCCTCCGGTGGATGCAGCACTCGCTGCGCCTGCTGCATTTCCCAGAGTTTGCTATACCGAATAAACTCACTGGTCGCCTTCAGTTGGGCATGAATCAACCCGCGTGTTCCCAGAAAAATTCCGCCCCGTGCAAAATAACACCAGAGAAATCGCAGAATAGGCCGTAGAAAAATCAGCAGTGCATTGGCTCTCACCCCATGCTGATTCAACATTTCCGCTTCCTGGGTCGCATAGCGGTTAAACACGGGAATATATTCGTCCATGACATAAGCCCGCCAGTGCAGTAATAATCCTTCTAGGGGAATTGCTTTTCCCGGAAACCGAATTTCTTCATGCACCGTTCTGGCCGGATCGTAACCGCTGTACTGTCGATTAAAAAGCCGGATATAATTCTGTCGTTTACTCGGACGAGACTCATTCGGCAACAAAATCCCGTAGAAATCTCCCCGGCGATTGACCGAGTAACCATCTCGCGGATCAACCGCTTGACTCATCGCCGTTTGAATCGAGGCCGCCAGTTCCGGGGTGACAATCTCATCGCAATCCACCATCATTACCCAGTCGTGAGTGGCCAGTGCGATCGCCCGATTCCGCTGATCCAACCACCCCAACCAGGGCTGTTCATAGACCTTCGCTCCCAGTGCCTGGGCAATTTCTCGGGTTCTGTCGGTGCTGCCGGAGTCCAGGACGAGAATTTCGTCGGCCCAAGAGACACTGCGGATACAGCGATCGATGAACAGTTCCTCGTTTTTCGTGAGAATAATTACGGTGAGGGGAGTCATGGGATTATGCCATTGGAAATCAGTTAGGAAGGGAAAGAGGATAATCGGGTGTTTTGAGTTTGAATTGCAGAGACGTAGAGTATTGAGATTCTTTTTAGTCTATTTGAACAGGAATATGAGCGGATGGATGGGCAATTCTGGTTGATTTTCTAGCACGCCTACATAGGTTTCGATTGTTCTTCCTCCCCTAGATCTTGCGCCCCCCAGCCCCCAACTTTGGGGGAGCCGAGTCACCTCGGAAGCATCCAGGAGCCTTCAAAGTCCCCCAGAATTGGGGGATTTAGGGGGCGAGAACCCTGGAAGCGAAGCCAGTGAGACTTGTGTACACAGTAGATTATTTTTGAAAAGGTCTTTCATCGTATTTTGGGTTGGGAGAGGGGTGAAGGGGTTGAAAGGGGTGGTTGGGATGGGTGGGTGGGGCGATCGCTCCCCTGTCTCCAAATCTGTCCCAATGCCATAAACTTTCCTTTTTGGGTTGTTAAAAATCGCTGCCATGCCATCCTTCCATAGGTGCGCGTGAACCGAATCGCCTGCAAGAGTCCGGGTGTTTGCCGAGTGCCAATCAGCGTTGACCAGACGAGATAAATCCAATGTTGCAGCAGCGAAAAATGCTCCAGCAGAATCAGCGCTTCGTTATAGCTGGAATGCAAAACCGCCTCACTGGAACTATTGAAATAGCCCACCCGATCTTCATCGACCCTTGCCCCTTCGTAATGATCCACCGCGATCGCCGGATCATACATCAACCTCCACCCCGATCGCTTCACCGCCAGCCCAAAGGCCAGTTCATTATGCACCTGTGCCCCCTGCCCCAAAAGCCGCGTATCAAACTGCAATCCGGCGATCGCCCTCCGCCGAAAGCTCATGTTCACCCCCTTCAGCAGATCCACCGGACGCAGATCCCCCACGCCAATATGATGATTGCCGACTAACCGCCCAAACCACTGAATTCGCCCGACGATCGCCGCCTCTCCCTCCTGCAATAAGCGATCGCCGTCATAGCGCCAGTCGCGTCCCCCCAGCCCCCCCAGTTCCTCATCCGCCAAAAAACGCGCCTCAATCCGCTCCAACCAATCCGGATGCGGAGCCGCATCATCATCAGTAATCGCCACAATATCTGCCGTCAACGCCGCCAACCCCACATTCAACGCCGCCACCACCCCCGGCTGCACCACCGTCAACACCCTTAGCGGCAATCCTTGATTCTCAGAGGTTTGAGCCTCAAAGCTTTTCAAAAATTCCCAAGTCTCACGATCGCTCTCCCGCACCACCACCAGCACCTCATCCGCGACCCGACGCTGCCGCCCCACCGCCACCAGACAACGATGCAAATCCTGGGGACGACGGTAGGTGGGGATGAGGGTGGCGATCGTGGGGGGCATGGGAAATGGGGTAGATGGTTGGATAAATAGGCGAAAGGGGAAAGGGGAAAGGGTAAAGGGGAAAGGGGAAAGGGGAAAATCAGGTTGTTTCAGGAGATTAATTTTTAGAATGAATGAAGAAATTCTCTTGGACACTTCCTGGACACTTCCAGTGACGAAGTCAATGCACCCCCTTTCGCCTTTCGCCTTTCCCCTTTTCCCTCAGAACCGACAAGCAATCACCCCAGGCGCAAAACTAACACAAAGCGCCGCGATCGCCCGAGGGCTGAATCGTTGAGTGAGCGATCGCCAAATCCACTGACGGGCATCGGGGAGCTTTTGGTCGCGCATCAGGCCAATGCCGAGGGTGGTCATCCAGTGGGCGAGTTTGGCTTGGAAGAAGGGGTGGAGGTCTTGGAGGCGATCGTCTTGCAGGAATTGTTGATAGCAAAAGATTTCGGCCTGGGCTTTGCCAATTTTGCCCTGGACGCTGCGTCTGCCGTTTTGCATGGTGTCGGTTTGGTCATGGGCACGGTAGCGGGTGAGGCGTTCGGGAATATAGTAAGCACCCCGGCCTTCGCGGCAGTAGAGATAGCGCAGATAGCTGTCCCAGGTGCCACCAATCTGGGGAGGAATCTGCGACCAGTCCACCCAATCGCGACGCATCACGGCAGAAGTCGCAGTGGGGACGGCGGCATCCACTAGGGCGAGTCGATAAAAAGGCTGATGGATACCCTCAGCCAGATGGGCACGGCCATACTGCTGTGAACATTGTTCGGTCGCGTCGTCGTCGAGTTTTCCGGTGGCATCGATGACGCTGTGATCACAGAACGACAGCGTCAGATCTGGGTGAGCCTCCAAAGGCGGCACCAGCTTGGCCAAAAAATCCGGTTCCCACAAATCGTCATCCAGCAGACAGGCGACATACTTGCCTCTGGCCTGCTGAAACGCATAGAGCGTGTTGGCAATCATACCCAGGTTTTTTTCATGGCGGAAAAACCGGATACGCCCATCGTCAAAGGACTCGATTAACTCCTGGGGATTCACCGGACTGCCGTTGTCGGAGACGATGATTTCCAGGTTGCGGTAGGTTTGGGCGAGGGCGCTGGCGATCGCTTCCTGCAAATACTCCGGTCGATTGTAGGTGGGAGTAATGACACTAACCAGCGGTTCGTCTAAGGAAGAATAATCCAGGGAGGGGGTTGGAGATGAAACCATAACGCTATCCTCTCACCTCATTTTGCATCTGATGATAGTTCCACAGCTTGCCTTTTTTGGCCAAAAGCTCCTGGTAATTGCCCTGTTCAATAATCTGACCTTTTTCCAGGACAACCACCTTGTCTGCACGGGCGATCGTGGAGAGCCGATGGGCGATCGCAATCACCGTCCGACCCACCGACAGTTGCTCCAGCGATTGCTGAATCAGCCGTTCTGACACCGAATCCAGGGCACTGGTGGCCTCATCCAGGATCAAGATTTCGGGATCACGCAGAAGGGCACGGGCGATCGCAATTCGCTGTCGTTGTCCCCCCGATAGCCGAACCCCGCGATCGCCCAACTGGGTTTCAAAGCCTTCGGGCATCGCCTGGATAAACTCCAGCGCATTGGCCAATCGCGCCGCTTCGTAGATTTGTTCATCGGTCGCCTGCTCAGACCCATAGGCAATGTTCTGGCGCACCGAGGTATTAAAGATAAAAGTATCCTGACTCACCACGGCCATTCTTCGCCGAAACGACTGGATTTCTAGCTGACGCAAATCGACGCCATCCACCAGGACTTGTCCCTGTGTCGGGTCATTGAAGCGGGGAATCAGGTCGGCCAGCGTGGTTTTTCCAGCCCCCGACGCGCCCACCAGCGCCGTCATTTTGCCCCGCTCAAGGCTGAGGGTGATGTCCTTTAGCACCAGTTGACCGGGTTCATAGCCAAAATCGACCGAGGCAAAGGTGATGGATTTTTGAAGGCCAGAGAATGCGATCGCCCCATTTTCAAAAAAGCTCTTGTTATCCGTCCGCAGCAGTTCCTTAATATCCTCAGCAGAACCCGTCAGCGTACTCAAGAACGACCGCACTCCATTGACATCCTGAATAATGGGAACCAGCCGGAACAAAACAAAGAAAAAGGTCAGCAGAGACGCAACCTGGAGCAGCCCCGTTGCAATAAACAACGTAAAGGCCAGCAGCAGCATCCCAATCAGCACCATGGTCGCCAGCCCCTCGGAAATCGGACGCACCAGCGACGAAATTTTCACCGATCGCGTCGAGGCTCTCACCAACTCATTGCTATCGCGGTAAAACCGTCGTCGTTCAAAGTCCTGGGTGGCAAAGGCGTGAATTGTCCGAATCGCATTAATGAACTCTAATGTGGTGGAGGTAAACTCACGATTGGCCTTGGAAATATCAAAGCTCGCCGCTCTCACCCGCGAATTAATCAGCGAAACGCCCACCGCCAACAGCCCAAAGAGCAACACCGAAATCACCGATAGCTGCCAAGAAATCAACAAAATCGAAACCGTATAAACCAGCACCGTCAACGCCCGCGTCAGCAGAAACGCGGTGCCGTTAAAAATCGTTTTGAGACGCTCAATTTCGGTGGTGATGGTATTGATCAAATCCCCCGATCGCGTATGGGTAAAGTAGCTTAAATTCAGCCCTTGCAACTGTTCAAAGATGCGCTTGTGCAGCCGATCGACCAGCAGCAGTTGAGCCACCTCACTATAGACCGTCGCAAAGTAGTTAAACAAACCTCTAGCCCAGGTCGTCAGCAAAATCAAAATCGAAATGCGAATCAACCGCTCGATCGCCGCCGTATGAGTGCCCAAAATCCAGTAATCAAACCAGCCTATTCCCGTCTGTACCGGAACCGCATTAGGCGCAGTCAAACTCTGCAAAAACGACAGCAAAAACCCAATCCCAACCCCTTCAAAACTGGCCGCCAGCGCCATAAAGACGATCGCCAAAAGGGCAACCCTCCGAAAATGCTTAAACTCCCGCAGGATCAGATAATTTTCCTGCCAGAATTTGCTGGATTTGAACTTGTGTTGGAGGGAGTGGGGCATTGGGGAAGGGGGAGTGGGGAGTGGGGAGATGGGAACGGGGCGAAGGGGGAAAGGGGAAGGGGGAAAGGCGAAAGGGATATTGGTGAATGAGTCTTGGAAGAAGCCGAAGAGATTTTCCCTGATTTTTCAGTTGAATCTCCAAATGAATCTATTCCAGGAAAGTAACCCAGGTTATCCCTTTCCCCTTTCCCCTTTCCCCTTTACCCTAATTCCGACGAATCACCCGACCAATCAGGGATGCGATCGCCAAGCCTCGTTCCTTTTGTCGGGTTATTTTCGTATCGTAGGCGGGGATGGGGGATTGGCTATGTTGCCAGAAGAGACGATCGGTCGGGGTGGGGGGGACACCTGCGATCGCCGACTTTACCAACCGCTTGCGCCAGGGTTTGACCTGGGGGGCGGTGGCATGGGACATGGTGGTGCCGTGGGGGGCAAAGTCCATGCCTTCAGGGCCAATGGTGCTAAGGGGAAAGGAGGTGAGCATCAGGGCGATATTGAGCGCGACTTGGTCTTGGGTGACATAGGGATAGGTGCGGGTGGCTTTGGCGCAGTAGATGTCTTTCAAGTTGGCGTGGCCTTCACAGCCTGCTAGATAAATCAATTTTTGCCAATAAACTAAAAGCGGCAAATAGCGGCGGTGAACACCCACAAAGCCGGAATTGTAATGGTAGTCCAAGGAACGCTTACAGGGAAATCCCTGAGCCGCAGCAAACTCAATCCAGGCAAGGCGACGGGGATGATGGGCGGGGACTTCGTACCAGGAATCGCCACAGAGGGCAATGCCATGATGCAGCCAGCGATCGTAAAAGTCCCAGTCGCACTTGTTCACAATATCCGGGTCAAAGTAGCAGATAGCCTCGGTTTCCGGCGAATAACGCTCCAAAATGTCCACCATAAAATCAGGTTTATAGTTGGCCAAATGGATCGGCGGATTGATGGGGACAAAATGCAAGGTGCAGTCGGGGGCAATCGCCAAGCTGAAAACCTGATCGGGGCAAACCCGATCTGGGGAACCCCGATCCTGGAAGCTACTGACGGGCAGCAGCAGCGTTGCCCAAGGCGGCAAACTGCCTCGGTAGCCAACCCAGACCTCCCCTCGAAACCCATGACGGTAGAGAGAATTGGTCAGTACGGCTACACCATAGTGATAGTCACCTTCATAAAGGGTGCAAATAGCAGTCTTCATAGGGGAGTACTTCCTGCAAGAAGCAAGATTCAACTGCGGCGAATAAAACGTCCGATCGCGGCTCCTGTATAGAGCGTCAGTTGTTTCCAGCGGAGGGCTGCGGTAGAGTACACCCGAATCGGCTGCTGGGTATGCTGCCAAAACAATTTGTCGGTCAGCGTCGGTGCCATGCCCTGGAGGGCAGAACGGATGAAAGGTTTGCGCCAGGGCTTGGCCTGGGAGACGGCAGCATGGGACATAATCGTGCCACCGGGGAGAAAGTCCATGCCATCTGGCCCTACTGTGCTGAGGGCATCAGGAATGAGCATCAGCGTCAGGTTCAGGGCGGTTTGGTCATGGGGAAAATAGGGATAGGGGTCGGTGGTGTTCGTGGCATAGATATCGGTGAGATTGAGAAAACCTTCAGCCGCAGCCCGTTCAATCAGCTTCTGCCAGAGCAAAAGCATGGACTGAGAACGCCAAGGAATGCCAATGAAACCATCGTTATAGTAATGGTTCAACTCCCGTTCACAGACAAATCCTTGGCTTTCGGCAAATTCCTTCCAAGCGAGGCGACGGGGATGATCGGCAGGCACATGATACCAGGAGTCCCCGCAGAGGGCGATGCCGCGCTTCACCCACCGCTGATAAAAGTCCCAGCTACAGCGGTTAAAAATATTTGGATCAAAGAAAAAGATCGACTCTAAATCGGGTTCATAGGTGTTCCAGATTTGCAAAATAAACGTGGGACGATACAGGGAGAGAGGCATGGTGGTTTTCAATTCTACGAATCGAACCACACAGCCCTCAGCGGCGATCCATTCCTGGTAGCCATTCCCTGGAGTCAGGGGAGTAGCCCAAGGCGGCAGCGTTTGGCGATAGCCCGCCCAAACAGTTCCCCGAAACCCGTGATAATAGAGCGAATTAATCAGGACGGCGGCACCATAGTGATAGTCACCGTCGCAATAGGTGCAAATCACAGAACGCATGAGGGATTAACCTGAATTCGGATGAGCGTGAAAGGTTCAGTGGTTTGTTCAGAGCGATCGCCAAACAAAACACACTGCGTGCAACGGAACTTGAATACACCTTGAACGGGACTTGAATCAAACTGAAGTCAAACTGAAATCAAACTGAAGTCAAACTGAACTTGACACTGAAATAGAATCCAAACTGCTTAAGACCGACCGCTCGACACCGTGGTTAGCGCCTGACTTTCGGTCGTCGGCGTAACAACCGTCGGTTGAACATAGCCCGTATAGCGACTTCTGGGATTGTCCGCCCCGTTGGCCACAATACCAATCACATTCAGTTCGCCCATCGCGGTCACTGCCTGAACCAGTTCAGACTGGGACACCCGGTCGATCCGCCCCACCATCACCACCCCACTACAGAGCGAAGCGGCCTGAATCGCATCGGCCATCCCTAGAACGGGCGGACAGTCGAGAATCACCAGGTCATATTCCCGCTGAAAAGTCAGCATCCAATCCCGCATTTGGGCAGAACTCAGCAGTTGCAGCGGATCATCGGTTTTAGGCCCCGAGGTCAGGACATCGGTGTTGTTAATCCGGTGCAATACGGGTGAATCCTGGTCACCCCGCAGCAGAGAAGTCAAGCCCCGGTTGTTGGAGACTTTGATCTTTTCATGCAGACTGGGGAAGCGTAGATCGGCATCAATGATCAGCACGCGCTGTTTCAAACGGGCGGCACTGAGGGCGATCGCCATGGCCAAGGTCGATTTGCCTTCCCCTTCCAGACTGGAGGTAATGGCGATCGACTTGAGCGATCGATTCGATTGGAGTAATTGAATATTTTTGAAGATCAAGTCGATCGACTCCCGAAAAGGCAGCCAGTTGACCGCTTCCAGAATCGGAATACTGGATCGGTTGCGCCCCATGAGCGGAGAAAATAATCCGGCGCTAGGAAGTTTGGGAATATTGCCCAGAGCGGGTAGTGCGACCGTTTCACGGAGCTTGCTAGCCGAGTGAATGACATCGTCTCCGGCTTCGCGGATAAAGGCAGCGGTCGCGCCCAGGAAGGTGCCAACGATCGCCCCCAACAACAAATCCACCATCAAATTCGGCCCCGTTTTCTGCCCCAGTTTCGGCGACTCCACCACCTGCCAGTTAAAGCCCCCCCGCGCAATCTCAATGCCAAGCTGCTGTCTAGCGCGTAGAAGCTGTTGTAAGGTGTCCCGGTTGGTTTCAATTTCAGGCTGCAAGCGGTTGAACTCGGAAATCAGACGCGGGAAGCGGTTGAGTTCCGATCGCAGTCGCTGTTCGGCCTGAGCCAGACTCTGATCTTGGGCACTGAGTCCCAGAATGGTGCTTTGGGTAATCGCTAGGGTGCTGACTAATTGGCGATCGACTTCTCCCAGTTGCCCTTCGGCCTGGAGGCGATCGGAAGTGACCGTCGCCTGATCAATATTGGCTCCAATGATCCGGCTGGCCTCTTGCTGCAAAAGCTGCTGCTGATTGGTCAGTTTTTGCAGCAGGCTTTTGACATTGGGGGCATCGTCGGTGAAGGTGACCCGCTGCAGAGCCAGAGCCAGTTCGGTTTCCTGGAGGGCGTTGAGCAAGGCTTGGTAGCGGGGGGATTCGCTGAGGCGGGAGGCAACCAGGGCACTTTGGGGCGATCGCGCCAACTGCTGCTGGAGAGTGGAGAACTTGGCCTGACTATCCTGGAAGTCGGAGCGAATTTTGCGGCGCTGTTCGGCGATCGCTTGCAGTGCCTGGGAAATCTCGGCGGCACGCTGCTGGGGGTCGATAACGTTTTGATCTTCCCGGAATTTTTCTAGGGCTTTTTCGGCCTGGGCAACGCTGTTGTTGGCTTCGGGCAACTGATCGTTAATGAACGAAAGCCCCTTAACCAAGCGCTGTTCCTGCTGCTCCAGGTTGTAATCTAAATAGACTTTTTGTAAAACTTGTAAAACTTTTTGAGTTTTCTTGGCATCGTTGCTAGAGTAGTCCACCTGCAGCAGGTTCGTTTCAATTTTGTCTCGGGTTTCTAAGACACGGTTGATGCTGATAGCGGACTGGAGTCCGGCCACATCCAAGGTAGGATCTTCGGGGCGGAGCAGATCCACCGCTCGTTCCAGCACCTCCGAGCTTTGCATCAGCCGAATTTGGGTGGCGTAGTCCAATTCAATGTTGTTGGTTCCAGCCAGTTGGGCATCACTGCCCGCACCACTGAAGCCGATGCTGTCTCGGCGGTAGTTGGGTTCGACGAGCAACTGCATGGAACTGACATAGGTGGGTTCTTTGCGGAGCGACAGCAGCGCCGCCAGGGGCAAAACGCAGCAGAGCGTCCCGATTAGCCAGAGCCTTCGTCGCAGCAGGACGGAAAAAAGCTGGCCATATCCGAGTTCAGCATCGTTTGATAAATTGAGGTTATTTTCAGGCATGACTACTTACCTAAACGGGCGATATATTTTCTTTGAGTTGCAAATCGGATAGCGCGTGACGGGGTTTGGGCGATCGCCAGACCAATCAATTCCCTGCATCCTGAGTCCACATCGTTCTATCCATTTGAGCCTGTCCTGCTGCTGTATCGGCTTGTGCGTTCGGATTAAGCAAAACTCATTTGAGTTCATCCCATTCCTTCTCATCCCTCTCATGAGATTAACTCACAAGGGGTGAGATTAGCTCACCAGGTGGGGTACCCGCTGTTCGCAGAGTTCCTGAATGAGAGTTCCAACGCGATCGAAAAAGACCTTTTCGGTGAAATGACTCAGTGCATGATCCCTAATTTCGTCATAGTTCCATTTCATCCTACAGGATTCCAGGAGGGTTGCCTGCAACGCATCGGGGGTTTGGTGCTGAAAAAATAATCCCGTTTGCCCTGGAATTTGAGTATCTAACACTCCGCCTGCGCCATAGGAAATGACCGGAGTACCGCTGATGTTCGCTTCGATCGGCACTAATCCATAATCTTCAAGTGCCGCGACAATGACCGCCTGCGCCTTAGTCAGCAGACGGCACCGCTCTGCATCAGACACCTGCCCTAGGAATGTAATGTTTTCTTTGGCTTTTGCCTGAAGACGGCTTCTTTCAGGGCCATCGCCCGAAATAACCAGTGGCCACCCCAACTGATTGAAGGCTTCGATGATGATATCTACCCGTTTATAACTCAGCAAACGGGACATGACGAGGAAATAATTTTCTTTTTCGTGAGAGAACTTAAACCGAGCCGCGTCAACGGGATAGTTGACGGTAATGACAGGTTTGTTATAGATGGTACGGATGCGTTGAGCCACGGTGGAAGAGTTGGCCACGTAGAGATCGGGTTCCTGCGCGTAGATTAGATCTGCCCGCTTCATCCGGTGAAAAATTTGGTCAAGAATCGGCAAAAATGCCTGAAAATCTTTATATTCTCGCAAATAGCTTTTTGTGTCCCATAGAAAACGGGGGACATTATGGCAGAAGCAGATATGCTTGGCATCAGGGCGCTTTTGGACGGCCTTCGCAAAACTAGAGCAACTGCTGATAATCAGGTCATAGCGCTGCAAATCGAGCGATCGGAAAGCTGGGTAATAAAACGGTGCCAGCAGTCTGAAATATTTTGCAGCATGGGGAATATTTTGCAGTAGCGTTGTTTGCACCCTGCGATCGCCCAGTTCGATCGTATTTTGAGGATCATAAAGCGACGTAAAGATATCCGCTTCTGGAAAATGTTGACAGAGCAACTCAAAGACGCGCTCTGCGCCACCCTTCTGGGTTAGGTAGTCATGCACTAAAGCAATTTTCATGGCTCGAAATATAGATAAGGACGAGACATCTAACGAAGATAAGCCTGAAGGAGACTCTGTCTAAGCTGAAGCATCTGAGGCTTGAAACGCTAGAACTAAGGGCTAGAACTGAATATTTAGAACTGATCGATTAATGTTCTAACCTTCTAAACTGGAAAAAATTAAAGTGCAATCATTTTTTTATTCAAAACTGATTTTGTAGGAGTCTAAGACCTGTCCTAAGTTGAAGGTGGGCATGGGTTGGGAATAGATTGAAAACTCTTTCTAAGTTAGGCCGAGCCGCCTGATATCCCATTCCCAATAACTTGTTAATTTTCGATTCAACCCATTCAACTGGCGATAATCTAGAGGATCTAATCGTCCGGAATAGACTGTGGTAAATCGACCTTGATAAATTGATCTTGATAGATTGACCTTGATAGATTGACCTTGATAGATTGACCTTGGCAAATTGACAAGAATAAACAGGTGAACTGAAGAATCGATCCATCTAGGACGACTCTGATAGCAGGCTAAGCCTAGGTTAGTAACATTTCAGAAACATTTCAATTGAGAAACAGTTAAACCGTTCAAAGTTAAACCGTTCAAAGTTCAATCATTCAAAGTTCAATCACTCAAAGAAAGTGCTGTTTCTTTGAACATGTAGTCTTGCAGCCTGTATGACTGACAACAGTGAAAAAATTGGTAACTGAACTAGCCTACCTTTGAGGAAATATAGGCTTAAATACAGCCAGAGCAAGGAATCACAGGAAATATGGAGAGCCTGCTGTTAATTTCTATGGCTAATTTCAAGGGCTAATTTCAATGACAAATATTCAGGTTTAATCTTTGCAATTGTGATCTCGGGGGGACACCGATTGCAAGACTCCGTAATTACAGGACAGTGCAATTACAAAATAAACTAACGTTAAGCATGGAATTGCAATATGGAGCAATTACCAGAGAGTAGCCACCGTGAGGGAGATGCGATCGCTACTGGAAGAGTGACGAAGAAACTTATAAACCCTGAGCGGAGACTTTGAAACAAAGCGAGACAAACGGTCGAACATGGAATCGAGATGAAGATGTCACCCGTTTAGGCACCCGCTCATTCAACCTTCTAGACCTGATAAAAATGAATTGAGTCAATCGATAAAAATGCGCTAGTCCTGCGATCAGAAACGCATTCATACTGCTCAATCTCCAGAACCCATCATTCCACAATACAGAATCCAGACACTGCTTAGAAGTAAGTTTCGTTACCTTAAGCGCAGATAAATTGTAAATGGAATATGAAGTTCTACTGATACCTCACAAACGCGATTGATACCCTGATGCCGGAACGCGATTGAAAAGGTTTTGACTGGTAGCCATTACTCTCTGCTTTAAGTAGAGGCAGATTACCATTTGGGAACTTTTGGTAGCAACCTAGATCAGCAAGAGCATCATAAAAACTTCATGAATCCTTGCGATGATATGAAGCACTGGAGATGAAGGTATCCAATTTTCCCCAGCTCGGTCTTATTTTCCAATTCATTCTGAAGGTATTTTTTTAAGTAAATTTACCTCTGATGATAAAAATAAGACATTTCCTAAAGCATGGGGGCGATCGCACCTCCTTATGATGGATTAAAGGGTTTATCAAGGAAATTTAGGTGATCAGACCTGACCCGTCGGCGGATCAAGAGGTTCACTTTTATACAAAGTTACTGGATTCCCAGAGCTGCGAGGCAACTTCACCCAAACTTTACCTCCAGTGAGTCTACGGAGACGACTTGATAAAGGTTTGATAAAGCGATAAGGCTTTACAAATCCTTCATGAGTTACTTTTTATACTTACGTATATTTACCAGATGGAAGGCAATATGACTAGTGTCTGTTGCCAATGACACCTGTTATCGGTAACTATCCCCCTAATTCTTAAGTACTCTTTAAAACCAAATAGGTGTTTTTTGATACTGAAAGATGAGAGCAATGAATGCGGCAAAGGATGGAATTGCTATTTTTTAGGCTCTCCCAGATTTTCCAGGGCCGAATCCCGTATCTAGTGTCGGCACTACCAGAGTCGGCTCTCTAGAGTTCCACACCTAGAGGTCATCACGGGAATTCTGGGAGAACCGCAGAAATTGTTGACAAGAGAGAGAAAGTCTTCTTGTTTAATTGGTTCGTTAAATAGAAAAATGGTGGATTAATGCCGAATTGAGAGCGCAGCTTTTGCCAAATCTGGTAAATTTGGACTAGCTTATGGAGCTACCCGAGGGTAAGTGTCTATTTTCATGAGCAAAGGTAGCTCCACCATTGGGTGCAACTAGTTTTGCGTTAGCAGGGTTGAGATTGCTTGATCGTCCAGGCGATCGGCGGTGCATTTGCTTGGGTCAGATTTGCCAGTTCTGCTTGGAATCGAGAGCACCCAATCTCAGCCCAATGCGCGAGTTCTGCCAGGAGGTGGTCTAAAGTCAAGGGTTCAAACCGAGTACTGAGGGTGGCCAGCACGGTCATGATAATGCTGCGACGTTGGGCACCGGGTTGAGTTTTGCTCG
>JALOOP010000295.1 GCA_025454315.1 Oculatellaceae cyanobacterium Prado106
AATCAAAGACTCCACCGAGAGTGAAAGACCCCAAACATCCCCATGTCTCGACCGCCAAACTTTTATCCCATGACTAAATAACACCTAGACAGGCATCGGAGAAAGTGATGTATTCAAACTGTGATGTGTGTTTAAACTATGATCGGGTCAACCAGTACACCACGGTCATTACAGCCGATGGAGATGAAGCAGATGTCTATTATCCAACCCTACCGGATGCCACTGCGGATCAATTGCCGATCGCACTCATGCTCCAGGGTGCTTTGATCGATAAAGCAGACTATTCTAACTATGCTAAGGAAGTCGCCAGCTATGGATTTGTTGTCGTGGTTGCCAACAATGAACGAACGCTGACGGCACCGAACGGACAAACAGTGACCGGACTGTTGGCGGATCAACAACAGGTCAATGATGTCCTGGAGCAAATGAAAATCGAAGATGCAGATGCTCACTCGCCAATTTTTGAGATTGTAGACACCAGCAAAATGGGACTGCTAGGACATTCACTGGGAGGATTTGCGGGACTGGCAGCCATTCAAAATATCAATAGTCCATTGGTTTCTTCCGGTGACTATACTCGACCGCCTGAACTCAAAGCGGGCATCTTTTATGGGGCTAATTTTCAGACTGCGGAAAACAGTGGTGTGTTTCCACCCATTGATAATCAGGATATTCCCGTCGGACTGATTGTCGGCACCCTGGATGGAGTGTCTGATCTGGGTGAAACGGCTTCCACCTATGTCAAAATCCAAGACCCATTGAAAGCGTTAATCACCGTTGAAGGCGCAAATCATTATGGCATTACCAATCAAGATAGCGATCGCGATCCCAGTCGTCCCAGGCTCGATCAAGCGATCGCCAACGAAACGATCGGACAGTGGAGCGGATTGTTTTTGCGATCGCAACTCCTCGGTGATCCATGCGCGTTCAACTATCTGTACAAAACAGGAGGTGACCTCGATCCAATTGTCAATGTCATCTCCTTACTCCCAGGAACTTAGACCCCTACCCCCAACGGCTTGATAGATGCATTGCGTCGGCTGGCTAGAATTCGCGTTCCTCAAGGAAACCCAAATTCTGTTACCCACTCGATAACCCTGTTCAACATTTCCCAGGACATGGTTGCAATGGTTCGATTGGGGTACTTCAGAAGGGGATAGCGTTACCGATTCCTCGCCAAGTGATGGTAGCGAGTCGCTGATTCATGAACTGGCTCATTTCTCATCCGATTTTCAGGGGACTGCTGTAAGGGGCATCTTAATCCGGAACGATGCTCAAATTCTTGAAGACGGAGCTTACGATGAAAACCATTTTGATCATGATGCAGAACGATGACCTGCGATTGCCCCTAGCCGATTGGATCAGCCTAGAAGGGTTTGATGTGGTTCAGACAAATGATGCGATCGCAGGACTACGAATAGCTGAAGTTCTCCCTGTAGAAATCATTTTCTGCGACCTGGAAATGCTGGAAATGGATAGCTTCAAAGAGAAGCTACGGTGCTACAGCGAGGCGCATCGTGAAAACCAAACCTCCCACATCATTGCAATCAGTGATTCCAAGAGCATTGTCCAAGCCTTGGCCTTGGGAGCAGATGACTTTCTATTTAGCGGCGCACAACTGTATGAATTTCTCCAGTTAGCCATGATGAAACTACGGCAAGCATAACTTTGCGATCGCCAAGGGTGATAAGCTTTTCTTCAGACTTCTTGAATTGGAAAATCGGGAGAAACCCTGTTGCATTCTGGAGAGAATCTGGTGAAACCTCAAGTTTGGGTGTCAATTCTAATGATGCTCCTATGGAGTCGCAATGGTGTGGCACAAGTGGTGCCCGATCAAACTTTGTCGGTGGGAGAGCGATCGCAAGTCTCCGGTGGTACCGATATCCAAATCGAGGGTGGCGCAACTCGGGGCAACAATCTCTTTCACAGCTTTCGACAGTTCTCCATTCCCACAGGCGGGAGCGCTTCGTTTAACAATGCTTCAGATATCACAAATATTATTACTCGCGTCACCGGAAATAATGTTTCTGATATTGATGGAATCATTCGAGCAAACGGCACTGCAAATTTATTCTTAATTAATCCCAACGGCATTTTATTGGGTGCAAATGCTCGTTTAGAAATTGGCGGATCATTTCTAGCCAGTACGGCAGCGGGTCTGAAGTTTGCGAATGGATTTGAGTTTAGTGCTAGAGATCCCCAGGCTCCGCCCTTACTGACGGTGAGTGCGCCGATCGGGTTGCAGTATGGCGATCGTTCTGGGGGTGTGCGATCGCAAGGCGCAGTTTTACAAGTTCCGGATGGGCAAACCTTAAACCTGATAGGTGGCAATGTTGCAATTAATGGCGGGCAATTACTTGCACCTGGAGGACGGGTGGAATTGGCAGGGGTGGCCGCAGCGGGTGAGGTGGGACTGAGGCAGCAAGGGCAGGACTGGCGGTTGCGGGTACCGGGTGGATTGAGGAGGGCGGATGTGGCGATCGGGAATGATGCGGAGGTCAATGTTCGTTCTGATAGCGGTGGCAGCATTGCGATTACCGCTCGCAACTTCACGGGTACTGGACTGGGCACACGGTTACGCGCAGGCATTGCAGCAGGTTTAGGGACTGTAGAGGCTCAAGCGGGAGACATTAACATCAACGCCACAGAAGCCATTAATCTCGACGAAATGATGATTGCCAACGACGTTGTAGAAGACAGCACAGGCAATGCTGGAAATATTAACATTACTACAGGGACGCTCTCTCTCACCAACGGGGCAGTAGTGGGTGCTAGCACATTTGGACAGGGCAATGCTGGAAATGTCACGATTACGGCAAGCGATGCCGTGTCTTTCGATGGGATGGACAGAGATGGATTTAGCAGCGGTGCTTTTAGCTCGGTGGAAGCTGGAGGCATTGGTCAGGGCGGCAACGTCAGCATCACCACAGGGACGCTCTCTCTCACGAACGGGGCGGTAGTGGGTGCTGACACGTTTGGACAAGGCAATGCTGGAAATGTCACGATTACAGCGAACGATTCCGTGTCCTTCGATGGGGAGGGCAGCGATAGATTTCCCAGCGGTGCTTTTAGCGGGGTGGAAGATGGAGGCGTTGGTCAGGGCGGCAACGTCAGCATCACCACAGGGACGCTCTCCCTCACCAATGGGGGGGCAGTGGGTGCTAGCACATTTGGACAAGGCAATGCTGGAAATGTCATGATTATGGCAAGAGATGCTGTGTCCTTTGATGGAGAGGGCAGTGCTGGAGTTAGCAGCGGTGCTTTTAGCAGGGTAGGATCTGAAGGCATTGGTCAGGGAGGAACGATCGCCATTCATACCGATCGATTCTCGATCACGAGTGAAGCGCAATTAACTGCCTCTTCTGAGGGGCAGGGGGCAGCAGGCGACTTAGAGGTAGTAGCTCGGCAACTTCGTCTTGACAACCAGGGATCGATTCAGGCAGAAACGACATCGGGGCAAGGAGGCAACATCACCCTGCAAATCTCCAACCTCTTGCTGTTGCGGCACGGGAGTTTCATCTCTACCACGGCGGGGACGGATCAATCGGGTGGCAATGGGGGCGACATCACGTTCAATGATGGCTTCATTGTGGCGGTACCCGAAGAGAATAGTAACATCTCAGCCAATGCTTTCTCCGGTCGCGGCGGCAACATTCGTATCACCACGCAAGGCGTGTTCGGCATTGCACCCCGTCCTAGTACAACCCCTGGATTGAGCAGCATTACTGCGAGTTCTCAGACGGGCATCAGTGGCACCATTACGCTCAATACCCTCGATGTTGATCCCAGTCGTGGCACCAGCACACTTCCCAGAGGCGTGAGCGATACCAATGCGCTGATTGCCAGTAGTTGTGTTGCCCAGCGCAGGCAGCAAGGACGGTTTGTGATTACCGGAACCGGGGGACTCACTCCACAACCCGATGATCTAGCCAATGCTGCGTTTCCGACCTATGAACTGGTGCAGCAGTCCCCTTCATCTCCTTCTGCTGCACCCCCTTCTGCTGCAATTCCAGAGGCCGTAATTCCAGAGGCTGATCAGATGTATCGGACGGCTACGGGAGAAATTGTGTTGGGGCGATCGTGCCAGTAAGACTCTTCTCCATCCTGAAGCTATTGCTTTCCAGGGGTTGTCGCTCAGGGTAATGAAATGGGGTGTGGCGGCGCAGTCGCCACACCCCATTTCATTGCTGAATTCAGCAACTGGCTTTCCAAAATTGGAAAGTCAGTTGCCAGGTTTGTCGATGTGCCTTGGATGCGATCGCTCTACTCTAGAACTATAGAAGCGAAGCCAACAAGCTCAACCTTCTACAGAGAACGATGTTAAATCGCTCAGCCCCCCTATGAGCGAGTGAGTGAGTGAGTGAATCAGTGAGTGTATTCGTCGATGGTGCGATCGCCTACTGAGGAGCAGACTAACGGCCTCTGTGAGCCACTCGCCTAATTCCCGTGATGAACGTTATCTTGAGGTAGATGTATGATTCGAGTGTTATTGGTTGATACCCAAAGTCTGATTTGCCAAGGGCTACAGGCCATTCTGGATCAAGAAACTGATCTGCAAGTCGTGGGTTATGCAGAAAATAGAGAAATGGCGATCGCTCAAGTTGCTGCTTTGCAACCGGATGTTGTCCTCATCGATATCCACATGCCCGTTGTGAATGGCATCGAAGCCATTCGAGCGATCGCAGAGCAGTTTCCGAACACGAAAGTATTAGTGTTGAGTACCCTGAATGACAATCGCCATATTGCTCAGGTCATGCAGGCCGGAGCCAAAGGTTATTTGCTCAAAGATATGTCAGTTTCCGATCTAATTGAATCCATTCGCTTAGCGCATCGAGGCTATTGTCAAATGGCTCCAGGATTAATGGAACAGTTATTAACCCATGTTCCAGACCAGGATGCGAATCAGCAGAACAGGACGGAGGCCATGACGAAGGTCTTGAAACAGCTACCGTCTAGAGAGCGAGATGTCTTAAATTTAATCAGTCAGGGCTATACAAACCGCGAAATTGCCACGCAGCTACACCTGGCAGAGGGCACCGTTAAAACCTATGTGACGCATCTCCTCAATCGTCTGGCTCTGCGAAATCGATCGCAGCTTGCCATCTATGCCAACTCCTTTAGCACCAGAACCTCACGCCAAAGGGACTCTAACAAGGCTGAACGTTTAGAAGTCGCGATTAATCATTGATGTCTGCGATTCCCGTTCCCGACCTAGCGATAGAAGCTACCAGAACCCGGATGGTTCTGCAAGGGGATGCTGCTAGCCCTACCCACCTTCCTCCAGGCTGTCGCTTTCACACTCGTTGCCCTTGGGCGATCGCACAATGTCAGATCGCACAATGCCAGCAGGAGGAACCTATCCTGAGAAATCTCGGTCGGGAGCATCATGTTGCCTGTCACCTTTATTACCCTTCCAAATGAATGCTATTGGAGGATTGAAGCAAAAAAGAATGCGCGTATACTGCGGCCTGGGTGCGATCGCGCAGGTTCAACCGCATCAAGATATTAGAGATATGATTTTTGACCGTTTTTTCTGAGATGTTCAGAACTTCAGCAATTTCGCGATTATTGGCACCTGTTGCTACTAGGCTTAGCACTTCTCGCTCTCGGGGAGTGAGTTCCGCAAGATTGGTCATGGAATTTTTGGGGGAAGGCTCTGGGGCTGTGGGGTGCGAAAATACTTTTTTGAAAAGTCCGGGGGCGAACTGGGTATAACCCTTGTGGGCGGAACGAATGGCGATCGCCAAATCTTCAGTGGGTGTATCCTTTAACAGGTAACCGATCGCACCTGCCTGCATTGCCTGTCCCACATATTCATCATCTGCAAAGGTTGTGAGAACCAAAACTTTTACCGCTGGGAATTGCTGGTTGATCTGTTGGGTTGCAGTGACTCCGTCCATGATGGGCATCCGGACATCCATCAAGACAATATCGGGGATAAGCGCTTCGACCTGGGCGATCGCCGCCTTGCCGTCTCCAGCTTCTCCAACGACCTGTAAATCGGTTTTAGATTCTAGCAAACGTTTCAGTCCATCCCGCAGGAGAATCTGATCTTCAACCAGCAACAAGCGAATCATAGGGTGACTTGGGGTAGAGGCAGGGTCAGCAACACTTGACATCCTGCTTCCGGTTGACTGGTGATTTGCAACTGTCCGCCTAAACTCACAGCGCGTTCTTGCATTCCTCGCAGTCCAAATCCGGTCGCGTTTTGTTCAACGTGAAAGCCTATCCCATTATCCTCAATTTTCAGAATCAGGCAACAAGCTGATGACACTTGGAGATCTGGTTCTGTGTTCGCGTCTGTGTCCAATTGGATTTCTGGGGTTGAACGATTGGATAAACTCGATGTTAAACCCAGGTGAATTGTGACCTGGCTAGCCTGACTATACTTATGGATATTTGTCAAAGATTCTTCGACAATTCGATAGACCACTACTTGGATTCGATGGGGTAACGGGGTCCTGAGTTGCAGGGTATAGACCGTCTGAATACCTGCGATCTGGCTGAGGTTTTCGCAGAGTTGGGCGATCGCCGCTTCCAGGGTTCGACCTTGGAGGGGATCGGTTCGCAGCAGGCTGATGGATTGCCGCAGTTCTCCAAGCGCCTGGGAACCAATATGGCGACTTTGACTGAGAAAGTCTTGGGCTTCCTCCAGGTTTGACTTCAGAGATAATTCAACATTTTGCAACAGGACGGTCTGCGTGGTTAGCAGGTGCCCCAGAGAATCATGAATCTCCCGCGCGATTCGGTTGCGCTCTTGCAATGTGGCCTGATCTTCAATTTGCAGCGAATATTGATAAAGCTGTTCATGGGCTGCCGTCAGCTTGCGTCGCCCCTGGCGTTCGTTGACCAGTGAGTTGGTCAGCAACAGCACAAAGATGAGAATGATCCCAAATGAGAATAAACCATCGAATAGAAAATAAACGATGGACTTCTGCAACAGTTCTGTAAACTGTTGCAGTTGTTCCGGTGTAAAGGTCAGAATTATGCCCCCATCTGGGGTAGCGGTAGCCAAACTCTGATTTTCCCATTGGATAGACTTGAGAAAATCGGGCTGCAAGAAAAAGACCAGTACCAGAACCGGAATAACCCAAGGAAAGGGATACACCAGCCACATGATCGCCGCAACCCACCAGCGCCCTTTTCGCTCCAGGAACAAACAGCACCGCAGCAACAGAACGATCATTAACGGTGAAATGCTATCGAGCGACCAACTCTGGAGAATGGCGATCGCACCCATCAGCAGAGTGGCGATCGCCAAATAGCCCCGTTTTGCCCAGCGGGTTGTGGGTAAGCGCAGCCCCATCAGCCCAAATAGCCCCAGGAGAAATAAACCGATCGGGGCATTGGTTGCAGTCAATGCCGGACGTGAGGCGACACTCTCCCAGAAGAGGGGTTGTAGGATACCACTGATAACGAAAATTTTGTAGGCAGCTAGCGCAATCAGAATCCAATCCAGTACCAATAGGAGCCGGAAGGGGTGGGGTTTGAGCGATCGCCAAAGGGAATTCAAGGAAGATTTAGACATCGCAATTTGAGATCAGGAGATTGCAGGAGGGGACGACGAGATGCGTTCCCATCATCCCATGCTCCCATCCTCTCATCTCCGCGTGCGGGTTGCCATGGGGCAGAAGTCCTGTTGTGGGCGATCGTCTAGGACTTTAGACCTATCCCCAAAATAGGGCTTGCGCCTCATGTGGAGAGCCGGGGTCTGCCGATAGAGTGAGAGCATCCTGAAGCCAGGATAAACCCATTACAACAAAGGAACTCACTATGAAACGACAATTGATTCACCCCCTGTTGGCTGGCCTCATGATTCTTGCAGGCGCTAGCATTCCGTCAGTTGCTCCTCAAAATCCCCAGTAGAAAACCAGCGGAGGGATTAGCGGAGAGATTATCCTATGGAACCTGCACTAACAATTCTGCTGGCGATCGGTTCAGGAATAGCTGGATTGGCGACTGGGGCACAGCTTGGATTCACAGGTGGCAGTCTAATCGGCAGCCTGCTTACCAGTATTCTCCTAGTGGATACGGGGGTTCGTCAGGGAATTTTGACTCTGGAGCAGGCCGAAGCTTTGGGACAACAGATTGGACAGCAGATTGACGAGTCTTTTCCTGATTTCAAAAGCATTTTGAAAGATTGGGAAGTGACCGAAGCGGAACCTGAAAACCAGGGCGATGAATTAGGGGCAAATCGGTTTGTGCGAGGCATTGTCCGAGAACTTCAGCGGCGTAATTCGCTCTAAATCCATTTGCAGCATCTACCAGATTTAATCACAGTAAACCCCTTAGAAAATTTACAGGAGTAATCATGCTGAGAATTGTATTTGCCATCATCATTGGTGGAATGGGAACGGGAATCGGCTACGGATTGGGTTGGCTCGGAGGCATCACCACCAGCGGTATCACTAGCGGCATCTTTGGAATGTGTACAGCGGTGGATGTGGGAGTGGATCAAGGATTGCTGACTCCCACACAGGCAGAGCAAGTTGGAACCAGCATGGCAAAGGAGATTCTGCAAAAAGGACAATCGGTAGACAGTGTGAAATTCTTTGAGCAAATTGACATCAAAAATCCCAGTGCAGCCTGTCAACAGTTTCGTCAGGGAATGTCCAAAGCAATCTCCTAAAACTTGATTCCTTGGGTAATTGAAGAGATTACCGTTCTCGATCCATTTTCTTTGTAAACCTTTCACCCACGACAACATTCATCATGAAAACACTTCTTATTCTCCTCGGTGCAGGTGTTCTTGGCTTAATTGGCGGTGGCATTCCAGGTTATCTGGCAGGACAACCCATCGGAGTTGAATCAGGCACCATTGCTGGAATTTGCTCTTTTTCAAACACTGCCCTACAAGCCAAAGTCTTAACGCCTGAGCAACTTGAAAAACTGGGAACCGCTATTCCCACCCAGTATGCGGCCAATACGCTGGCTAGTCATGCTAAGGATCGTGGATTAAATAACCTGTAATTCTGGCTTTGCAATGTAATTCCATTGAGGCAAGCATTCATCAAAGACAATTTTCATGTTGGATTTG
>JALOOP010000296.1 GCA_025454315.1 Oculatellaceae cyanobacterium Prado106
AGTTCCACTTCGTTCCCGCAGCCTTTCAAGGATCAGAGGTCTCACCCTGACCAGGTATTTTAAGGTTGGGATGCGATCGCCCCTCCTCTTAAAGCAAGTCCAGGAATCCCCTCCAAGCCCTTGCGCTGTATATCGTTCTGGAGAAGCACGACAATCAGCTTGCTGACTAGAGGCGTGCGATCGCCCACCAATACAACCTTCCCCCAGCAGCAACCTCTGAGAATAGAGAGTTGAGACTCTGTCTTATTTTTGGAAGCCCCCTCTTCCATGCTCTTCTTAAACTATGGGGGTTCATTCGATAGAGAAACCTATCATGATAGATTGGCAGGTCTTCCTTTCTGCTGAAAACTTTGAGCAAGCCTGGGATAAAGTCCGACGTAACAACGGCTGTGCCGGAAGCGATGGGGAAACGATCGCCCACTTCGCCCGCCACACCGATCGCAACCTGGAGCAGTTGCGGCGATCGCTCCAAAGGGGCACCTATCAGCCGTTGCCCTTGCGATCGCTCTCCATTCCCAAAAAAGCCCGTCCCAGCCGCCCCGGAGAACCACCCAAAACCGAGTGGCGCGGATTATCGGTGCCGACTGTGCGCGATCGCATCGTACAACAAGCCTTGCTCAATCTGTTACATCCCCTGTTAGAACCTCAGTTTGAGGACTGTAGTTTTGCCTATCGACCGGGGCGATCTTATCAAAGTGCCGTCCGCCAGGTCGAGCATTGGCGAAAGCAGGGCTATGATTGGGTTTTCGATGCGGATGTGGTGAAATACTTCGATAATATTCAGCATTCGCGACTCTATGCTGAACTGCAAGAACGAGTGCCTGATCCCGCCGTGGGCAAATTGGTCGAGCGCTGGATTAACAGCGGTGTAGTCACCGCATCGGGACTGGTGTTGCCACCCAAAGGAATTCCCCAGGGTTCAGTGGTTTCGCCCATTTTAGCGAATGTCTATTTTGACGATTTTGATGAGGCGATCGCCGCCAAAGGATTCAAACTGGTGCGCTTTGCGGATGATTTTGTTGTGCTGGCCAAGAGTCGGGCACAAATCGAAAAAGCCCAGACATGGGTCGATCAATTGCTCACGGAGATGGGCTTGGATCTGCATCCGGACAAAACGCGGATTACCAATTTTCGGCAAGGGTTCCATTTTCTGGGGCATACCTTTGTGCGATCGCTCATCCTCCAGGATCAGGGCAAAGGCAAAAGCAAAGGCAAACAAAACAAAGACAATCATCCCGGTTTAGAGGTTCGGGGCAGAGACTTACCCCTGTTAACTTACAGCGATGTACCTTTGCCTGCGACCCAGATGCAGCAGGCATTCCGGGAAGCCATTCAGGAATCGGAACAACCTGTGCCACCCCCGTTGTACGTGGTGATGGGATATCGAGTTAGAGAAGCAAAGTCTGTTGTGATTGAATCGCAAGAATTGGAGTGGAAAGCAGGCATGTCAACTTTATATTTGGTGAATCAAGGAACGGTATTGGGCAAGGAGCAGGGACGATTTGTGGTGAAACCTGTGAATGCTTTGGAGAAGCCAGCCGAAGTCCCCATTCGAGAAGTGGAGCGCATCCTGGTGTTGGGCAATGTGCAGATCAGTACCCAGGCGATCGCCGCCTGTTTGGAAGCGCAGATCCCGGTGGTCTTTTTGTCACAGATTGGGAGTTACAAGGGACATTTGTGGAGTAGCGAGTTTTGTGATTTGCCAATGGAGGCTGCCCAGTATGGACGACGGCAGGATCAGGAATTTCAGTTAAAGATGGCACAGCGAATCCTGGAGGGAAAGTTGGGCAATTCACGACAGTTATTATTGCGGCTCAACCGCAAGCGCAAGGTAGAAGGGCTATCGGCCAAGATTAGCCGTCTTGAACAATATCGGCAAACCCTGGCCAAAGTTGAAGATCTGGATATATTGCGGGGGCACGAAGGAGCCGCCGCCAAACTCTATTTCAGCGGGTGGGGACAGTTGATTTTGAATCCGGGGTTTTGCTGGGTTGAACGCAGTCGTCGTCCGCCCAAAGATCCTATTAACAGCATGTTGAGTTTTGGCTACACGCTGCTGTTTAACAATGTGTTAAGTGTCATTTTGGCAGAAGGGTTAAATCCGTATCTGGGCAATTTGCACCGCTCAGAGCGAAAGGAACCACACTTGGCCTTTGATTTGATGGAAGAGTGGCGATCGATTCTGGTGGATAGTTTGGTAATGACATTGATCAACAAAAAGATAGTGCGTCCCACGGATTTTACATTCCCCGATAAAGCAGGAGGCATCTATTTGGAGCCGCAAGCGCGACGAGTGTTCTTGAAGCACTTTGAAGAACGCATTTCAGAAACGGTAACTCATCCCCTGGTACAGGAGGCCGTTTCCTATCGTCGAGCCATTCAGTTGCAGGTACAGCGCTACAAGCGATGCCTCCAGAATGCTCAGACCTACGAAGCCTTTTTGCGATCGACCTGAAGCAGCAACCTGAAGGAGAAACCATGCTGGTATTGGTGGTGTATGACATTCCGGACGATAGACGACGAACCCGACTGGCCACTTTTTTGGAGGGCTATGGTCGGCGAGTACAGTGGAGTGTGTTCGAGTGCTTTGTTTCTCTGGCAGACATGAAAAAACTCCACAAGCGAGTCGAGCGCTTGGTCAAACCAGCGGAGGACAATGTGCGATTTTATTGGATTGCGTCAGACAGCCTGGTGAAGGCACTCACCATCGGCAGTGCGCCACCCGAGCCACCGCCGATCGCCTATATTCTCTAATCGTCACCCTACAACAAACCGAGAGCAGTCTGGAATTGTCCAGGCTGCTCTTTGGTCTGGCATCGCTGATGCTACATTGCGGTTTGGGGTTAGGCGAGATGTCACCAGGTCGCGCGTGAATCACGGGATTTGGGGTGGGGGGCGATCGCATAACCTGGAGAAAGGGGCAGGCGACCCCTCTCATCCTTAGCCGACCGCCATCCCTTCCGTTTTTCTTTGGGATTCGGGGGTTGATTTTCTGGCGAAGCCCTGCATAATAAGGGAAGAGCAAAGGACAAAATCCCATCTCCACCGATCCTTGAAAGCCGCATAACTTCGTTGACCTGCGTCGATGCCACTGTAGGAGCGCCCTTCAGTCGCTCCCAACAAATGCTTTTGAAAAAGAAAAGGCGTTTTTGCCTCTCAAAAATGACCTGCGTCGATTTGGCTCAACGAGCCAGCGCCCAGCAAGCGTTTCCAGGCGAACCCTTTCAAAGCCCTCACCCCGCAAGGGGACTGAAACCTGAAAGTGCGAGCATCAATGTCGGTACGATTTCCACCAGTACTTTCAAAGCCCTCACCCCGCAAGGGGACTGAAACTTTTAACTTTTGGGATCAGAATCCGCGTCATCCTCACCCAACTTTCAAAGCCCTCACCCCGCAAGGGGACTGAAACTGTTCACGTTGGGTCATCATGTTCGTTTCTCCTTAGAGACTTTCAAAGCCCTCACCCCGCAAGGGGACTGAAACCATTTCCAAACAACTTGTCGTTGCCGGAATTGCCATAAAGACTTTCAAAGCCCTCACCCCGCAAGGGGACTGAAACTGGTCGTGAAGTAGCACAACACTGAGGTTTTCCGCTTTCAAAGCCCTCACCCCGCAAGGGGACTGAAACAGGTATAAACAGGGCCACAATTCTGGTCGAGTCAAGCTTTCAAAGCCCTCACCCCGCAAGGGGACTGAAACACACAGAAGATGATGAATTGCATAGCATCGCGCAGGTCCTTTCAAAGCCCTCACCCCGCAAGGGGACTGAAACGGCAATCTCCAGCGTGTTGCTCTGGGGAGCAAATTGCGCTTTCAAAGCCCTCACCCCGCAAGGGGACTGAAACAGTTCAGATGTAGAAAGTCGTAAAGCTTCTGTTTCAACAGGCTTTCAAAGCCTTCACCCCGCAAGGGGACTGAAACCTTCCCTCAGGGCACGGTGGGTCAACCGGGCATGGAGCTTTCAAAGCCTTCACCCCGCAAGGGGACTGAAACCTTGAAGTTCCGGGTTGAGGTGCTGAAGACGGTTACCCCTTTCAAAGCCCTCACCCCGCAAGGGGACTGAAGCTTTGCGGGACAGAGAATCCACCCTGTTCCTGCCAGATTTTTAAGGATTTAAGCCTCAGAGATCTCACTCTGACCCAATGTTTTGAGGTTGAGATGCGATCGCCCAATTCTCCAGAACCAGCCCAGGAATCTTCTCAAAGTCCCGACGATTGCGGGTAACTAAGATACTGTCCTGGGTCAACACAATGGCAGCAATCTTCAAGTCTTGAGAACCGACCCGTAATTGCAGCCTTTGAAGTCGAAGGTACTGCTCGTAGGTGTTTTGATCAAAATCAAGAACATTGGCTGTACAAAAATATTCCGAAGTTGCTCGTAACTGGGTGTAAGCAAAAACCAGTTGTTCTGTTCGTCCAGCTTTTTGAATGACGCTAAACCACCCCCGAAACTGCTCTTCTAACGTGACGATCGTCACTGCCAGCAATTCTGGTGGCGTAGCCAGCACCCTTTGTATGACAAGAGGATGTTGCCGTTGGTAAAGCGAAACATGGTCGGTATCGAGAATCCAACGTTTCAAGCTGCACCATCCAATTTCGTCTGAGATGCTTCGATGGGTAGGTTTGGCTCGGCCAAATCTGCGTCCAATTCTTCACGATATTGCTGGATCGCTGCCAGAACCTCATCAAACATGGGCTCGTCTTTGAACATCCCAGCAAACTTCAACCAGGGATGCTCAGGTGATGGGACTTCAACTTTTACCCGAATAATCTGAGCCTTCGCCAACCGATCGCTCACCCTGTCTTTCACAGCGACGATCGCCGCCTCAGATGTAGCCGCAACTGCTTGACACTCTGCCCAGCCCAAAACACTGGCTTGATACATCCCGTCGGGTCGGACTTCTACCAGAATATCGTAAGTATAGGTGTCAGCAGTTGCCGTTGAGCGCATGGTGCAGCTCCAGAATAACGCCTCCTCCACTATAGATGATCCTTGGGCGATCGCATCGTTGTTGACGGCTTATCTGACCCTTCACAGGCTTTCAAAATCCGTTCCAGCACCATCATCGGCACAGTCGCCTCTCGCTCCCGCAGCCAAGGCCCCGCCTCTACCTCCAGGATGGGTTGCGATCGCACCACCCGACACCCCTCCGCCAACTGACTGTGAATCACCACCAGCGGCTGCAATCCCCGAAATAACTCCAACCACAGCGGCACCTGCTCCGCATCCCGACTAATAATCACAAAATGGCTACAGGCCGACACCACTGGCAACTTTACCGCATCCGGCCTCCCCCCCAGATCCACCAGCGTCACATCCACCACCGCCCGGATATGCCGCGTCGCCTCCGCGTGATATTCAAAATAGCTCTGCAACAACGCTTCCCCATTCGGTCGCAAATGGATCTTAAACTTGCCCCGCTCCACCAACTGCCGCGCCACTGTCTGATCCTCCGTCTCATACGACCAATTGCCCTCCCCATCCCAATTGGCACGATGCAAATAACTCGACATTTGCTGGGACAACGCCGATCGCAACGCATGGGCAAACACACTTTTGCCGCTATTCGGTGCCCCGCCAATCGCGATCGCCATTCCCGGTTGAGGACGCGATCGCAACGGCACCACCGCCCCAACATCAGGAAACGGCACCCGACTGGCTACCACGATCGCCCCACCCTGCCGCACATTGTAACAACCCACCCAGGCCGCTCCCCGACACAGTGCCACCAACCGTCCATACAACCAGGTGGGAGCATTGCCAAACAACATCACCCCTCGCGACTCATCCCACGCTTCCGGCAACCGCAACTGCTCCAACTCCTCCGGCTGAATGCGTGCTAAAAGCGACTTCCCCCGACTCCCCTCTCGTTCTACAAACAAATCTCCCGGTCTCAGTATCGTAATCGTCAACAACTGATAACGCAGATCCCCATCCTTAATGGGCACAATTCGGAGTTCAATCTGAGAGAAAATTTGTGACATAGAAATGACATCGAGAGGAACACCAGAAGTAACAAACTCAGGAGAATAAACGACAAAAATCAAAGATGAATCTGAAAAAAGCTCCTTGTCTCAGACTCACAAAACGGGCAACACAATCGGCAACACTTGCCCCACCTGCACACTCCGCACATGAGTCATCACCACCACTGCCCCCAATCGTGGATCAAAACACCCCACCCAGGCCGCCGCATGACACACATGCACCAAATACCCATACAGCCAAATAGGGCCTTTCCCTTCAATGACAATCCCCTGATCCCACTGAATGTCATCCGGCAAACTCAACCCACACAAATCCCCCGGCTCCAAGATGCCACTCTCATGCAGGATCTCAAACCTTAAATGCTGATACCCCGCCCCCATCTGAGTCTGGTGCGGAATCACCGTTAAACCGATCGCAGTCATAACACCCCCATCCATCAGGATTCTGGTTCAGCAAGAGAGAGAAGTGCGTAGATGGCTAAAATTTGCCCATCTACCCAATTTCCTTGTCCACCACTATACCCTACCCCCGGAAGCCTCCTCTTCCGATTCGGTTCATACTGGTATTCAGAGAACACTCACTCGGATATTTCCAGATTCAACCCATTCAAGATGCATCCCCCTTCCGGAGAAGAACCCTGCATTCCAAAATCTAAAATCCAAAATCTAAAATCTAAAATGGCACACCAACCTCCCCCAACCCTCCTCACTCCCCAGTTTGAAACTGCACTCACCCTGGCTTATCGTCTCCACGCCCAGCAACGCCGCAAAGACCAGACCCCCTACATCGCCCACCTGCTCAGTGTGACTGCCCTCGTGCTAGAAAATCAGGGCACCGAAGCCGAAGCGATCGCCGCCCTCCTCCATGATGCCATCGAAGATCAGGGAGGTGCCCCAACGCGCGATCGCATTCAGGCAGAGTTTGGTGACGAAATTACCGCCATCATCGACGGCTGCACCGAATCAGATGCCCATCCCAAGCCACCCTGGCCAGAACGCCGCCAAACCTATCTCCAGCAGATCAAAGCCGCTTCCCCCAGCGTCCGCCTCGTTGCCCTCGCCGACAAACTCCACAACGCCCGCAGCCTTCTGCAACAATTACAACAACAAGCTCTACAACGAGATCTACAACAACAAGGGCAGTCGATTTGGACACAATTCAGCGGCGGTCAGGACGGTACCCTCTGGTTCTACCAGGCTTTTCTGGATCTGTACGCCGAACCCGCTCCACCCTCCTTCCAACCCATGCTGCAAGAACTCCACCAGATCGTCCACCAACTCAAAACCCTCGCCTAACCCTCATGTTTCAAGATTCTCCCACGGTTGAACTCCTGCAATGGCTGGCTCGGGGTTCTCTCAAACAAAACCTGGCCAGAGCCATTCGACTCTGGGCTTTGCTCTGCTTCTTCTACGGCGATGAAAGCCTGACCCATCCCATGCCCTCAACCTTCAGCTATGCCGATTGGCGCGATCGCTTCTTCACCGCAACCCATCCCCGTACTGACACCATTCCCCCGCTCCACGATGCCACCTGCCGTTGCCATGTCCTCACCGCAGATTGGCTCTTTCCCGTCACCTCAGACCACTCTAAAGCCGCCTGGTTAGAAACTCTCGCCCAACATGACTCCCTCCCCGCAGACATCGAGACTGTGTTGCGATCGCGCCTCTTCGCCGTCACCCGTCCCACCCTGGCAGAAGATCTGAGAATTCTCGTTCGACTCGGCTGGCTGGAACCGCAAGGCCAGAAATACCAGCGGGTACAAACCTACCCCACCCGCCCCCAATCTGCTCCCTCAGAATTGAGCAATATCTTGGTGCAACCCGACTTAGCCCTGATTGCCAGCAACCTCAACCAACATCTGAGCGGCTATCAGCGTTTTTTCATCCATGTCGATTACATTGTCCCGACTCATAAAAGTGACGCGGTGGAAGATTTACAGGACGCACTCCGCAAAATCTGGGAAAAAACTCCGGTTGTTCCAGTAGCGATCGCCTATCACAGTGCCCAGTCCGGACAACTGGAAAATGGCATCGTCTACCCTGTCTGCATCTACTACGTGCAGCGTGCCACCTACCTCTGCGCCTGGGGCTACACCACAGATTCCGCAACCGACCTGACCTGGCGCAACTACCGCCTCGATCGCATCAAAACCCTTAAACCACTCACCTGGAAGGCTCCCAGCGTTCCCCGAGATCTAGCTGCCGCGTTCAAATCCAAAGAATTACCCACCCCAGACGATATCCAGGAACAAATGAGTGATGCCTGGGGATTCGATTTTTACCAACCTGATGAACTGATGATCCTCCGCTTTGAAAATTGGTTTGATGTTGGCTATATCCAGGGTACGATTCGGCACGAAACCTTCCAGGCCATCTCCTACAATCAAGTCAAACCCCTGATCGAAACGCATGTTCGCGATCGCAAACAACGAAAAATTCTCCTCAAGATATGGCAGACGCGATCGCCCGATGATGCCTACTACCAGGTTCGCTACCGTCAACATGATCCCAATGTCCTACTCCGACTCAGAGCATGGCGACCCAAAATAGAAATCCTCTCCCCCTGGAGTTTGCGCCAAAAAATTGCCCAAGAAGTCGCTCATGAATATCAGATGTACCACAATTCTTGAACCCGATTGAGGTTCACTCCATTGTGCAGAACTCAATGGGTCAGAAGCCTTCTGACTAATTTTTTACTGGTGTCCGGCATCCGTCCCAAAATGCCTTAGAAGCAACGCCAGTATCATTCCATTTCATTCTCCCGATCGCTCTGAACAGCGGACTTCTTTCCCTGACTTATACCTGATGGAGCCGACGATCGCGCATTCCCATCCAAAGCCAATCGCCACTGCTCAAAAGCCGCCAAATCCCTCTGCATCGCACCTTGAGCCTTCTCCGACAATCCTTCCCCCTGCACCACACTTTTCGCCACTTCCGTGATGCGCTGCAAATAATTGGGCGATCGCCCCATCTCAAAAGCCACCCGATGCCACTTCCACAATCCATTC
>JALOOP010000297.1 GCA_025454315.1 Oculatellaceae cyanobacterium Prado106
GCTATTGCCGCGTGCGGCTTATCTGGTCGGTGGCAATGTCCGCGATGCGCTGCTGGAGCGTCCGGCAGAATATTTAGACCTCGATTTTGTCCTCCCCCAGGATGCGGTCAAAACCGCCCGAGCGATCGCCCAGACCTACCGCGCCGGGTTCGTTTTGCTGGATGCCGATCGCCAAATTGCCCGTGTTGTCTTTGACCATGCCACGGTCGATTTTGCCCAGCAGGTGGGCAACAGCCTGGAGGAGGATCTGCGGCGGCGCGACTTTACGGTGAATGCGATCGCCTACAACCCCCACACCGATCAACTGGTCGATCCGCTCCAGGGCTATCAGGACTTACAGCGCAAAGTCATCCGCATGATTGCCCCTGAAAATCTTAAAGAAGATCCGCTGCGGCTGCTGCGGGCTTACCGTCAGGCGGCACAGCTAGGCTTTACCCTTGATCCCCAAACCGAGCAAATGATTCAGCAGTTATCCCCGCTGCTGAGCCAGATTGCGGCGGAGCGCATTCAAGGGGAATTGAACTATCTGCTCAATGCTCCCAAAGGGACACTCCTGTTGACCCGAGCTTGGCAGGATGGACTGTTTGACTATTGGCTAGCCCATGCAACGACCGAGAGCTTGGCGCGGTTGGGGCGCATGGATGAAGCCGCGATCGCCCTCGACCAAACCTGGCCCCAACTGGGACTCCATCAGGCAGTTGGAACGCGCGATCCCAAAAGTCACGGCTCCACCCGCAGTTGGCTGAAAGTCGCTAAGCTCGCCAGTCTCGTTGATCCCGATCCCAGCATTGCCGAGTCGGAGCTTTGGCGGTTGAAGTATAGCCGGATTGAGGTTCAGACCGTTTTGGCGCTGCTGCGCTGTCTGAGTGCGATTCAAGATACGGATCTTGCCCTGCTATCGCTCCGGCAGCAATACTTTTTCTTTCGCAACATTGGCTCAGCCTTTCCGGCGCTAGCCATCATGGCCTTGGCCTTGGGCGTTGAGATCTCCGTCATGGCTCCGCTGATCGATCGCTTCCTTCACCCCGAAGATCCGGTGGCTCATCCCGTGCCGCCGCTTACGGGACGAGACTTAATGCAAGATCTACAATTATCTCCAGGGCCTCAGATTGGGCAGCTTTTGGAAGCCATCCAACTGGCACAGGCCGAGGGACGGGTGCAGTCGCGACAGGATGCGATCGCCTTTGCCCGACAACAGCTCAACTCGCCCAATAGGTGATAAACCTTAAATTTTGTGATAAAGTGGATTGCTTGTGGGCAATTTGGGAGCGCATGAATTCAGAGTTGGTTTGAGTTCAACGTTAGATGCTCCCCATTCCACCCCAAACCCTTTTGCAACGCTTTTGCTTCATGCAATTTTTGCTCCATACAACGGCTCAGTACAACTCCTATATGAGGTTCAGAGAGAATGGCTAAACGCCGCAATCAGAAAAAGGAAAAGGCGCTCCGCAACCAAGCCTACGCCCGCAAGTTTCGCAAACGCACCAACGTAGGCCGTTTTGGCAAGAAACGCTATGGCGGTGGCAATGCCCAGGATGGTGACGAAATGGATCAAGAGAATATGAACCGGGAGGGCGCTGAGGCCGCAGACTAGCCCAGCCCCCTGCCTGTTCTATTCAATACCTGTTCTATTGAATAAAAGGGGGAGCTTGCCTCAAGTGCAAGCTCCCTCTTTTGCTTTCTGGTGAGAATTTCGCGGATGTCTTGGAATTGGAACTACAGAGACGCTCCAAACACGGAGAGAATTTCAGGTTGCTTTCTGGTGAGAATTTAGCGGATGTTTTGGAATTGGAACCGCAGAGAAGCTCCAGACGCATAGAGCCAGACGCATAGAGAATTTCAGGTTGGTTTATAGTGAGGGTTCGCTGATGTTTTGGAACTGAACCACAGAAGCTTAGAGACGCTCCAGACGCGGAGGAATGAGCAGGTATATTAATGTTAATGAAATAATAATTGAGTCACTTTAGGTTCTATCGTGAGCCCTTGAAAATCTAAGATTGAATCCCTCATCCAGCCCTAAGTTCTAACGATATATTAAGGAATAGTTTGGCGATCGTTCCCTCTCTCTCCACCTATAGAGGACGATCCCGAGACTATAGAAAAAACAAACGCTGAAGATAGACTGCTAGTCAGATTGATGCCCCTATGCCCTCACGGAGGATCTCCCCTTGGACGAATTGCGAGTTGCGCTGGAATTGGCCACCGAAGAAGAATTGCAAGCCCTGACCGACATTCTCTTTCGGCGCAAGTTTAACCCCCTCGATTACCTCTACACCCCAGAACCGATCGCAGTACAAAGTCAGGATCGATCCGGCTGGATTGATGCGATCGAAGACCGATTCCGCTTTCTGGCCGCCGATGGTATGACTGTGCTGCAACGTCGCACCGGACAAATGAGCTATCGCCAGGTGCTCCTTCGGGTCTGCCGTTATTTAAAAATCTCCCATTCCCTAGACCTTTCGACAGAAGATTTAGAAGCCGAAATCTTCTTACATTTATTGAATCGTGCCTGGACGCAACTGCCCGCTGCTGAACGGCAAGTGTTGAGTGGCAAATTGCAAAAAGTCATTTCAGAGTCCCATCTAGCCCAGCAGGTGCCGCTGTCGGCTCAGGCTGATCCCGTGGGTCTGCTGCTCAAGGGGGGGAGTGCGATCGCCCTTAGTTCGGTCGTTCGTCCCTGGATTCTACAGGTGATTGCTCGTCAGTTTGCCCTCCATGCTGCCACTTACCAAATGGCGCAACAGGCGATCGTCCGAGGCGGCACTACGGCGATCCAAAATCAAGTCACCTTGCAAATGGCCTCTCGGGGCATGGCCTTGAGTGCAGCGCGCTATGGGGCAGCGCGAACCGTTTTTGCGGTGTTGGGGCCTGTGATGTGGACCTGGTTTCTGGCGGACTTGGGTTGGCGATCGATCGCCACCAACTATGGCCGAGTCATCCCCGTCATCTTTACCCTGGCGCAGATTCGTCTGACTCGCTCAGCCTGTTTTGAGCTGGCCTAGATCTCTGGCATAGCTCTTTGGATTAGATTTTGTGATTCGATCTTGGGATGTTTGATTACAGCTCTATTCAATTTATTTTTATTACCGTTAATCGATCCATGACACAGGCTAAGCAGATTCGTTCGCACTATGATTTGCTCGGGTTGCATCCCTCCGCCTCGGTTCAGCAAATTCGCAGCGCCTACCGCGACCTCAGCAAGCTCTACCACCCTGACACCACCACTCTGCCGCCTGCGATCGCCATTACCAAATTCCAGGAACTCAACGAAGCCTACGCCACCCTCAGCAACCCCGAACGCCGATCCTCCTATGATTTGAAGATCGGCTACTCGCGCTACACCGTCATCCAACCCCTGCCCCATCTAGCCACCCAGCGGCCTACTATGGGCAAACCCTACCGTTCCTCAGCCTATCTAGATCCCAGCGATCGCCCCCTCTCCGCTGGTGAAATCTTCGCCCTCTTTATTCTGGGTCTGACGCTGTTGGGCTGTTTGGCGTTGGTGTTTGTGGTGGCGATCGCTCGGGGAGAACTATCGATCGGATAAAACCCTTTAAACCGCAGAGACGCAGAGACGCAGAGTTAGAACCCTTTGCAATCCGTCTAATCACCTCTGCCAATCCTTCTGACTCTCTGCGCCTCTGCGTCTCTGCGGTTAAATGGCTCCCCAGGATCTTGAATTTCTCCCCCAACCAACCCCAAATCCGAGGCGACGAGGATGATACAGTGAAAGGGAAGCACTCCGATCGCCGCCCATGACCTTTCCCTCTGCCAACACCCCCCTCTACAACCATCCTCTGCCGGACATCGAAGACTGGCTGCGCTCTCAGGGTTGCCAGCAAGATCCCCATAACCTGCACTGCTGGACGATCCAAACTGAGCAATGGGAAGCCGAAATTTGGCTAGAAGTAGACTGTCTCAGCGTCCGCTACTTTGGCGCAGATACCGATGGTGGGGATATTGTGCGATCGTTCAAGTATTCTCTCAGTCGCAAAGACCTCGACGAGGCGATTTTTGCAGGGCCTTAGATTATGGGTCTTTTCAAGATTTCGAGTTAGGTATGCTCTATTCAACCCCCGGCAATCTAATTAGCTTCTAGCGGAAGACAGCTTGCCAAAACGGCGATCGCGCGCCTGGTAAGCACTCAAGGCTCGGTGGAATTCGCTGCGATCGAAGTCTGGCCACAGCGCATTGGTCACATAAATCTCAGCATAGGCGACCTGCCACAGCAAAAAGTTACTAATTCGCATTTCGCCGCTGGTGCGGATCAGCAGGTCGGGATCGCAGGTGCCAGCGGTGTAGAGGTGGCGCTCGAAGATGGCTTCGTCGATTTGATCTGGGGTCAGGTGACCTTGTTGGACTTGGGTGGCGATCGCCCGACAAGCCTCCAAAATTTCCTGGCGTCCGCCATAGTTGGTGGCGACGCGGAACTGGGTGCCCTTATTGTGGCGAGTTTCTTCAACAGAGCGGGTGATTTCTTGCTGAAGGGAATGGGGTAGGGCGCTGAGGTTGCCAATAAACTGGATTTGTACATCCTCTTCCATCATTTCCCGCAGTTCTTGCCGCAGGACACGCTCAAACAGCGTCATCAAGAAGTCTACTTCTTCCAGCGGTCTACCCCAGTTTTCCGTGGAGAAGGCGTAGGCCGTCAGTGCGCCAATGCCCCAGTCTTTGCAGCAGCGCAGCATGTCCTTGAGGGTATCGACACCCCGCCGATGTCCCATAATGCGCGGTAAGCCTTGGTTTTTGGCCCAGCGTCCGTTGCCATCCATAATGACAGCAACATGCTGGGGAAGGCGATCCCGATGGAGATCAGCAGGTAACTCATGTAGGGTGATGGGCTTGGCTGTCATTTTTTCTCCCGAGAAGCCGATGATGAAGAGCGAAACAGACGTGAAACCAGCGCTTTGCCTTGGCTGCTGAGTTGACGACCTAGAGTTCGCAGTTGGGGTGCTACGGCCTCCCGATCGACAGACTGAGAAAATCGCTGCAATAGCAGTTCTCGCAGTTTGCTACTGGTCAGGGGACGATTCAGACTGCCGCGCTCGGCCAGGGAAATCGACCCCGTTTCTTCAGATACAACCACACAGACGCAATTTTCGACTCGCTCGGTAATTCCCATAGCAGCCCGGTGACGAGTCCCCAGTTGGCGCGAAGCCGTCCGCTCGGAAATGGGCAAAATTACCCCCGCTGAAACCACCCGCGACCCCCGAATAAACACGGCTCCATCATGCAGCAGCGTAGAGGTTTGGAAGATCGTTTGCAGCAATTCTTTGGACACTTCCGCATTTAACCTTACCCCCGGAACCGAAAAATCGCGCTCATCAATCGGGCGATCGGTTTCCAAAATCATCAGCGCCCCGGTGCGGTTCTGGGAAAGCTCTTTGACCGCATCGACAATCTCATCGACCACGCTATCGGACTTGGGCATCGATTCTCGCGCCGGACGAAAGAGTTGGGTGACTTCGCCCCGCCCCAACTGTTCTAGCAGCCGCCGAAACTCCGCCTGCAAAATCAGCGCCATCGCCACCGCAGAGCCAATCACCAGCATTTCCAAAACAAAGGTCAATAGCTCTAGCTTGAAGGCTCGACTCAGCGCCAGCGCCAACATCAACACGATCAGTCCTCTGACCATCCAGAGCGTGCGGCGTTCGCCAATGATGACCAGAATGATATAGGTCAGAATCAGCACCAGCACGATGTCGATCGCCCGCAGCAAAACAGACTGCCATTCAATCGCAGAGAGCATTGAGGACAAAGCCCAAGGAAGAGATGTCAACAGTTGCCCCCACAGAGATGCCATTGGATTGACTCTGGATGATCATGCGACTGAACTAAACGTCCATTTTTCTGGATCGAAACATGGAAGGGGAGACTCTGCCTCCCGTGCAAATGAGAACTCGTTCTGTAAAATCTGGTTTTCGCCCCCAATCCCAATCCTGGAAGAGCCGAGTTCTCTAGGAAAATCTAAGAACCCTCAAAGTCCCCCAAAGTTGGGGGATTTAGGGGGCAAAAACCTGGAGGCGAAGCCATTGAAACCAAGCTAGACGCTTGAGTTTTATCAGCAAGCAGTTTAATCAGAAAGCAGTCTAATCAGAAAACGTTCGGCAGGGGGAGAACCCTACCGCGAAGCTCAATGACTCGCCCTGCTTCTCCCAGAACCTGCTCTCAAACAGACCGATGCAGTCGATCGGGGAGGCGATCCTGCCGGATCAAGTCCTGATAATTTTCGCGCTGAAGAATCAAGCTCGCTTCACCCGAGTGGACTAAAACCGCTGCCGGACGGGGTAATCGGTTGTAGTTGGACGCCATGCTGTAATTGTAAGCACCCGTTGCCAGGACAACGAGCACTTCTCCGGGCTGGGTCGTTGGCAGATTGGCCTGTTTGATGACAATGTCGCCTGACTCACAGTGTTTGCCTGCGATCGCCACACTTTCCGTCAACTCTGCCGACATCCGGTTGGCCAGCACAGCTCGATAGACCGATTGGTAGGTAATGGGGCGCGGGTTATCCGACATGCCGCCATCTACAGTAACGTATGTTCGCAGTTGTGGAATGATTTTTTGGCTGCCGATCGTGTAGGCCGTGACACAGGCCGACCCAATGAGCGATCGCCCCGGTTCCACAATCAGCTTTGGCAAGGGCACCCCCTGTTCCTCGCAGGCTTTCACCATGCCCTCCGCGATCACCCGCGACCATTCGTCAATGCTGGGTGGATCATCGGCTTCGGTGTAGCAAATCCCTAGGCCACCGCCCAGATCTAATTCACGAATGTTCAAGCCATGCTGGGCAGCTTGCTTGAGCCAATGCACCATTACCCCCGACAAATCCGCATGGGGCTGAAGCTCAAAAATTTGGGAGCCAATATGGGCGTGGAGTCCCACACAGTCGAGCATTGGCTGCTGGCTAATGAAGGCAAACACCTGATCCAGTTGCTCTGGGTCAAAGCCAAACTTACTGTCGAGGTGGCCTGTCCGAATATATTCATGGGTATGGCACTCAATACCGGGAGTGAGCCGCAGCATGATGCGTACCGGATGGTCACTAGCCAGTTCGGTTAGGGTTTTGAGTTCTAGCCAGTTGTCCACCACGATCGTGCAATGACTGTCGATCGCCAACCGCAGCTCATCCACCGACTTATTATTGCCGTGAAAATAGGTAATCTCGGGACTAACGCCCGCCTGGAGCGCCGTGTAGAGTTCGCCGCCCGATACCACATCAATACCCAAGCCTTCATCGGCAACGATCGCACAGACCGCCAAACAGTTCCAGGCTTTGGAGGCATAGATCACCAGCGACTCCCCAGGATAATAGCGCTGAAAAGCCTGCCGATACTGCTGACAAGCTTGCCTGAGCGTCTCCTCGTCCAGAATATAGAGCGGCGACCCAAATCGCTGCACCAGTTCCGGCACATCACAGCCGCCGATTTCGAGGTGATCTGGCTCATTGACTGCGGCGGTCAGGGGCATGAGCGATTGGTTGGGTGAGACTTGGGGTGAGCGGGAAGAAGGGAGAAACTGCCGCCCCGAATTCACCCCTTCTCTTGCGGGAGTCGATACCATGCGAGTTGATTATCCTTAAACAATTCAATAAAACTAAACCGAGGAGTTGGTGAATCTTGCAGCTAAATTTTCAACCCAATTCAGCAAATCAAGGGGATCGTCCACGGAGGCTCCCAAAATACCAACAAAGTACCAGTGTACAATCTTGGGCTGTCTCAGGACTGAGGATTTTGCGAGAAACAAAGATTTTCTAAAAAGGGCAGTTAACCTGCGCCTTTTCCAAGTTTTCAGATAGCAAGTTTTCAGACATAAAGAGAGAAATTAATGGAGTAGATGGTACATTTATACTCATGCATGACAACACCTGCCGATTCCTCGCCGAAAACTTCTCCGCCGACTTCGCCACCTGGCTCCTCGGCATCTCTAGGAATTTTGGCCGGGTTACGATTAGAAGACGAGGTCATTCACCGAATCCTATGGAGAGAAATTATGCAAGAATCTACCGTTTTTCGCTCTATCTGGAGGGATGCTCAGCAAGAAAACACCCGGATGCTGGTTCTCAACCTCCTTCGGAAAGGGGTATCCCTCGAAATTATTACCCGTGCATCAGGGCTATCCCTTGATGAAGTCCAACAGATTCAGCAACAACTCAACGAACCGCCCCAATATCAGCCTTGAATTAAGGGCATCTTTCAGACTTGCAAGATGAGAAGGCTTCAACTTCAACCTTTAAATAGTGATCTTCTCCCCGCCGCCGTCGAACTCGATCGTCGCGCCCTTGGGGGCATGTGGACTCTGGACGGCTACCAACGAGAACTCGACAGCCCCAATAGCGATCTGCTGGTTCTCTTCTCAGATCCCACGACAGATCCCGTTGCAAACCTCGCCCCAGATGCTCCCCCCTCCAAAATTCTCGGCCTAGCCTGCCTCTGGGCAATCCTAGAAGAAGCCCACATCACCACTCTGGCTATTGACCCAGCCTATTCCCGTCAAGGTTTAGGACAAGCGCTTCTTTATGCGCTCCTAGCCGCCGCCCATCACCGAGGTCTAGAATGGGCCACCCTGGAAGTTCGAGTTTCTAATGAAGCAGCGATCGCCCTCTACCAAAAATTCGGCTTCGAGTCCGTCGGAGAACGCAAAGCCTACTACCCCAATAACGAAAACGCCCTAATCCTCTGGCGCAAAGGCTTACAAAAACCAGAATTCCAGCGAACTCTCCAGGACTGGTGGACGGAGGTGGGCGATCGGTTGGGGCGATCGGGCTGGCACCTCGGCCCACCCGACGCGATGTTTTCCATCCCTCCTCACCCAAACGGCAATTCTCCCCAACCGTAGAGACGCACTAGGCGTATGGGGAGATGGGGAGACAAAGAAACAGATCCGGGATTTCCCCCTTTCCCTTTCGCCTTTCCCCTTTCCCCTTTCCCCTTTCGCCTTTCCCCTTTCCCCTTTCGTCTTTCCCCTTTTTTCCTGCCCCTCCCCATAGATTTTCTCTATTGTGAATATCACTGGGTTAAGCGTTCATCAATGGATCTTTAAGAATTTATTGGCAGAACCCATGGGGCTCGTTTTACCCGTACATCGAACGCTCAGGCTTCTCCCTGGCTTCTAGAACGGCTGATCCCCCGGTTTCCTGCCGCCGCGACATCTCTACCCTTCGGTAATTACTACAGCAATCCAGCCGTCTTACGATAGCGTCTGGACGATTTGCCTATGCTAAAATCAGCGTACCGGCACGCACCAGGTAATAAAGGAACGCCATGTTTGAACGCTTCACAGAAAAAGCCATTAAGGTGATTATGCTCGCCCAGGAAGAAGCAAGACGCCTGGGACATAATTTTGTGGGTACAGAGCAGATCCTCCTGGGTCTGATTGGAGAAGGGACCGGCGTCGCCGCCAAAGTCCTCAAGTCGATGGGCGTCAATCTCAAAGACGCTCGGATTGAGGTCGAGAAGATCATCGGTCGGGGTTCCGGCTTCGTCGCTGTTGAAATCCCTTTCACCCCACGCGCTAAGCGAGTTCTAGAACTTTCTCTGGAAGAAGCTCGCCAGCTCGGACACAACTACATTGGTACGGAACACTTGCTTCTGGGACTAATCCGAGAAGGCGAAGGTGTAGCCGCACGAGTGTTGGAAAACTTGGGCGTTGACCTTTCCAAGGTTCGCACTCAGGTCATCCGGATGTTGGGTGAAACCGCCGAGGTCGCTCCTGGCGGGGGTCAAGGTCGCACCAAAACCCCAACGCTGGATGAGTTTGGCTCAAACCTGACCCAAATGGCAGGCGAAGGCAAGCTTGACCCCGTGGTTGGCCGACAAAAAGAAATCGAGCGGGTGATCCAAATCCTGGGTCGCCGCACCAAAAACAACCCTGTCTTGATTGGGGAACCGGGTGTCGGTAAAACTGCGATCGCAGAAGGACTGGCACAGCGAATCTCCACCAACGATATCCCTGATATCCTCGAAGATAAGCGGGTCGTCACCCTTGATATTGGCCTCCTGGTTGCAGGTACCAAATACCGAGGTGAGTTTGAAGAACGCCTGAAAAAGATCATGGATGAGATTCGTCAAGCCGGAAATGTCATTCTGGTCATCGACGAAGTTCACACCCTGATCGGGGCAGGCGCAGCCGAAGGCGCAATCGATGCCGCTAACATCCTCAAGCCCGCTCTAGCTCGGGGTGAACTGCAATGTATCGGTGCCACGACCCTCGACGAGTACCGCAAGCATATCGAACGCGATGCCGCTCTGGAACGCCGCTTCCAGCCCGTCATGGTCGGTGAACCCACCGTCCCCGAAACCATCGAGATTCTCTATGGTCTGCGCGATCGCTACGAACAGCACCACAAGCTGAAAATCTCCGATGAAGCCGTCGAAGCAGCCGCCAAGCTCTCCGATCGCTACATCTCCGATCGCTACTTGCCCGACAAAGCGATCGACCTGATCGACGAAGCGGGTTCCCGCGTTCGGTTGATCAACTCCCAGCTTCCTCCTGCGGCCAAAGAACTGGACAAAGAACTGCGTCAAGTCCTCAAGGACAAAGACGATGCCGTTCGCTCCCAAGACTTTGACCGGGCGGGTGAACTGCGCGATCGCGAAATGGAAATCAAGGCTGAGATTCGAGCGATCGCCCAAAACAAAAAAGCCGAGTCCGCCGATGGTGACGACACTTCTTCCCCCGTGGTGGGTGAGGACGATATCGCTCACATCGTCGCCTCCTGGACAGGCATCCCGGTCAACAAACTGACCGAGTCCGAGTCCGAAAAACTGCTCCACATGGAAGACACGCTGCACACCCGCATGGTCGGTCAGGAAGAAGCCGTCAAGGCCATCTCCCGCGCCATCCGTCGGGCTCGCGTCGGGCTGAAGAATCCCAACCGCCCGATCGCCAGCTTCATCTTCTCGGGTCCCACCGGGGTTGGTAAAACCGAACTTGCCAAGACCCTGGCCGCTTACTTCTTCGGTGCCGAAGAAGCCATGATTCGCCTCGATATGTCCGAGTTCATGGAGCGCCACACCGTTTCCAAGCTGATCGGTTCGCCTCCGGGCTATGTGGGTTACAACGAAGGCGGTCAGTTGACCGAAGCCGTCCGTCGTCGCCCCTACACCGTCGTCCTGTTCGACGAAATCGAAAAAGCCCACCCTGACGTGTTCAACATGCTGCTGCAAATCCTGGAAGACGGTCGCCTGACCGATGCCAAGGGACGCACGGTAGACTTCAAGAACACCCTCCTGATCATGACCTCCAACATTGGTTCTAAGGTCATCGAAAAAGGCGGCGGCGGCCTTGGTTTCGAGTTTGCCACCGACAGTGCCGACGAAGCCAACTACAACCGGATTCGCTCTCTGGTTAACGAAGAACTCAAGCAGTACTTCCGCCCTGAGTTCCTCAACCGTCTGGATGAAATCATCGTCTTCCGTCAACTCAAGAAAGACGAGATCAAGCAAATCGCCAACATCCTCCTCAAGGAAATCTTTGGACGACTGGCCGAACAGGGCATCACCCTGGATGTCACCGATCGCTTCATGGATCGCCTGATTGAGGAAGGCTACAACCCCAGCTACGGTGCCCGTCCTCTGCGTCGCGCCATCATGCGCCTCCTGGAAGACTCCCTGGCTGAGGAAATGCTCTCCGGTCGCGTCAAGAATGGAGATACCGCCACGGTAGACATCAACGACGATGGCCAGGTGTTCATCCTATCGGAACAAAAGCGGGAACTCTTGCCCCAAGCGGCAGAGTAGCGCCTCGTTGAGGTTCCTGTAAACCCTAAAAGGCTCACCCGTAACGGTGAGCCTTTTTAGTGGTGATCTTTTTAGTGGTGATCTGTTTAAGTAGGGAGTTAGGTGGCGATTGCAATCTGAGGATTTTCAGGATTAAATAATTGGCGTTTAGAAGCATTCAGTAGCTCGATGCTAATCGGCTCACCGCTTTCGTCATAGCTAACAATCACGCCGCCCGGTTCGGAGATAGCATTTGCAGGCAAGGCATCGCGCAGAATAAAAATTAGAATATCAGCTTCCGTATCATACTTAACGTTCATCAGTTTCCTCCTGCCAATATCGATTCACTTGATTTGTTCAGTACAGGGTCAAGATGCGTTTCGTATTCCCAATTTCAACAAACACAACTCGTAGCAATCCCTCTCCTCGCTTAGACTGTGCAACCAAAACATCATCTTCAATCACAATTTGCTGAGGATTAAGTAAAGTTGCTTCAATCTCTTCACGAGTAATATTGAATCGTTGCTGCCATTGTTGCTGACGTTCTTCGGCATGTTTTGACCAAACAATTTGCATCTTTTCTCTCTTGGCTCTCCAAGCAAATCTCACAAGATGCCTTGCTGTTGTAGAAGGGCAATTAGCTCCTGCTTTTTAAGACTGGAATAACCCGTCAGACCAGCCTGTTTCGCCAAGCTAACCAAATCCGCTTTGGTTAGCCCTTGATCCTTTTGAAAACCAAATTGATACGACAGTGGGCCAGGCAGGTCAACGGAAGTTTTCTGCGTTCTGGAGTTCCAACTCAATGGGCCTAATTTCACGCTTGTAGAAATGCCTGAGTTGGATACATTAAGGGACAGACCCGGCAGCAACTTGATTCTCTTTCTAAATCGAAATCCCATACTGATTGCCCTTTGCTGAAACACCTAATTTCAGTATGAGCCATATCTGGCTCAAGCCTACCAGTTGTCAAGTTTAATCAGTTCAACAATAGCCATCTGAGGCAGATAAGCTATGCTTTTGCTTATCGATTAGATAGCTTTAGCAGTAGCGCTTTGACCAATATTTCAGTTTCGCTTTCAGCTTTAAATTGCCTTTTTAAGAGGTCAAGCCCAGATTGCTCAAGAACATTAACAACTGTTTCAAACAGTTCAGCACATGATGTCTCACTATTTAATCTTGCAATGAAGTCCTCTGATTTCTTCTCAATTTTATTGCTGTTTAACGGAGCAATGTCGATAGAGCCCATTGACAGCATCCTAGCCAGCATAATCATATGAAATCGAAGCTTTTTGTAACGTGTATCAATAAAACCATTACGAAAAAGTCCTTCTAATCTGTAGTAGCATAGAGCGCTCGAATAGTATGGAGCATATTTGTGATTGCTCTCAAAAATCTTACCTTGAAATCTTCTTGCAATTGTTCCATAGTACCCGGAGACTAGGTGAGGGGCATTTAGGAACGCAGATGCAAATGTTTTAATCTGAATTGGGATTGAGATGATCTGAGTTTTTTTAATTCCAGGAGTGGCATGATATTGCTGTGACCTCCTCTCATAATAAAGCTCTACCTCCCCACGCATTGAGTTGTAAAAGAGTTCCAGCTTCTTCTGAAAAAGTGTTAAGGATGCCAATTGTTCTGGCTTTACCTCTGTTTGACTGTTTGTAGCAAGAGTGATTTGATTTTTAATATCTTCATCTTCAGTTACGATTACTTTGACAGGAACATTTACTCTTTCAATACCTGATATGGCTTTGGATTGATGGAGAACGTGACTAGTCTGACAACCATTAACCACCTGATAATCGCGCAAAGTAAACTTATTTCCCGCAGGAGTAAGCGAGGTAGCCACGAGAGTTACCCCGTTGTTTAGGACGCAAAACAAATCAAACTTTCCTTCTCTTAGAGTATTTTTAATTTTTATATTTACCTCATTTTCACCTTGGAAATCTCGAACATTATCGTAAAAGATGTTGTACATTGATTCGTTGCTGTCTTGAATCAACTTCAGGAATTCTCTAAAAGGGAGGATTCCTAGAAAAGCTTCTTTAACACCTTCAATATCAGGCAGGGTAATTCTATTTTGGAATGTTACAGTGCTTGAAAGCTTATTTCGAGTTTCGTGATACAACCTTTGAAGCTCGTTAGCTCCGTAAGGCTCAAATAGAATATCCTCAAATAGCCCACTGTCTTCTATTTCTTGATTTCCAGATTCGATTACAGCCTTAAGGTTCTGATCATCAACCCATTTACCTGTTGTTGCATAATAAAGCTTAGAGCGCATTTCTAAAATAATAATTAAGCAGTTTCATGCTGTTCACCTAAGCGTTGCAGCATCAATCGAATCATTGCACCTTGGATCATGGCTTC